>JADGOG010000062.1 GCA_017883065.1 Acidimicrobiales bacterium | reverse complement strand
TTCAGCCCCGGATCAGGATGACCAGCGTGTAGATGGCGAACCCGGCCAGCAGCACGCCCCCGGCCTTGCGGATCACCGCCAGGGGAAGCACCCGCAACAGGGCCCGACCGCCGAAGGCACCCACCGCGGCCACCGTGGCCAGGCCGGCGAATGCGCCGATGAAGACCTCGGCCGGCGCGTGGTACTTGGCGGCCAGGTTGGCGGTGAGGATCTGGGTGAGATCCCCGAATTCGCCGATGAAGATGACCAGGAAGGCGGCGGCCACCGTCTTGCGCCCCTTGCGGGCCGAGTCGGCCTCTTCCTCGCCCTCCAGCTCCTCTTCCGCCTCCGGGACGAACAGGAGGTAGGCGGCACCAGCGGCGAAGAGGATGGCGGTGACCGCTTCGATCGCCTTGTGGGGGAGGAGTTGGAGCAGCTGACCGACGGCCACGGCCACCGCGGCGTGGATCCCGAAGGCCAGTGTCGCCCCCAGCCACACCAGCACCGGGCGGTACCGGCTTCCCATGATCAGGGTGGCGATCATCGTCTTGTCCGGTAGCTCCGCCACGAAGATGATGGCGAAGACGGTGGCGATGACTCCGAACTGCACCCTGTCAGACTAGAGAATGGAGTGGGCTTCCCTGGCCATGACGGCAGTCAGCCCTGTGCGCGTGCGAAAGCAGCCAGCTGGGGGAGGATCTTGGGCGCCAGATATGCACCCGCTGCTGGTGTCGTATGGACCCCGTCGCCCAACCTCATCACCTTGCCGTCGATCGTCCAGGTGAAATGACCTTGGGGATCGAGGTAGCGGTTGAGGGGTACCACGGTCACCGAACTCCGATGCCGGTCGGCCACTGCTTGGATGATCCCGTTGAGGACCCGGACTCTCGAGGGTTGGTCCTCGGGCCAAGACCGGCCGTCGAGCTGCTCGCCCGTATGGAAATAGGGAGCCGTCATCAGAGCCACTCGCGCACCGTTGGATGTCAGGACGGAGACGGCACGTTCGACTTGTCCCTGTTCGTAGGCGTCGAACGTCGGCTGGCCGAGATGCTGCCACGTCCCTTCGTACATTCGGCCCATGGCCTCCCACCATCCGACCACCACCACGACCAGATCCGGATGGAGTTGGTCGACGTCGGACTGCCAGAGCGTCGGCCATTGCGCGCAGGGGGCCAACGGGTACGTCGTTGTACCGTGCATGGTGTAGGGCACAACGGTCGCCAGCCCGCAGCCGGATATTGATCGGCCGCCGATGGTGATCCCGTACCGGGAGGCGTAAGGCGCCAGCCCGTAGCCGACATACAGGGCGAGGGAGTCTCCGACGAACAGGACGCGTTTCGAAGTGCCTGCCTTCGGAAAGCTCGTCACGAAATAGGCCTGACGTTGCACTGCAGTCGAATTCTGGGTCGGCCCTGCATCAGACATGTTCGTCGTGGCGATGAGCACACCGGTCACGACGAGGACGCCAGCCGGGATCAGGGTCCACGAGCGCCACGTTCGGAACTTCATCTGTCGGATCGGGATCTCGACCAGGTACCACGACAGCCCGGCGACGACGACGGTGGCCACGAAGCGAATGGCGAACAGACCACCGCCCGTCAAGCCGGTCCGATTGTGGTTGACGACCAAGAAGATCGGCCAGTGCCAGAGGTAGAGGCCATAGGAGATCAGTCCGATGAACCGAAGCGGACCGAACGAGAGGGCGCGAGCAGGAAGGTCCCTGGGGGCCAGGACTGCTCCGGAGATGACGACGGCGACCATGAGATCGGCGAGTAGGAATCCGCCATGGTAGGAAAATGCCCCCGTGCCGTTGGTCTGAGCCCAGACGGCAATGAACACCACGCCCGCCACCGCTACGAGTGCGCCGAGGGCGGTCCTGGAGGACCGCCTCACCAAGGGAGTCCGCCCGAAGAGCATGATCCCGAGCGCAGCCCCGACGAGCACGTCCTGGGCCCGAGTGTCGGTCCCGAAGTAGATCCGGCTGGGGTCGAGACCCGGGTGGTACAGATAGGCCATTTCGGCTGCGGAGACGAGCGCTCCGATCACCGCCACGAGGAGTAGCCCCCGAGTGGATCGCCACAGTCTGAGTACACCGAACACGACAATCGGCCAGATCAGGTAGAACTGCTCCTCGATGGCCAGTGTCCAGGTATGGAGCAGGGGGGACAGTGCCGAAACCCGGACGAAGTAGCTCTGCCCGCCAGCGATCTGATGCCAGTTGTTGACGTAGAACAACGTGCTCAGGCCATCGCCGAGCAGGGACGGGCGGGTGCCGTTCGGGGCGAAGAACACGGCATAGATCCCGATGCCGAGCAGGAGCAGGAACAGCGCAGGCAGTAGACGTCGGGCCCGACGACCCCAGAATGCGAGAAGCCGGATGGCTTCGGACTGCGTCCACTCTTTGAGGAGGAGCTGGGTGATGAGGAACCCGCTCAGGACAAAGAACGCATTGACACCGAGAAGCCCTCCCGTCGACCAGGGGAGTCCGCCATGGTTGGCCATCACCGCCAGGATGGCAATGGCACGAATGCCGTCCAAGGCCGGTATGTACGTGAGCTGGGTGCCCACCCCCAAAGGAGCACGCTCAGGAATGAGCCGCATCAGCCGTCCCCGACCTCACCTGAACACTCCCATTGGATCCCGCGTGCACCCGACATCCCCCCACGCAACCCCCTCATGCCGGACCCGATCGCCAGGCGCTTCCAACCTCGCATGCCGGGGAGGCATGCGATCGGCCGAGAATGCCCCGCCAGAAGCTAACCCAAGTCGTCGTCGTTGCCCCTCCCGACAGGCTCCGTCGCGGGCGCCCCATCCGGCTGGTGGTTCCGATCGGGGCGGCGGTTCATGGCGAAGGGAACCCGAACCTTCGTGGGCTCTCACGCAGAAGGCAGCTCCAGGGCCCGGGTGAGTGTGGCGGCCAGTCCCGCTCCCTCCCGCGCTCCGAAGGCCGAGTTCACCGCAAGGCGCTCGAGGATCTGCTCGACGGTCTTGCCCCCGCCGGACAGTGGATGGGAGATGACGAACTCCCGCACCTGGTCCGCCAATCCGGGGGGCGTGCACAGGGTCCGGACCCCGTCCAGCATGCGCGGCAGGCTGTTGGTGGGGAACCTGGACACCAGGGTGTCCCACTCCTCGGTCGTCCGTTGCCAGGCAGCCGGTCCGGTCACCCGGTTGGCCAGCAGGGCCGACAGCACGTAGGGGGCGTTCTGGGTGCGGACCTCGGACACCAGGAGGTCGAAGGTCCGATCTGCGAGCTCGGGCTGGACGAAGGAGACCAGCGCGTAGAGATACCGGTTCTCCTCCTGTGGGTTGGCCGGCTTCCGGTAGCGGGCGAGGATTGCCTCGAACTCCTCCTCCCCGCCGTCGGAGGAGACGATCTCGAGGATCGCCGCCTCGGTGTCGGGATGGAGCGGGCCCCCGTCCCCGCCGCCGGGTGCGGCTGCGGCTGCGGCGAACCGCCGCTTCGCCTCGGCTTTGGTGTCGGGATCGTCGCCGATGGTGCCCAGGGTGCGCAGGGCCATCGAACGCAGTGACGGGGTGCGTTCGCCGTCATCGTCACGGGGGTCCCAGCCGAGGCCACGGGCCAGGGGTGCGAGCAGGGTGCGCACGGCCAAGGCCAGTACCGGGCGATCGGCGTCGGGGACGATCCGGTCGAAGAGCCCGAAGGCACCGAGGACCACCGACCACACGCTGGGGTCGTCCTCGGCCGAGTCCACCAGCGCGCGGGCCAGACGGAGCAGGTTGGCCAATGGCGCCTGCCCGGACAGGGCGGCGGCCCAGGTGTCCGAGACCAGGTTGTACCGCTCCAAGGGGGCCAGTTCGCCCAGTTGTCCGGCCAGGTGGTCGACCACATCGGCGGGGTACGACACCCGGTAGTAGCCGGAGCCTCCGGCGTTGACCAGGCGGCCCTGGGTGGCCGCGCCGCCGGTGGGGGTGGACTTCCCGTCCAGCAGGATGGGCTGGGGGTCGACGTCCACGGTCCCGAGCGTCCGGGTGAGGACCGGTACTTGCCAGGCCGAGCCGATGGCCCCACCGGGATCCCCCGAATACGAGAAGGGTCGTTGGGTGAGCGAGCCGTCGTCGCCCACGGTGACCAGCGGATAGCCGCCCTGGTTGATCCAAGTGTCCATGATGGTCCTCACCGACCGCCCGCTCGACCGTTCGAGGGCGTCCCACAGGTCGGAGGTCACGGTGTTGGCGTAGCTGTGGGTGGTCAGGTAGTCGTGGATGCCCTCGCGGAAGACGTCCGGTCCGAGGAATTGCTCCAGCATGCGCAGGACGCTGCCGCCTTTTTGGTAGGTGAGGACGTCGAACATGCCCTGGGCCTCTTCGGGCCGTCCCACCGCGAACTCCACCGACCGGGTGGAGTGCAGACCGTCGACGGCCATGGCCGCCTCCCGTTCCACGCCGAAGCTCACCCAGCGCTGCCACTCGGGACGGAAGGCGTCGACAGCGAGAACCTCCATGAAGGTGGCGAATGCCTCATTGAGCCAGATGCCGGTCCACCACTTCATGGTGACCAGGTCGCCGAACCACATGTGGGCGATCTCGTGGCAGACCACGTCGGCCACCCGCTCGAGCTCCACCCGTGATGCCTTGGCCGGGTCGACCAGCAGCGCCGATTCGCGGAAGGTCACGCATCCCAGGTTCTCCATGGCCCCGAAGGCGAAGTCGGGGATGGCCACCAGGTCGAGCTTGTCCGAGGGATAGGGGATCCCGAAGTACTCGGTGAAGAAGTTGAGGGCGTGGGCGCCCACGGTGAGGGCAAAGGGGGTCAGGTCCGCCTTGCCGGGCGGATAGACGATGCGGAGGGGCACGCCGCCCACGTCCACCGGCGCGGTGGCCTCCAGCGGCCCGACGATGAAGGCGACCAGGTAGGTGGACATGACCATGGTCGGGGCGAACCGGACCCGACGCCTCCCGTCCGGCTCGATGGTCTCCTCCACCACCGGGCCGTTTGAGTAGGCGGCCAGGGCGTCGTCGACCAGCAGGGTGACCTCGAAGGTGGCCTTCAGCTCCGGCTCGTCCCAGCAGGGGAAGGCCCGGCGGGCATCGGTCGACTCCATCTGGGTGGTGGCGATGACATGCTCGACGCCGGCCTCGTCGGTGAAGGTGGACCGGTAGAACCCGTGGAGCTTGTCGTTGAGGATGCCGGTGAATCCCAGGTGGAGGGTGGCCGGCCCCGTCGGGATCGACTCGGCGAACGTCAAGGTGGCCCGCTCCTCGTCGGGATCGAGGGCGATGTCGGTGGGGGCGAGGGCGTAGCCGCCGTCGGGGTCGGCATCGTTGAGCTCGACGAAGGTGATCTCCAGCTCGGCGGCGTTGAGGGTGATCGTGTCGGTGGCCTCCTCGACGGTGACATCGATCTCGACATCGCCGACGAAGGTGGCGGTGCCGAGGTCGGGGGTCAGCACCAGGCGGTAGGCGTGGGGCCGGACCGAGGGGGGCAGGAGGTACTCGGGAAGGTCCTCGATGGGGCCGGTTCCGGCAGATGTCAGAGCGCTCATGTGGGGCAGGCTACCGTCGGGCCGTGCAGACTGACTCCCAATCCAGCGATTCTCTCGATGTACCCGGCGCTGTCGACTTCGAAGGTGACGGCCAGGTGGATGAGATACCCCGGCTCGATGTCGTGGCCATCGGCAATGCGTTGGTCGACGTGTTGGCCTCGGCCAAGGACGAGGACCTGACGACGCTCGATCTGATCAAGGGGACGATGGCCCTTGTCGACCACGAGCGGTCCGAGTCGATCTACGCCTCCATGGGGCCGACCACCGAGGCCTCCGGTGGCTCGGCCGCCAATACCGCCGCCGGCATCGCCGCCCTGGGTGGACGGGCGGCCTTCCTCGGTCGGGTGGCCGACGACCAGTTCGGCCAGGCGTTCACCCACGACATCCGCTCCATCGGCGTGGCCTTCGACCCCACGCCCACCAAGGCGGTACCCGGCAAGGTGGTGACCGGCCACTGCCTGGTGCTGGTCACCGACGACGCCGAGCGGACCATGGCCACCCATCTGGGCGTGGCTTCGGAGTTCGCCTCGTCCGACCTCCACGACGGGCACCTGTCCGCGTCGCAGGTGGTCTACCTCGAGGGATACCTGTGGGAGCAGCCGACGGCCAAGGTGGCCATGCGCGAGGCCATCGAGATGGCCCACCGCAACGATGCGGCGGTGGCCCTGTCGGTCTCCGATCCCTTCTGCGTCGAGCACCACCGACGGGAGTTCCTCGACCTGCTCACCGGCGACCTCGAGATGCTCTTCGCCAACGAGGACGAGATCACCATGCTCTTCGACGTGCCCGACTTCGATGCCGCGGTCGATGCCGTGTCGGAGACCGGTGTCCTCGCCGTCCTCACCCGTGGTGCGGCCGGAAGCGTGGTGGTCACCGCCTCGGGTCCGGTCGCCGTGCCTGCCGGACCAGTCGAACGGGTGGTGGACACCACCGGGGCGGGGGATCTGTTCGCCGCCGGCTTCCTCTACGGCATCACCAACGGGCTCACTCCCGAGAACTCGGCCCGGCTGGGCAGCGTGTGTGCCTCCGAGGTCATCTCTCATGTCGGGGCCCGACCGCAGGCCGATCTCCGGGCCCTGGCCGTGGCGTCGGGTCTGTTCGCCTGACCCGGCTGGCCCTGGGTCTGGCCCTGGGTCTGGCCCTCAGGCTGGCCCTCGGCCGGTCCGCAGATCGCCTGGCGTCCCGACCGGGGCGCCGGAGGTCCTCTCTCGGCAACCCCCTCAGGACGAGCGGTAGATTGCCGGGATGAGTGCCGACCGCCGGGACACCGGGATCCCGCCCACCCGCAGGGCGACCGTGACCTCGCTGGGACTCACCCTCGCCCTCACCCTCATCGTCGCCTTCGCTGTGGCGGCACCGGCGGTGGGGGCGACGTCGTCGCACTCGGACGGCGCCAAGCACTCGTCGCTCGACACGGCCATCGGTCAGCTCCTGGCACGGTCCGACGGACCGCAGGGGGTGATCGCGGTGGTGGACCGTCACGGGCACCTGTCCGTCCACAGTGCGGGCACGTCGCTGGTCGGGGCCTCCACGCCGATCACCCCGCAGGACCATCTCCGCCTGGCCAGCGTGGCCAAGGCGTTCAGCGGTGCGGTCGCCCTGTCACTGGTGAGCCAGAGGAGGCTCCACCTGAATGACACGGTCGGACGTTGGCTCCCCGCTCTGCCGGCGGCATGGTCGAAGGTGACCCTGGCCCAGCTGCTCCAGCACACCAGCGGGATCCCCGACTTCAGCCAGACCGCGGCGTTCCGGGACGCACTGCTGGCCGCGCCTCTCACCCCACCGGCCCACAAGACGCTCCTGACCTACGTGACCGATCCGACGCTGCTCTTCCATCCGGGGTCGGAGTACCGGTACTCGAACTCCGACAACATCATCGTCGCCCTGATGGTCGAGGCGGCCACCGGCCAGAGCTATGAAGAACAGCTCGCCACCCGCGTGCTGACTCCGCTGGGCCTGACCGGCACCAGCCTGCCGGAAGGGGCGACCCTGCCGGCGCCGTTCGCCCCCGGCTACCAGCCGGACCCGCCGCTGGCACCCACCGATGTGACCGGCCTCTTCGCCGCCGGGTGGAGCTGGTCGTCCGGAGGGGTCGTCTCCACGCCGCTCGACGCCACCGCCTTCGTGCGCGCCTACGCCCGGGGTGGCACCACCGATGCCGTCACCCACGCCGCCCAGTTCCGGTTCCGCACCGGTTCCTCCGAACCGCCGGGGCCCGGGGTGAACTCGGTCGGTCTGGCCATCTTCCGCTACCAGACACGGTGCGGGACTGTCTACGGGCACACCGGCAACACGCCGGGCTATACCCAGTTCATCGGCTCCACCGCCGACGGATCGGAGTCGGTCACCGTGTCGATCAACGCTCAGATCACCCCGAAGATCAGCACGGACGCGTTTGCCGCGCTGCAGAAGGTGTATCTGGCCGGGGTTTGCGCCGCCCTGGACGGCTGATCGGCGCGCCGGGCGATCAGGCCGGAGGGCTCTCGATCGGTCGGAAGGTGAAGGGGAGGTCGCCGATCCGCACCAGCACCGATGCCACCGAGCGCCCGAGGGGGGCGAGGGCGCTGTCCAGGCTGGCGGGTTCGTCCAGGATGGCCTCGTCCAGCGGGCACGATCCTTCGTAGGAGACTTCGACGGCCCACTCGGTCCGGCTGGCATCGTCGTTGGGGATCACCTGCTCGATGGTGGCGGCTCCACGCAGGAGGGGCTCGTCCCCCAGGACGTCGAGCTGGTCGGGAAGTACGGCGAGCAGAGGGCCGATGTCGGGGACCTGGTCGAGCCCCTGGACCCGGAAGGCGATCTCGACCAACACCTCGGGCAGCTCGTCAGGCTCCTCGCCGATCGACCAGCTGCGGTAGGAGGTCTGGCTCCAGGTGGGCCAGTCCAGGCTGGTGTCCACCCGGATGCGGGCGGGACGCTCCTCGCCCGGGAGGCTGTAGGACGTCTCGAAGCTGACGTCCCCGAGGAAGACGTCCACCTGGAACCGCTCCTCGACGGCCTGGCGCTGCAACAGCGCGGCCTCGAACGCGTTCCGGTGAGAGCTGACGAGTTGGGTGAAGACGTGGTCCAGCATGGCGGGTCAGAGGCTACCGTTCTTCCATGCCCGTCTCCTCCGACTCGCGTCGACCGTCGCCATGGATGGACCGGCGGGTCATCGCCTACGCCCATCAGGGCGGTGCCTGGGAGGCGCCCTCTTCGACGCTGCACGCCATCGCCGCCGCTCTCGAGGCAGGGGCCACCGGCATCGAACTCGACGTCCACGCCACTGCGGACGGCCACCTCGTCGTGTGCCACGACCCGACGGTGGACCGGACCACTGACAGCTCCGGCCAGATCGCCGACCTGACCCTGGCCCAGGTGCGGGCCCTCGACAATGCCTACTGGTGGTCGCCGGGTGCCGACGTCTCCCCGGGGCTCGACCCGGACCGGTACCCGTTCCGCGGGAGGGCGCCGCAGGACCCGCAGTTCGGGATCGCCCTGCTGGAGGAGGTGCTCGAGGAGTTCCCCGGGGTGGTCCTCAACCTCGACATCAAGCGGACCGCTCCGGTGGTGGCCCCCTACGAAGAGAAGTTGGCCGTCCTGCTCCGGAGGTTCGGGCGCACCGACGATGTCATCGTGGCCTCGTTCCTCGACGCGGCCACCGACGCCTTCGCCACATTCGCCCCGCAGATCCCCACCTCGGCCGGCACGGCGGCCACGGCCGGCTTCTACCAGGCGGTCCGGGCGGGGGAACGGCCGGCGCCGCTACGCCACGTGGCGCTGCAGGTGCCGGTGAGCTACGGGGATGTGACGCTGGTCGATCAGCGCTTCGTCGACGTCGCCCACGAGGAGGGGCTCGCCGTCCACGTGTGGACCATCGAGGAGGAAGTGGAGATGGAGCGGCTGTGCGAACTCGGGGTGGACGGGATCATCACCGACCGACCGACTGCACTGGTGGACGTGGTCACTCGCCTCGGTCGTGCCTGGCACCCCGCAGGGTGATCGGGACGAGGCAGGACCGCGTGGGGCTCAGCCCCGGCCGCAGTTCGGCTTCTTGCCGTGGTTGGCCTTCTTCTTGGCCCGGAGCTTGCGCTTGTTCGTTCGTTTCGACACAGTTCGGAGATTGTAGTCGGGTTCGTAGGGGCGGGGTCACCGGGTGAGCTGGCTGTTGCGCAACGGGGACGTCCTGGCTGCGGCGGAGGTCGCCGGCAGCCTGGGCCTACGCGCCAAGGGTCTGCTCGGCCGCACCGGGTACGAGGGGGCGATGGTCCTTCCGCACACCCGATCGGTCCACACCCTCGGCATGGCGTTCGCCATCGATGTGGCCTTCTGCGACAAGGACCTGGTGGTGGTGGGCATGACCACCATGCGGCCCTGGCGGATTGGGCTGCCCCGGCGTGGGGGCCGGTCGGTGATCGAGGCGGAGGCCGGTGCGTTCGAGCGTTGGGGCCTGCGGGTCGGCGATCCGTTGGAGCTGCGCGGATGACCTCCACCGGAGCCGGACCGCCACCCGATGACGAACTCGATCCGGACATCCTCGAGGAGCTCGAGTTCTGGGGCGGTCCGGCCGAACTCGGCGACAACCCCGCCGAGCCGGACGCCGACCCTGCCGAGGATGGGCCGGACGCCGACCGATCGGACCCGGTCACCGGAGGACAGGAAGGCGCACTCGTGTTGATCGGCACCCCGATCGGCAACCTGGGCGACCTGTCGCCGCGAGCGGTGCTGGCCCTGCAGGATGCCGACGTCATCTACTGCGAGGACACCCGCCACTCCCGCAAGCTGCTCACCCACGCCGGCATCACCGGCGTTCCCCTCCGCTCCCTCCACGAGCACAACGAGGACGACCGGGTCGACGAGGTGGTGGGCAAGGTGGCGGCGGGCGGCACGGTGGCGGTGGTCACCGACGCCGGCATGCCGGGGGTCTCCGACCCGGGCACCAAGGTGGTGGCCGCCGTGGCCCGGGCGGGACTGCCGGTCACCGTGGTCCCGGGCCCCTCAGCCGTGCTGGCCGCCCTGGTCACCAGCGGCCTGGCCACCGATCGCTTCGTCTTCGAGGGATTCCTCCCCCGGTCCGGCAAGAGCCGGAAGGAGCGCGTGGCGGTTGTGGCCGGCGAACCCCGCACCACCGTGGTGTTCGAGGCACCCGGGCGGGTGGCCGCCACCTTGGCCGATCTGGCCGAGGCGTGCGGGGGCGGCCGGTTGGTCGCCGTGGCCCGCGAGCTGACCAAGGTGCACGAGGAGGTCTGGCGCGGATCCCTCGACGATGCGGTGGCCTGGGCCGGGGAGGTACCGGTGCGCGGGGAAGTGGTCGTGGTGGTTGCCGGCGCCCCGGACGTGGCCGAACCGGAGGTCGCCGATGCCGCGTTGGTCGCCGCGGTGGCCGAGCGGCTGGCGGCGGGGGAGCGGACCCGAGGTGCGGTCGACGGGGTGGCAGCCGCCTTCGGCGTGCCACGCCGGCGGGTCTACGCCCTGGCCATCGCCGCCCGCGACCCCGGCCAGGGTCCCACCCCGACGTCCCCTCCGATGCCAGCCCCGGCCCCGACCCCCGCACCACCGGAATGACGCAACGCACCGGGCGGTTGTACAGATGGCACCACGACGGATGAAGCCGAAGGAGAGCCCATGTTCGGACGTACCCAGATGGACAGCACCCAGGCCCCGGGGATCGCCCCCGACGACACACCTGAAGGACTCGAGCGGGTCGCCTTCGCCGCCGGCTGCTTTTGGGGCGTCGAGGAGTTCCTCCGGTCCATCCCCGGTGTGGTCGACGCCATCTCCGGCTACGAGGGTGGCGGGGTGGCCGAGCCCACCTACGAGCAGGTGTGCAGCGGAACCACCGGCCACGCCGAGGCGGTGCTGGTGACGTTCGACCCGACCCGGGTCTCCTTCGAGACCCTGCTGGAGGAGTTCTGGCGCCACCACGACCCGACCACGCTCAATCGGCAAGGTCCCGATCACGGCACCCAGTACCGGTCGGCGGTCTTCACCCACGACGAGGCGCAGGCCAAGGCGGCCCGGGCCTCGCTGGACGAGTACCAGGCCCGCTTCAAGCGTCCCATCGTGACCGAGGTGACACCGGCGTCCACCTTCTGGCCCGCCGAGGAGTACCACCAGCGGTTCACCGAGAAGACCGGCCGCGGCGGCTGCCACGTCGCCAACTGGTAGCCCGGGCGGGGCTCAGCGCAGCTCGGTGAGGGCGCGCTTCACATAGGGCATGAGTGGCAGGTCGAGGATGCCGGCCTCGGGAAACCACTGGGCCGCATCGGTGGATCCGTCGGCTTCGTCACGGAGGGCGCCGCTGAATCCGTCGATCCCGTAGACGATGCGCACGGTGTGGAGGCTGGCGCCGTCGGGCAGGGTGATCACATCGGACAGCACGCCTCGGAGCGCGCCGACGTCGACGTGCAACCCGGTCTCCTCCGCGAACTCACGCCCGAGAGCGGTCACCGGGTCCTCGCCGTGGTCGATGCCGCCACCGGGTAGGAACCATCGTCCGGCCACGGTCAGGTAGGGAGCCGCCCTGACCAGGAGGACTCGGCCGCCGGGGCCCCGGAGGTCCTCGCAGATGCCGTAGACCGCCACCCGCTGGTGGGACTTCGCCGGCTCGCCCCCGGACTGCCGCTCGGTGACAGGTCCGATGGCGTCCATTGCCGAGCATCCTATGGCGACGTGCCGCCGACCGGACGGGAGCGTGTCAGTCGGGTCGGCCCTGATCGGTACGCTGCAGGGCAATGTCCCGCTTCTACATCACCACTCCGATCTACTACGTCAATGACGCCCCGCACGTGGGCCACGCCTACACGACGGTCAACGCCGACGCCCTGGCCCGGTGGCACCGCCTGATCGGCGACGAGGTCTTCTTTCTGACCGGTACCGACGAGCACGGCCAGAAGGTGGCGCGGGCGGCAGAAGAGCACGGGGTCACTCCCAAGGAGTGGACCGACCAGCTGGCCCCCCGCTTCGCCTCGGCGTGGAGCGACCTCGACATCGCCAACGACGACTTCATCCGGACCACCGAGCCCCGGCACCAGCGAGCCGTGCAGCAGTTCCTCACCCGGATCTACGAGAACGGGTGGATCGTCAAGGACACCTACCGCGGCCTCTACTGCGTGGCTTGCGAGCAGTACTACGGGGAAGACGAGCTGCTCGAGGGCGGGCTGTGCCCCATCCACCGCACTCCGGTGGACCTCCTCGAGGAGGAGAACTACTTCTTCCGGCTGAGCGCCTTCGAGGAGCAGTTGATCGCCTGGTACGAGGCCAATCCCACCGCCGTGGTGCCCGAGGCCAAGCGCAACGAGGCCCTCAGCTTCATCCGGGGTGGCCTCCGGGACATCTCGATCACCCGGACCTCCATCGACTGGGGCGTGGCCGTCCCGTGGGACGAGAAGCACGTCTTCTACGTCTGGTACGACGCACTGATCAACTACCTGACCGCCATCGGCTACGGCGAGGACGAAGCCCGGTTCGAGTCGTGGTGGCCGGTGGTGCACCACCTCATCGGCAAGGAGATCATCCGGTTCCACTGCGTGTGGTGGCCGGCGATGTGCATGGCGGCGGGCATCGATCCGCCGGCCCAGGTCCAGGTCCACGGCTGGCTCCTGGTGGGGGGGGAGAAGATGTCCAAGTCGAGCCTCAACCAGATCTCGCCCGGGGAGCTCACCGCCGACTACGGCGTCGACCCGGTCCGCTACCACCTGTTGCGGGACACCCCGCTCGGTTCGGACGGCGACTTCTCGGCCGAGGGGATCACCAGCCGCTACAACGCCGATCTGGCCAACAACCTGGGCAACCTGCTGTCCCGGGTGGCCACGGTGGTCGGCTCCAAGTGCGGGGGCGTGGGCCCGGCCCCCGACCCCGACAGCCGGCTGTCCGACGTGGCCGTCACCGCCCTGGCCGAGGCCAGCGCGGCGTGGAATGCCGGACTGCCCCACCTGGGCCTCGAGGCCACCTGGCGCCTCATCCGCGAGACCAACGCCGAGCTGGAGACGGCCGAGCCGTGGAAGGCCGAGCCCGGTCCGGGGGTGGATGCAGTCCTGGGGAGTGCCCTCGAGGTACTACGGCTCGTGGCCATCCTGGTGTCCCCGGCCATGCCGTCGACCGCGGCGGAGATCTGGCGACGGATCGGTCTCGAGGGCTCGCCGGCCGAGCAGACCCTCCCCGCCGCCGGTGCCTGGGGCGGGTATCCGGCCGGCCGGCCGGTGGAGAAGGGCGCACCGCTCTTCCCCCGGCGCAAGGGCTGAGGCGCAGCTCCGATGCGCGGTCCAGCCTGATGAGCGATGCCGTGATCGAGTGGTTCGACTCCCATTGCCACCTCCAGGACGAGTTCGCCGAGGCCGGCGGCACCGAGGGAGGGGCGGGGACGGCGACCGGGGGCACCGTCGATGGCGCGGACGGTCCCGGTCCTCATGCCTCCCGGCTGGCCGGCACCATCGCCCGGGCCGCCGAGGCCGGGGTCACCCGGATGGTCTGCGTGGGCACGACCGCCGAGACGTCCCGGGCCGCCGTCGACCTGGTCAAGGCCATGCGCCACCCCGATTCGGTGGCGGTGGCCGAAGGAGTCGAGCTGTGGGCCACCGTCGGTCTGCATCCTCACGACGCGGTGGACGGTGTCGACTCGCTCGACGAGCTGGTTGCCGCTGAGGCGGCCGGACCGGTGGTGGTGGCGATCGGGGAGTGCGGCCTCGACTACCACTACGACCACTCACCCCGGGCCACGCAACGGGATGCCTTCGCCGCTCAGATCGAGCTGGCCAACCGACTCGACTTGGCTCTGGTCATCCACACCCGGGAGGCGTGGGACGACACCATCGACATCCTGGCTGCCACCGGGGTACCCGAACGGACGGTCGTCCACTGCTTCACCGGCGGCCCCGAGGAGGCCCGGCGCTGTCTCGGCCTCGGGGCCTCGCTGTCGTTCAGCGGTGTGGTGACCTTCAAGAATGCGGCCGAAGTGAGGGAGGCCGCCGCGCTCTGTCCCAGCGACCGGTTGTTGGTCGAAACCGATGCCCCGTTCCTGGCCCCTGTGCCCCATCGGGGAACCCTCAACGAACCATCGAGGGTTCCTCTGGTCGGATTCACGATTGCCCAGGTCAGAGGAGTGCACGCTGCGGATGTGGCCGAGGCTTCGACCCTCAACGCGTCAGCCATATTCGCCCTCTGAGGCGGCTCCACCCCTCAGCGCGTTCGGACCGCAGAACGGCTCCGTCGGGTGCCTCCTGGGACGGCCCGGGAACCGCGGGCTTGATTCCTGACGAACGACCCGCCTAACGTTTGGCCCGCGGCCGGCTCGTATAGCGGTCGTTTTGCTTTCATCTGGAGTGCGGCTGTCGGGCGCATTCTGACGGTCGGCTTGGAGGAGTCGACCCCGTCCGGTCCCCTGGGAGCGGACGTGTCCCTCCGGGGTTCGCCCCGAGGGTGTCAATGACAGTCCCACAAGGAGAGTGGAGTCCTGAGGACCACAGTTGAGAAGAGCAGCCGGCCTGTTGCCGCCCTGCTCTTGTGCGGAGCCGTACTCATCGTGCCGCTCCTGTTGATGCAGAACGGTGCCGATGCGGCTGCGACTGCCGACGGGAGCTCGAGCAACCATCGCCTGCCGGGGGACGCCGCCCCGCCGGCGTCGGCGCAATTCGCCTCGGAGGTCAACACCAGGGGCGCCGCCGGCGAATCGTCCGCAACCCCGCCGGCCTCTGCAGCGACGATCGCTGCACCGGCCCCGACCACCGTCCCCGCCCCGGTGGAGACCACGTTGCCGACCCAGAACGTGGCCAGTCACGTCGCTGTGGCGACCACCACCACGGCGCCACCACCGGCTCCGACCACCACCACGACCCGGCCGGTCCCGGTCCCGGTGACCGGCTCGGTCCACTACGGGCAGGTCACCTACTACGACCACCCCGCCGGAAGGTGCGCCAGCCCGTTCCTGGCCTTCGGGACGGTGGTGCGGATCACCAATCCGGCCAACGGGGAGTCGGTGAGCTGCGTGGTCGACGATCGCGAGGCTGACACCGCCCGATCCATCGACCTGGCCACCGGCACCTTCGCCCTGATCGCCCCACTGTCCCAGGGGGTCATCAACGCCGAGCTGACCTGGTGATCCCGGCACCCGACCCCGGCATCCGACCTCCGGCACCCGACCGGCGACTCCGGCCCGGCGACTCCGACCGGCGACAAGGTGACACACTGACCAGGTGACCTACGGGAGAGCCGAGATCCACGAGCTCCTGGTGGCGAACGACCTGCGTCCCAGTCGGGCCCTCGGACAGAACTTCGTGGCCGACGGCAACACCGTCCGCCGGATCGTGCGCCTGGCCGGTGTCTCCGAGGGCAGCAAGGTGGTGGAGATCGGGGCCGGCCTGGGCTCGTTGACCCTCGCCCTGGCCGAGGCGGGCGCCTCGGTCACCGCGGTCGAGATCGACCGGCATGTACTGCCGGTGCTGCGGGCCCAGGTCGAACCGGAGGGGGTGCGGGTGGTCGAGGCCGATGCGCTGACCCTCGACTGGTCGGAGCTGCTCGGCACCGGCGGTGACAACGACTGGATCTTGGTGGCCAATCTCCCCTACAACGTGGCCGTCCCCTTGGTCATGCGCGTCCTCGAGGAGGCCCCCCAGGTCTCCTCCCTGCTGGTGATGGTCCAGCGGGAGGTGGGCCAGCGCATGGCCGCCAAGGCCCGGGACGAGGCCTACGGCGCGGTGTCGGTCAAGGTGGCCTACTGGGCCACTGCCTCGGTCGTCGGGCGGGTGTCCGCCGCCGTCTTCATCCCTCGTCCCCGGGTCGAGTCCGTCCTGGTGCGCATGGACCGTCGCCCCGGGACCGCCCTGCTCGGGCCCGGAACGGCCGCCTACGACCGGCTGTTCTCGGTGGTCCGGGGAGGATTCGCCCACCGGCGCAAGATGCTCCGGCGGTCGCTCGAGGACCTGGTCCGCCCCGAGGCGTTCGCCGCGGCAGGGATCCGGCCCACGGCGAGGGCGGAGGAGCTGAACCTCGAAGAGTGGGAACGGCTGGCCGAATGGCAGCTGGGGGATCCGACCGCCGCGGCGGAGGCGACCGGCACGAATGGTGTCTCGTGACCGACACCGCCGGCCATGTCGACGAGCTGTGGGCGCCGGCCAAACTGACCCTCTCGCTTCGGGTCACCGGGGTGCGCCCGGACGGCTATCACCTGTTGGAGTCCGAGATGGTGACGGTGGACCTGGGCGACTCCCTGGTGCTGGTAGAGGGCGACCGGCTGACCATCTCCACCGATGCCGGTCCCTACGGGAAGGCGGGCACCGCCGGGTGGGCGACCCGTTCCATCCCCACCGGCCCGGACAATCTGGTGAGGCGGGCGCTCGCCGCCACAGGCCGGAAGGCCGCTGTCCACCTGGTCAAGCGGGTCCCTCCCGGGGCCGGCCTGGGCGGTGGATCGGCCGACGCAGCCGCCATCCTCCGGTGGGCCGGGCATACCGACGTCACCCTGGCCGCCGGATTGGGCGCCGATGTGCCGTTCTGTCTGAGCGGGGGTCGGGCGCTGGTACGAGGCATCGGCGAGGTGATCGAGCCCCTGCCCTACGAGGACCGCTCCTTCCTCTTGTTGCTCCTGCCGTTGGGCGTGGACACCGCCGCCGTCTACCGGGCCTGGGACGACCTGGTCGACAAGGGGGAGGTGGCCGCGCCGTGGCCTGGAACGGCCGCCCGTACCGACACCGACGTCAACGACCTGGAGGCTCCCGCCCTGGTGGTCGAGCCCGGTCTGGGCCCGTGGCGGACATTGCTGGGCGAGGTGACCGGTCAGCGTCCTCGGATGGCCGGCAGCGGCTCGACCTTCTTCGTGGAGGGGACCCCCGAATCGTGCGGACTCGGAGACCGTCGGACCCTCACGCTGGGAGGTCAGAGAGGACTGCTGGTCCCGGTCAGGACGACACCCCCCATCACCTGAGTCGAGATCCGACCGGGTCACTGGGGACCGACCCTTCAGGGTCGGCGGCTCGACGGGCGCGACGAAGCAGCCGGTTCGAGCTGGTGCGATGGAACTCCGGTACCGGACAGGTCGCCCTGGGGCGCCGACCGGAAGTCGGAACTACTTACCCGCGGCCCGCCGCTGCCAACGGGTGGCCTTCAGCATCTTCTTGTGCTTCTTCTTGCGCATGCGCTTGCGGCGCTTCTTGATCAGGGATCCCATGTCGCTCGGCACCCTAGTCGACCAGGGGATTCTGCGCCATGCGCCCAG
>JADGOG010000061.1 GCA_017883065.1 Acidimicrobiales bacterium | reverse complement strand
GTGCTGAACGTCCACACGGCCAACGGCGGTCCATTCTGGAGGCAGGCCAGGGCGGGGGCATTGGTGGTGAACCGGGTCAGCGTGCCCAGATACCGCGCCACGCCGGCTGACGGCGGTCCGACCACCGGGGTGAGCGGGGCCTTGATCCCCTTCCACACGCCGGTGCTGACGAACCCGGCACCCGGCGGCGGCGTGGTGGTCGACGACCCCGCCCCGACGGCGGTCGGTCCGGTCTGCAGGTCCTTGACCGCCGGGGCCCGCCCCAGGAGGGCGGCCAGCATGGCCGGGTTGTTGCCGTCCATGCCCAGGGCCCAGATCCCCAACCCGGCGATGTGGAAGGAGTCGGCCAGCTGCGCTTTCAGGGCCAAAGACGTCGGGTCGTCGAAGTAGGTCTCGTGCCACTGCGAGCCGACCTGGTACGACGTCCACGCCGTGTCCGTGGACGGGTCCCAGTAGGTCGGATGACCCGAGGAGGCGATGACGCCGGCGCTGAGCGGGGACTCCCCACCGGTGGCCTGGGCCGTTCTCGTTCCGTCTGTCGTTGGCCAGTCGTATCCGTAGTACGGCACGCCGAGGATCACCTTCTGAGGCGGGACCACCGCGGTGAACTGCTGCAGCGCTTTGGTGTCGCTGTATCCCCCACTGACCAATGGCGCAGTGGGAGTGGGAGTGGACCGGTCGTTCATGTCGTAGGCCATCACGAAGAACCCGTCGAGGGCCGGGGCCAGTGCGGCCACGTTGTAGAAGCCGCTGCTGTCACCGGCAGCGCTGGCGTAGGTGGCCATGGTCACCTGCCAGTGCGGATTGGCGGCGTGCAACGCTCCTGACACCTGGGTGATCAGGCGGGTGAGACCGACCTGGTCGGCACTCCCCTCGCCCTCGAAGTCGAAGTTGACCCCGTCCAGGTTCTTGGCCGAGACGGCGGCGATGAGCGCCGCAGACAGCCGGCCGCCGGCCGCCGGGTCGGAGGTGATGGCGTTCAGCGAGCTCTGGCTGAAGCAGGTCACGGTCAGCACCACCCGGGCGCCGGCGGCATGGGAGCGGGTGACCAGGTTGACCAGATCCTGGCTCTGGTAGCCGTTCCAACCCGAGCCGCTCTGGTCGAGGGTGCCGTCGCCGTTGGCGTCGACGCTGAAGTAGGCCAACGTGGTCAGATCCTGGACGTCGAAGGCTGACGACTGGGGCAACGTCCAGTACGGGGCGTACCCGAAGATCTCATGGGACTGGAGCGGTGCCGAGGCGGCCAACGTCGGGGGCGCCGGGGCCGGGGCGCTGGTGGCCATCGGCAGATCGGGCGTCGGGTGCCCCTGGGTGGCCTGCACCTGGTTGCCCGCCGACAGCGCGTGGGCTGCCCCGCCGAGGTGGCGGACGCCACTGGCCGAGGATTCGTAGGAGAGGCTGGTGCTCCCGGCCAACAGCACCAGGGCCAGCAGGCCGACCGCGGCGGGGCCGACCCGACGCCGGCCGAGACCGTGTTGTGGGTCGGTCGCACCCGGCTGGATCGAGCGGAGCCACCGGCCGGTGGCCGCCCGGAGCCCGACCAGCAGGCCCGCTCCGGTTCCCGAAACTGCGGCACCTCGCCCGGTCCGTCGGGCGTGCGCCGCGCCGGCGACGCGGGGACCGGCGACAGCAGGGGTACCCGAATGGATGAATGCCGCCATCTCCTCGTCGGGCACGCCGAAACGCATGGTGCAGGGCTGGCCGGGATGACCGGGATGACCGAGCCACGCCTGATCGGCCACCTCCACGGCCAGGGCGGTTCCGCGGCTTCCGTCCGGCAGCCACGCCGGCTCACCATCGACCGAGCACTCGACCATGGCCCACGGCACCAGTGAGGGCATCTCACGGCCGGTTCCGCCCGCCGACCCGATGATCAGGCCCGCCTCGGTGGCCACCAGGTCCATCCTCCGTCCGACCCCGTCAAAGTCGGAGTCGACGTCGTAGTCGGCGCCGGTGGCGCCGGTCGGTCGTCCACGGAGCAAAGGTGCGGCATCGTCGGGCGGACTGGGCGCGACGAGGAGGACGGCGTCACGCAGGGCAGCCTCCGGGCGTGGCCTGACGGGTTGGGGGGGTCGGCGCAGGGATCGCATGGATGCTCATCGGGGGGAAGCGTTTCGCTCCCCGAAAGTCATTCACTTACAGTGACTATTCTATCACTCTCTGCCGTATTACACCATTGACAAGGATATTTCCCCGGCAGACGCCACCAATGTAGACCAGCATTCCACCGAAATCACCGCGCGTTCCCTAAAGATTCCCGTCCGGATTCCGACAATTCACCTGCGGCGATCATTTCGTGGCGAAACCAAAGTGGTCAATAGATGATGTACTCCATTCCCCCGGTCCGAGCGACGAGCTAGAAGGATGCTCTTCGTCGAAGGATTCCGCCTGCTCTTCGTACTGGCCGGAGCGGTCACCGGCTACGAGGTCGGTGACCACATGCACAGTGGGCCGCACGCGCCCCTGATCGGCATGCTCTTCGGTGCAGCCATCAGTTATGTGGTGGGCGGCGTGGCTGGTCGTTTGCTCGACAAGGGCCTCCAACAGGCGGTGTTCCTGCTCAGGAACACACCTCCCGGAGAGATCTTCGCCTCGTCCATCATCTCGACCTCCGGGATGCTGCTCGGGATGGTGATCGGTCTTCCACTCCTGGTCATCCTCCGATCCGGAGTGACCTTGTTGATCACCGCCGCGCTGGTGTGGATCCTCGCCTCGCTGGGCTGGAGAATCGGCTCGGTCAAGGGGCGCCAGATCGTCGCCGCCGCCGGATTGTCCAGGATCCTCTCGCCGCAAA
The DNA here is from genome assembly GCA_017883065.1 of Acidimicrobiales bacterium. Taxonomy (GTDB): domain Bacteria; phylum Actinomycetota; class Acidimicrobiia; order Acidimicrobiales; family RAAP-2; genus Bog-756. Next base: position 14,994 of record JADGOG010000061.1, on the reverse strand, counting down.
CGGTCGCCGCTCAGGGGGATGCCCTCCTGGTCGATTCATCGGCGGTGATGGACCGATTGCTGTTGATCCTCGGCCGAAGCGGCCTGCTCCCCGGCGGCCTGGTCATCCCCCGGTTCGTCGTGGACCACCTCCGGTCCCTGGTCGAGGCACCCGATCCGGTGGTCTCGCGCCGGGCTCGGCGCGGACTCGAATCGGTCGATGCTCTGCGAGAGATGAACGTCCCTGTTCATGTCGCGCCGGACGAGGTGCCCGAGATCGACGATCTCGACGCCAAGCTGCTCACGGTGGCCCGCCGCACCGGACTCCGGGTCGGAACCTGTTCGACAGCGGTCGTCGATGCTGCCAACCGCTGGGACCTGATCGCGGTGGACCTGCGCACCGTCGCCACCGGGCTTGCCCCGGACCACCTCCCGGGCGAACGGCTCACCGTCGAACTGGTCAAAGAGGGCCGTCAACCACGGCAGGCGGTCGGCTACCTGGCCGATGGGGACATGGTGGTGGTCAACGACGCCACCCACCTCATCGACGCCGGCATGGTCGGGGTCACCGTTCTGTCGACCCGACCCACCAGCCAGGGGATCATGGTCTTCGCCAAGCTGGCCTCCGGTCGGGACCTGCTCGACCACGAGATCTCCGGCCACCTCTGATCCCACAACCTGACCCCATGGTCCGAGCGCGCTGCCGGTCGAGCTCTACGAGTTGATGGCGACCACAGGACCTCCCGGACGCGACCGGCTGTCCGATCCGTAGAACGGCGCGTTGAAGGCGAAGACCCCACCGTCGGAACCCACCAGCCAGTAGCCGCCGGTGTCGGAGTCGTCCTCCATGCCCACCACCGGCGCATTCAGATGCCTTCCGCCCATCGAACCGGCGAAGCCGGCATCGCCGAAGGTGAAGGTGCCGCCGTCGGAGGCCACCAGCCAGTAGCCGCCGTGGTCCGAGGTGCCGGCCATGCCCACCACCGGGGCGTTGAGTCGGCGGCCGCCGGTCGAGCCGTAGAAGGGGGCTCCTCCGAAGGCGAAGATGCCGCCGTCGGAGGCCACCAGCCAGTAGCCACCGTTGCGGGAGTCACCGGCGATGCCCACCACCGGCGCATTGAGGTACTTCCCGCCCCGGGACCCGTGGAAGACGGCGTCCCCGAACGAGAACACCCCACCGTCGGAGGCCACCAGCCAGTAGCCCCGGCTGTCGTGAGAGGCGGCGATGCCCACGATGGGAGCGTTCAGGACCTTGCCGCCCATCGATCCGTAGAACGGTGCGTCGCCGTAGGCGAACACACCTCCATCGGCGGCCGCCAGCCAGTAACCACGATCGTCGGCAGTGGAGGCGATGCCCACGATGGGAGCGTTCAGGTGCGGAGGACTGGTCGGGCCGTAGCGAGAGTCGAAGCCACTGGCGGCCACCGCCCCGTTGCTGGCAACCACCCGGTACCCGGTCGTGCTGGTGAAGGGCAGTCCCTCGACGGCCAGCGGGAACGACGGTGCCGACTCTGGTCCCCGGCCGACCCCGTTGATGGCGGTGACGGTGAACGTGTACAGCGCACCCCGGTCCAGGTTCGCCACCGAAAAGCTGCTGAAGTCCCCCACGTCCACCACCGCCACCCTGGTGGCACCCTCGTACTCGTTCAGGAGGTTGCCGGTAATCGGCGAGCCGTTGTTGTCGGCGCGTGTCCACTGCACCCTGGCCCCGGACACCCCCGTCGCCATGGCCACCACGTCGGTCGGGGCGGAGGGAATCGTGGCGTCATAGGTGAACTGATCTCCCGCCACCTTGGGAGAGGTGCCCGACGGTGTGACCACGGTGACATCCACCGTACCGACGGTGCCCGCTGGCGCGGTAGCGGTGATCGAGGTAGCGGTTCCAGCGGTGATCGCTGCCGCATTCGGTCCGAAGTCGACCTCGGTGGCACCACCCAGATCGGTGCCGGTGATGGTCACCGAGCTTCCACCGGGGACCGGGCCCGACGATGGGGAGACCGACGAGACCACAGGCGGCGAGCTGAACGCATACCGGTCGGCGGGACTCACCGCCGAGGTCCCGACCGGCGTAGTCACCGTGATGTCGACGGTGCCGCTACCCGCCGGGGCGACCGCGCTGATCGAGTCCGGGCGGGACCCGGGCCCAGTGCCTGTGGTGACCGAGAACGCTGTCGCCGGACCGGTACCGAACAGCACTGTGGTCGCGCCGGTGAAGTCGGAACCGGTGATGGTGACCTGGTTCCCTCCCTCGGTCGGGCCGGTGCCGGGGCTCACCGAGGCAACGGTCGGCATCCCTGCGTAGGTGAACTGGTCGGAGGCGGCGACAGTGCTGGCGCCCCTCGCCGATACCACGGTGACGTCCACGGTCCCGGATGGGTGGGGCGGGGAGATAGCGGTGATCGAGCGGTTCGACGTGCGGAAGTACGCGGTCGCCGGGACGGTGCCGAACAGCACCGAGGTCACCGGGGACCGGAAGCGCACGCCGGTGATGGTCACCAACTGGCCGCCGAGGACGGAGCCCGAGCTCGGGATCACCGCGGTGACGAGCGGAGGGTTCGCGGCGGCTGCAGGAGCCGCGCTCACCAGCGTCATCCCGACGACGGACACCAAGGTCGCCGCTCCGACGGCGATGCGCCGCACTCGTGCCACCCGACCGTGCCGTGCCTCCACCATCCCCACCCCCGTGTCGTCACGCGCACGGCGCACGGAGGGTCACTGTTCCGCCGTCCACTGAGCGCGCAACCTAGCTGGACACTCGGAAGCTAAAGGACGGAACTCCTGGATGCAACAGCCTCCACGCTGAGTGGCGGCACCCCCACATCATGAGGCACGGTGGCAGGAGCCGGTCCGGTCGCCGGTCGATATGACCACCGACGGTGGCATCCGCCGCAGTGGGGCGGACGGTTGGTCGCAGAACGGGGTTGACGCCTCGTTCGCCGACGTGGAGGGCTGTCAGGCGTCCTTGACCGCGGCCACCAACTTGGCCAGCGTGTCCTTGGCATCACCGAACAGCAGAGTGGTCTTGTCGTCGAAGAGGAGGTCGTTGTCGATGCCGGCGAAGCCTGGGCGCATGGAGCGCTTGAGGAACACGATGTTCTCGGCTTCGTCGGCGTTGATGATGGGCATGCCGTAGATCGGGCTTCCGGGAGTGTTCTTGGCGGCGGGGTTCACCGTGTCGTTGGCGCCGACCACCAGGGCCACATCGGCGGTAGCCATCTCGGGGTTGGCCTCGTCCATCTCCTTGAGCTCGTCGTAGGGAACGTTGGCCTCGGCCAGTAACACGTTCATGTGCCCGGGCATCCGGCCGGCCACCGGATGGATGGCGTAGAAGACCTCGACGCCCCGCTCCATCAACAGGTCGGCGAGCTCACGCGCGGTGTGCTGGGCCTGGGCGACCGCCAGTCCGTACCCGGGGATGATGACCACCTTGCGTGCGTAGGCGAGGAGCACCCCGATGTCCTCGGGCGTCCCCGTCTTGACGGTGCGCGTCTCGCCGGAACCATCGGCTCCCCCGGTGGCGGTGACCACCGAGCCGAAGGCGCTGAACAGCACGTTGGCCAGCGACCGGCCCATGGCCTTGCTCATCATCCGGGTGAGCAGGATCCCCGAGGCACCCACCAGGGTGCCGGCGATGATCAACAGGTTGTTGTTCAGGGTGAAACCCGACGCGGCCACGGCCAGGCCGGTGAACGAGTTGAGCAACGAGATGAGGACGGGCACGTCAGCGCCGCCGATCGGCAGCACAAAGATCACACCCAGCACCAAGGAGAGCAGTGCGGTGGCCACGAGCAGCGGGACGCTTCCGGTGACCAGCGTGCCGATGGCCAGGGACACGATGGCCACGCCGACGACGGCGTTGATGACCTGTTGCGCCGGGTAGGTGACCGGGCGTCCGGTCATCAGTTCCTGCAGCTTGGCGAAGGCGATGGCGCTGCCGGAGAACGAGACACAGCCCACCAGCACGCCGAAGAGCACCTCGGCGATCCGGTAGACCGCCGGCTTGCCCGGCGCATCGATGAGGAAGACCACGACGGAGATGAGGGCTGCGGCCCCACCACCCACCCCGTTGAAGATCGCCACCATCTGGGGCATGGCGGTCATCTTCACCTTGCGGGCGGCGGGCACGGCGATGGCCGCACCGATGACCATGGCCGCCAGGGTGAGCACCAGATTGAGCGTGTGAGCCCGAACCGACGGGTAGGCGAACGTGAACCCGACGGCCACGGCAGCAGCAGCGGCTCCGAGCAGGTTCCCGTTTCGGGCGTGCTTGGGTGAGCTCAGGCCTTTCAGCGCCAGGATGAAGCCGATGGCGGCCAGCAAGTAGACGAGATCGATGAAGGTGTTGAGCGTCACTTGGCACCACCCGCGGCGTCATCATTCGGCGTGTCGGACGCCTTGGCCGGGCGTTCCGCCGGCTTGGGCTTGAACATCTCCAGCATCCGGTCGGTGACCACGAACCCGCCGACGATGTTCAAGGTGGCCAGCAGCACGGCGAGGAAACAGAGTGTGATCTGCACTGCTCCGTGCGCATCGCCCATGATCAGGATGGTCCCGACCAGCACGATCCCGTGGATGGCGTTGCTCCCCGACATGAGCGGGGTGTGCAGGATGCTCGGCACCGCGTTGATGACTTCGATGCCGACGAACCCGGCCAGGATGAAGACGGTCAGGAACTCGAGGATTCCGGTACTCATGAACCCGTCTCCTTTGACTCGGGGTTGGCGCCAGCGTCGCTTGCGGGGCCACGTTCTGCCGGAGGTCCTGCCGCGGGTGGAGGTGGGGGTGCGGGTGGGGCGAGGCCGAGGGCCTCGGCAGTCGGTCCGTGGACGACTTCACCGCTGCGCACCACACAGGTGCCGACCACGATCTCGTCGTCGAAGTCGGGGGCCAGAGACCCGTCCTTGACCAACAAGCCGAGGAAGTTGGCGATGTTCCGGGCATAGAGGAAGCTGGCATGGGTGGGCATGGAGGCCGGCGGATTGGTGAGCCCCACCACGGTCACGCCACCCACCACAACGTCCTGGCCGGCCACGGACAGCTCGCAGTTCCCGCCGGAGTCGGCAGCCATGTCGATGATGACCGCCCCTTCAGACATGCCATCGACCATGGCTGCGGTGATCAGCACCGGCGCCTTGCGGCCGGGGATCTGCGCGGTGGTGATCACCACGTCGGACCCGGCCACCTCGGCGGCCAACAGCTCCTGCTGCTTGGCCAAGTACTCGGCCGACTGCTCCTTGGCGTAGCCGCCGGCACCGTCCTGGGTCTCGAGGGCCAGCTCCACGAACTTGGCCCCCAGGCTCTGGACCTCTTCTTTGGCCGCGGCCCGCACGTCGTAGGCGCGCACCACGGCGCCGAGGCGCCGGGCCGTGGCGATGGCTTGCAGGCCGGCCACTCCGGCGCCCATGACCAGCACTTTGGCCGGAGGGACAGTACCCGCCGCCGTCATGAACATCGGGAAGAACTTGGCCAGGTGCTCAGCGGCCGACAGTCCGGCCCGATACCCGGACACGGTGGCCTGCGAGGAGAGGGCGTCCATCGACTGGGCCCGGCTGATCCGGGGCAGCAGGTCGAGGCTGTAGACGGTAGCTCCGCGATCGGCCAGGGCCTTGACCGTGTCGGAGGCGGCCACCGGTTGGAGGAAGCTGATCACTGACACGCCCTGGGGCAGGGCGGCCACCTCCTCGGTGGTGGGCGGCTGGACTCGGGCCACGACTTCCGCGCCGCTCAATGCGGAGACGGCATCGGGCACCACGGTGGCCCCGGCGGCGGTGTAGTCCTTGTCGGAGAATCGGGCGTCGGCGCCCGCTCCCGACTCCACCACGACCTCGACCCCGGTCTTGGCCAGTCGGGAGGCCACCTCGGGGACGATCGCCACACGGTGCTCCCCCGGGCGCGACTCTTTGACTACGGCGAGTTTCACGGGTGGAGTATTACAACAATTTGGGTCCCTCTCGTCCTCGTTCCCTTTTGGGGAGAGACCGTTCCGGCTATCCGCCCAGTTCGTCGGCGCCTTCTTCGGGCCCGATCTAGGAGCTGTGTGCGGAGAGATCGGGGTCGGAGTCCGAGGCCGGAGCGGCCTCGGGATCCGGAGCATCGACGACGTCAGCATCGTCGACGACAGGGTCGGCTGTGCCCGGGTCGCCGGCCGAGGTGTCGGTGTCGGCCGCGATGGCCTGCGCCGCTTCGGTCCCTTCGTGGCCGGTCGCCGTCTCGACCACATCCGAGGTCGATGCATCCGCATCGATGGGGATTCCGCCGTCGGCGGTGGCTGCGTCGGTGGCAGTGGAGGCGGCAGCGTCGGTGGAAGTGCTGGTAGCAGTGCTGGTGGGACTGCCGTCTCCGTCGTAACGTCCGGTGTCGGCCTGCACCGACTCCACCTCGAAGAGCCGGAGTATGGCCGGACCGGCATGGGCCCTCATCAGCGTCGCAGGCTCGGTCAGTGAGAACTGCGCCACCTCGGAACCGGCGGCGAACTCGCTGGCGTCGGCGCTGGACATCGGGCGGGCGAAGAAGAAGCCCTGGGCGGCGTCGGCGCTGAATTTTCGGACGATCTCCACCTGGGCGGCTGTCTCCACGCTCTCCACAATGGCCGACATGCCCAGGGAGTGGGCCATGTGGATCACCGTCTCCACCACCAGGCGGTTGATGCCTTCGTCCTTCTGGAGCCCGGCGATGAACGAGCCATCGATCTTCAGGGTGCTGATCGAGTGGCGCTTGAACGGCTCGAAGGACGCCCAGTTGGTGCCGACATCGTCGACGGAGAGCTGGACGCCCATCTCCGAGAGGGCACGAAGATCGGCCGACGCATCAGGATCGACGACTGCGTCCTCGGTCACCTCGACGGTGAGCTGGCCGGCCCGGAACCCCGACCGCTCCAGTGCGTCGGACACCGCTTTGGACGCCTCGCTGTGACGGAGTTGCTGCGCCGAGCAGTTGACGCCCAGCTGGATGCTGGGCGACCAACGACAGGCCTGCTCGCACGCCTCCATCACGATCCAACGAGTGAGAGGGCCGATGTCGCCGCTGGCCACCGCTTCGGGGATCAACCGGTTCGGGGCGATCCGTCCCTCGGTCGGGTGCTGCCAGCGCACCAGTGCCTCCATGCCGAGCAGTCGACCGCTCGAGAGGTCGACCACCGGGTGGTACTCGAGGAAGGGCGCGCCGACCAGCGTGAAGGTGGCCTCGGGCTTCGTCAGCACGGGCCTTCTTCTCCCGCGCCGACGAGACCCTGGACCATCGGGTCGCGCTCGGTCGCCGTAGATTCGGTCACTCAGGGAGCATCGACCCGACGGAACCCCACCTTGAGCGCTTTCCCCACCTGACCAGGCCTCGGACCTGCCGTTCTGCGGTCGGTCCGATCAGGCGGACAGGTCGATCAGGCGGGTCGGCGGAACCGGGGCACTAGCGGGAGTCGCCCCCGGCCGAACGCTCGACCGCACCGAGGAACGCCGGCCGCTCCCCGCCACCGTGCGCCACCAGATTGGCCCCGCTCACGTAGGAAGCCAAGGGGGACGCCAGGAACAGGCACAGGCCAGCCATGTCGCCTGGCGTCCCGAACCTCCCCAGGGGGACCGTGGCCGCCACCGCGGCCATCCCCTCGGCACCCCCGTAGTGGTCGTCAGCCGCCTCGGTGGCCACCAGACCGGCGCTCAGGCTGTTCACCCGCACCTTGGGGGCCCATTCGATGGCCAACGACTGGGTCAGGTTGATCAGCCCGGCCTTGGCCGCACCGTAGGCGGCGGTGCCCGGCGACGGCCGCAGCCCGCTCACCGAGGTGATGTTGATGATCGAGCCACCCTCGGGCTGCCCCTGCATGACCGCGTTGGCCGCCTGGGCGCAGTACAGCGGGGCCAGCAAGTTGAGGTTGACGATGGAGGCCGAAAAGCGCGGCGAGGCGACCGCGGCGTCGGCCCCCGGGGATCCGCCGGCGTTGTTGACCAGCACGTCGAGCCGACCGAACCGCTCGGTGGTGGACTCGATCAGCGAGGATGCCTGCTCCGCGTCCCGCAGGTCGGCGGCGGCGAAGACCGCCCGCCGGATCGATCCGGCCGAGTCGACCGCCTGGGGGAGTGCGTCATCGGGGACCTCGGAGCGCCCGCACACCATCACCTCGGCCCCGGAGGCCAGGAACCCCTCGGTGATCCCTCTGCCGATACCCCTCGTCCCACCGGTCACCACCACGACGCGTCCGGTGAAGTCGAGCGCGCTCGACGGGCGGGCGAAATCGAACATGGTCACAGCTGCCTCCCGGTCTCCGACTGGTACTGTCCTGACGCTGTATCAGATCACGCCATCAGATCACGCCGAGTGCGTGCCCGCTCCTCATGCCCGCGCTACCGAGTCGGGACCACGCCCTCCGAACCCACCGGAGCAGGTCATGCCCATCACAACCCACCAGAACCGGCCCGGCATCGCCGAGGTGGTGATCGATCACCCCCCGGTCAACGCACTGGACGTGGCCGGATGGTTCGGCCTGGCCGAGGCCATCCTCGCCGCCGGGCGGGTCGCCGACAACCGGGTGGTGATCCTGCGGGCCGAGGGCCGTGGGTTCTGCGCCGGGGTGGACATCAAGGAGATCCAGGCCCAGGGCGACCAGGCCCTGATCGGGGCCAACCGTGGCTGCTTCGCCGCCTTCGCCGCGGTCTACGAGTGCGAGGTCCCGGTCATCGCCGCCGTGCACGGCTTCTGCCTCGGCGGCGGCGTGGGGCTGGCCGGCAACGCCGACATCGTGGTGGCCTCCGACGATGCCACCTTCGGGCTGCCCGAGGTCGACCGGGGGGCGCTGGGGGCGGCCACCCATCTGTCCCGGCTGGTCCCCCAGCACCGGATGCGCTCGATGGTCTACACGGCCAAACCGGCCACGGCCGCCGAGCTGCACGAGTACGGATCGGTCCTCAGCGTCGTGCCGAAGGACCAGTTGGTCGCCGCGGCCTACGAGGTCGCCGAGGACATCGCCGCCAAGAGCCCGACCATCATCCGTAGGGCCAAGGAGTCCCTCAACGGCATCGACCCGGTCGATGTCAAGGGAAGCTACCGGCTGGAGCAGGGCTTCACCTACGAGCTCCATGTGGCCGGCGTGGCCGACGAACAACGGTCCGCCTTCGTCGAGAAGCGCGACGCCGACATCACCAAGTAGCCGCAGGGCAACCGCCACGTGACCACCGAGCAGGGATCCCTTCCATGAGCGACAAACGAATGACACTCGACGAGCTGGTCGGTGAGCTTCGCAGCGGCATGACCATCGGAATCGGCGGCTGGGGCTCGCGCCGCAAGCCGATGGCCGCGGTGCGCGCCATCCTCCGATCCGACCTGACCGACCTGACCGTGGTGGCCTACGGGGGCCCCGATGTGGGCCTGCTGTGTTCGGCCGGCAAGGTGGCCAAGGTGGTCTACGGGTTCGTGACCCTGGACTCGATCCCCACCGACCCCCACTTCAAGGTGGCACGCCAGACCGGTGCCGTCGAGGCCATGGAGGTCGACGAGGGAATGTTCTACCTCGGCCTGTTCGCCGCCTCCCAGCGGATCCCCTTCCTGCCGACCCGGTCCGGTCTCGGGTCCGACGTGATGCGGGTGAACCCCTCGCTGCGCACGGTCACCTCGCCCTACGACGACGGAGAGGAGCTGGTGGCCATGCCCGCCCTCCACCTGGATGCCGCCCTGGTCCACGTGAACCGGGCCGACGCCGCCGGGTCGGGCCAGATCCTCGGACCCGACCCCTTCTTCGACGAGCTGTTCCTCGGGGCGGCCGATCGGCGATTCGTGACCACCGAGCGCCTTGTCGACACCGACCGGTTCGCGTCCGAGGGCCCGATCCAGACCATGTGCATCAGCCGCCTGCTGACCGACGGCGTGGTGGAGACACCCGGCGGAGCCCACTTCACGGCCTGCGTCCCCGACTACACCAGGGACGAGGGGTTCCAGAAGGAGTACGTGGCCGCGGCCGGAGACCCGGGGGCGTGGGCTTCCTTCTCGGACCGGTTCCTCGAGGTAGACGAGGCGGGGTATCAGGCAGCCACCACCCAGGCCGGAGTCGAACGGGACGAGCGGCGGGCAGCAGAGAAGGCAGTGAAGGCGGGGAATGCAGCTGCAGGGAATGAAGCTGCAGGGAAGGGGGCGTCCTCATGAGCACCGACACCGGGGTCACCCGGGCCGAGTACTGCACCGTGGCCTGCGCCGAGGTGTTCCGGGGCGACGGCGAGGTGATGGCCAGTGCCTTCGGGACGGCGCCGGCACTGGGTGCTCGGTTGGCCCGCCTGACCTTCGCCCCCGACCTGGTGCTGACCGACGGCGACGCCGCGTTGGTCGTCGGGGCCCCACCGCTGGGGGCGGCCCCTTCGGATCTGGTCCTCGAGTCCCACATGCCGTACCGCAAGGTGTTCGACGTGGTCTGGTCGGGGCGCCGGAACCTGATCATGATGGCCTCGCAGATCGATCGGACGGGCAACCAGAACATCAGTGCCATCGGCGACTGGTCGCGGCCCAAGGCACAATTGGTCGGCGTCCGGGGAGCTCCGGGGAACACGGTCAACCACTCGACCAGCTACTGGGTGCCCAACCACTCGACGCGCTCGTTCGTGGAGCAGGTCGACGTGGTCTCCGGCGTGGGCTATCAACGGGCGGCGGCGGCCGGTCCCTCGGCCACCCGCTTCCACGAGATCCGGCACGTGGTCTCCAACCTCGGGGTGTTCGACTTCGAGACACCGGACAAGGTGATGCGTCTGCGCTCGGTCCACCCTCGCGTGACCGTCGACGAGGTGGTCGAGGCGACCGGGTTCGAGCTGGTGATCCCCTCCGAGGTTCCCGACACCCGCCTGCCCACTCCCGAGGAGCTCGACCTGATCCGCACCGTGCTCGATCCGCGTGGGCTGCGCGAGCGAGAGGTGAAGCCGTGACCGACGGGGCCGGCGGATCAGGTGCTGGGCCGCGGGTCCACCCGGCCCTGACCACTCCGTTCTGCGAGCTGGTCGGCGTCCGCTTCCCGATCGTGCAGACCGGCATGGGCTGGGTTGCCGGTCCCCGACTGGTGGCAGCCACCGCCGAGGCCGGCGGACTGGGCATTCTGGCCTCCGCCACCATGACGTTCCCCGAGCTGGAGACGGCCATCGCCGAGGTCAGGGAGCGGACCGCCCGCCCGTTCGGGGTGAACATGCGCACCGATGTGGCCGACGTGGGCGACCGGGTGGCGCTGATGATCGAGAACGGGGTCCGGGTGGCCAGCTTCGCCCAAGCCCCCAACCCCGACCTGGTCACCCGCTGCCGGGATGCCGGGTTGGTGGTGATGCCGACCATCGGCGCCCGCCGCCACGCCGAGAAGGTGGCCGGCTGGGGCGTCGACGCGGTCATCGCCCAGGGCGGCGAAGGCGGCGGCCACACCGGGGCGGTGCCCACATCCCTGCTCACCCCGGCGGTGGTCGACGCGGTCGGGGGCAAGGTGGCGGTGATCGCCGCCGGCGGCTTCTTCGACGGCCGGGGCCTGGTGGCCGCCCTGGCCTACGGAGCCTCGGGGATCGCCATGGGCACCCGGTTCCTGCTCACCCAGGAGAGCCGGGTCCCCGATTCGGTCAAGCAGATCTACCTGGGCACCCCGGTCACCGGCACCGTGGTGTCCACCGCCGTCGACGGCGCACCCCAACGGGTGATCCGGACCGAGCTGGTCGACCACCTCGAGAAGTCCAGCTGGCTCCAGAACCTGCCCCGGGCCCTGGCCAACGCCCACGCCTTCCGCCATGAGACGGACACCACCCTGGTCGCTCTGGCCAAGGAGGGACTCGCCATGAAGCGCGGCAACGAACTGTCGTGGCCTCAGGTCGTGATGGCGGCCAACGCTCCCATGATGACCAAGGCGGCCCTGGTCGACGGCCGGACCGATGTCGGCGTGCTCCCCACCGGCCAGGTGGTGGGGGAGATCGACGAGCTGCCGACGGTGGCCGAGTTGATCGGGAGGATCGTCTCGGAGGCGACCGCCGTGCTCGACCGTTTCGGGGAGGCCGGCGTCCCCGGCTAGTTCCCGACGGGCACGGTGACGCAGTGTCGGTCAGGTCAGGTCAGGTCAGGTCAGGAGCGGTTCGGTCTTGTCTGGTCTGGTTCGGTCACCACCGGGGCGTCGTGCCCATCTCGTCACGAGTTGTGTCGTCCGGCCGGGATATGCGGGGTCGCATCAGGCTCGCCACGAAGCCATGGACCGGTCCGAAACACCATCAATGGAGCAGCCCGATCACAGGTGAATGACGCGTACCGGTCCAAGCCTGGAATTGCCCATTGTGCGCGGCTCCGGGGTGAGCGATAATCGTGCAGCGTCACCTAATGCATTTGCGTACTTGAATCAACCTGCCCAGGGTCGACGGAGTGCCTGACAACGGCTCGTCGGCCGACTGAGTTACCAGATCATGAGGAGTTCTGATGTCGGATGCAGTGCAGTCGTCCTCACGCAACTCCACTTCCCGCCGTACCGGCCGGAAATCCCCCATCAATATCACCGGCATGGGAGCAGTCACCGGGTACGGATGGGGCACTAAGCACCTCTGGGACGGATTTCTGCTCGGAGAGAGCGCAGTCAGGCTGACACCCGGGTTGGAAGGGTACGTCGATGGCGGCGAGGCCTACCTGTCCCTGATCACCGACGAAGGCGACCGGCGAGACGGACCCAGCCGGTTCATGCAGGCGGCCCGCTTCGCCGGCCGCGAAGCAGTCAACGACGCGCTCGAGCGGGGGTGGAAGCCCGGCCGCGTGGTCGGACTGGTCCACAGCATCGAGGCCGGCGACATCGAGTCGTGGAGCGAGTTCTACCGCTCGGGCGAGAGCAAGGTGCGGCCCAAGCGTTGGGTCAACCTCTTGCCGTCAACGGTCATCTCCCAGTTCATGAAGGAGCACGACTTCCACGGTCCGACCATGTCCGTCTCCGCCATGTGCGCCACCGCCAATGCGGCCATGATCACCGCCAAGTCGTGGATCGATTCGGGAGTGGCCGACGACGTGATCCTGTTGGCCACCGATCTCTCCGGCATCCCCCAGACGCTGCGAGGCTTCAGTGACCTCGGTGTGGCCGTCCTCAATTCCCCGCCGCTCGAGGCATGCCGTCCATTTCAAGAGGGCAGCCGGGGGTTCGTGGGCGGGGAGGCGGCTGTAGGCATGGTGCTGTCCGGTCGGACCACCGGCTCGTACGCATCGGTGCTCGGCGGGGCCATGACCATGGACGCCTACAACCTGGTCGGCGTGGCCCCCGACCTCCAAGAGATGTTCCGCTGCTTCCGGCTGGCCATGGAAGACGCCGGGGCCGACCCCGAGGACGTCGCCTACATGAACGCACACGGTCCGGGGACAGGCATGTGCGATGCGGCCGAGGCGAAGGTCCTCGACGAGCTGTTCCCCGATGCACGCGGGATCTTCTCGGTCAAGCCGCTGGTGGGCCACTGCCAGTCCGCAGCGGCGGCGGTGGAGACCCTGGCCACGCTCTACGCCTTCCAGACCGGATACATCCCTGCACCGCCCCAGGTGGCTCCCGGACACCCCAAGCTCGTCAACGGGCGGACACCGCGCATGCCCGGCCTCATGGTGAAGTCCTCCATCGGGATGGGCGGCTACAACACCGTCGTCATCCTCGACGAGCCGCACGACTGACGGACGGTCGCAGCGCCTGAGGGGCCTCTCGGGTCCCGCACCCGGTGAGAGAACGGGCGACCCGCCGGGTCATGCGACCAGGCACTCGCCGAGGCACGGGACCAGGCCGCCGTTCGGACGTGCAGGGCGGTCGGGCCGTAGGCACGGACCCCGCCCTGCGGTCCAGGGCTAAAGGTCCCCCCCGGGCCGGTCGATATCTAGGCCTATGGCCACTGCAAGCAGCTTCGGTGACCGGCGTTCGCGGGTCTCCTTCGATCGAGTCGAGATCAACGACACGCCGACGGGGGATCGCGCGTACGAGCTGTCCGAGGACGTCGCCCTGGCCAGCAAGGAGCTCCACTCGGTGTCGTGGGTCTACAACGTGGCCACCGACACCGTGACCTGGGCCTCAGCCATCGAGGAGCTCTTCGGCTTCCAGGAGGGCGTGCGCGGGTTCTCCGTCTTCCGCGACCATGCCGGCACTCTCAACGAGGGAGGGCCCAGGCTCCACCAGATCGGCGACCTCGACCCGTCCGACACCAGGTCGAGATTCGCCGACGGTGCCGAGACCGGCGAGATGCTGCTGGCCCCGATCCTGGCCCCGATCCGGCACGGGGCGTCTCCCGCCGAGTTCGACCTCCGGATGGTGGTGGACTGCCCCGACGGCACCGCCCACAGCGTGGTGGTGCGGGCCACACCGATGCCCGTCGAGGGAGCGAGCCCCGATGCACCGGAGGACGGACCCACCACGTTCTACGTCGGGGTCGTTGTCGACATCACCTCCCAGCAACGGTTCGAGCAGGAGCTCGGCGAACTCGTCGACCGCTTCCGTCTGCTCACCGAAGTCTCCCCGGACGTGGTCTTCGTGCACCAGGACGGGCGGTTGGTCTACGGCAACCGCGCCATGGGGCGACTGATCGGCGCCGGCACCGAGGAAGAGTACGCAAAGGCATTCGAGGACTACTACGGGACGCCCATCACCGACTACACCGACCCGGACGACATCCCCGAGGTGGCCGCCCGCCTGGCGCAGCTGACCGAGCCCGGACAGTTCTTCGAGCACGGCGAGGTGCGCTTCGTCCTGCCTGACGGCAGCAGCAAGATGATGGAGATCACCAGCATCCGCACCACCTGGTCGGGTAAGCCGGCCTACCAGGTCATCGCCCGCGACATGACCGAGCGCAAGGCGGCCGAAGCGGCCGATCGCTATCGGGCCAGCCTGGTCGCCCATGTCTCCGACGCCATCGTCGGTATCGACGCCGAGGGTTCCATCGAAAGCTGGAACCAGGCCGCCGAGGCCATCTACGGCTGGACCGAGGAAGAGGTGGCCGGCCTCTCCATCAGCGCCGTGGTCACCGCCAACCGGACCGACAGCGCATCGGTGCTGGAGCGGGGCCGCCGGACCCACCGCCGCAAGGAC
>JADGOG010000007.1 GCA_017883065.1 Acidimicrobiales bacterium | reverse complement strand
GAGATGGCGCCCGACCGTGGCCATCACCCGCTCGGTCACCGCCTCGGCCTCGAGCGGGTCGGGCGGCAGCACCACCTCCACGACCACCGGGTCGTCGATCTGGCGCTCCTTCTCACGCACCATGAGGGACGCGGTGTGGGCGCTGGCCGGCCAGTGGACCGCACGGCGGGCATCGCCCGGCTGGTAGGGCCGGATGCCTCGGGGCTCACCGGACTCGGCCGGGACCCGGAGGGACGCGTCCCCGTGCGCCTCGTCCAGGAGTGCCCCGGTGGCTCCGGGCTCCCCGGCACGTGGTGCGACGTGCAGGGGGCGGGTCAGGGCCACCTCGATCTCTTTGGCCCACCACAGGATGCCGAACGGCGCGCACGAGGCGACCTCGACGGCCACGGCGTGCAAGACGGCCCGACGATCGGGGGTGAGGGTGATCTCCACCGACCGCTGGCCGTGCGCCGATCCCTCGGCCCGGGCCACCGGCCCGGTCGGGAAGCGGGGCCTGACCCGGAGTGGACCGTTGGCGATCAGGGTGATCTCGAACGGTCGGCCCGCCTCGGCATCCGACGGCGACGCGCTGCAGCGGACCGCGGCCAGGCGGGCCGGGACCGCCGGCAGGATCAGCCCGGTGAGGAGGACGGCCGCCAACAGCGCCCCGATGGCCTGGACCCACCCGGACCCGCTGGAGTGGGCCACCCCGGCGAAGACCAGCATGCCCACGACGCTCCCCACCACCGGGCCGAACCAGGCCACCGGGTGAACGCGGGCCCGGAGTGGTCGGCCTCCGGGCAACCGGACCCGAGCCGAGCGGCGTTGGGGGGACGAGAGCACCCACGACGCCACGATGGCGGCCAGCATGGCCACCGTTCCGACGAACACCCCGATCCTCACCTGGCCGGGGCCGGCGACGGCCCGGACCACCACCACGCCACCTGCACCTCCCGCCGCACCGGCCACGGCGGCGTTGACCGTGCGCCAACCGGTGGAGCCACGCCCGGTGGCGCCGGTGGTCACGTCGGCGGAACGGGTGATTCGGCGATGATCCGGCCGACCAGGGCGGGACCGTCACCGCCGCCTCCCTCGGCCACCAACCGGTGGGAGAGACAGGCCACGGCGACGGCCTGCACGTCCTGGGGGGTCACGTAGGCCCGACCGCACAGGACGGCGTAGGCCTGTGCACTCCGGATCAGGGAGATGGCTGCCCGGGGACTGGCGCCCAGCCGGACGGTGCCGGCGGTCCGGGTGGCTCGCACCAGGGAGACCGCGTACTCGGCCACCGCGGTGACCACCTGGGTTCGGGCGGTGGCGTTGATGGCCCGTTCCCACTGAGTCGGATCACAGATCGGCACCAGCGTGTCGAGGGCATAGCGCCCGCCGTTGTGCAGGACCAGCCGGGTCTCGACCTCGGCATCGGGGTAGCCGATGGACATGGAGAGCCCGAACCGGTCCAGCTGGCTCTCGACCAGGGGGTAGGTGCCGAGCTGCCCGATGGGGTTTTGGGTGCCGATCACCAGGTGCGGTTGCGGGAGCGGCCACGAGTCGCCGTCCACCGAGACCTGCTGCTCTTCCATGGCTTCGAGCAGCGCCGACTGGGTGCGGGGAGGGGTGCGGTTGATCTCGTCCACCAGGACGACGTGCCCGAAGATGGGCCCGGGTCGGAAGTCCCAGGTGGCGGTGTCGGGAGCGAAGACGGTCACCCCGGTCACGTCGGAGGGCAGCAGGTCGGGCTGGCCCTGGACCCTGGACAGCTCGACGCCGAGCGCGGTGGCCAGCGCACGGGCCAGGACGGTCTTGCCTACGCCGGGCACGTCCTCGATGAGCAGGTGGTTGCCCGACAGTGCGGCCACGACGGCGAAGGTGACCGCCCGGGGCGTTCCGAGCAGGACCCCGGAGAGGGCGGAATGGAGGTTCCGGGCGGTGGCCACCGCCTCGTCGAGGGAGGGTGGGACCTGCCCGGCGGGAAACGGTGACTCGGCTCCGACTGTCCCGATGTCCGTGCTCATGCGCATCCCTGCATTCCGTGCACTCGCCCGACTCTCCGGCGTCGTCGCCCAGCGTGGCAACCTTCCCACTCTAGGCGTTCCAGAGGCACGATTTCAATGATGGATCGCCCCGAGGATGCGATGGTCACCGGGTCAGAAGTCAAGGTCACCGGGTCAGAAGTCAAGGGCGGACAGCTCGGGGATGGTGGCCTCGGCCCTGGAACGGGCCCGCAGCCACCGGGACCGGCCCTCTGTGCGTTGCTGGTCGTCGATGCCTGGCTCCACGACCTGGCGAGGTGTCCACGCCGCGGCCACCTGGTCTTCGTCGGACCACGTCCCCACGGCCATCCCGGCCAGGTAGGCGGCGCCGAGGGTGGTGGCCTCCAGTACCGGGGCGACCTCGATCGGGCAGCCGCACGCATCGGCCAGGGCCTGGACGAACACCGGGTTGGCCGACATGCCGCCGTCGACCCGCAGGGAGGGGATCGGTAGTCCCGAGTCGGCGGTGGCCGCCTCGAGGAGATCGGCGCCGCGATGGGCCACCCCTTCGAGGACCGCCCGCACCAGTTCGGGCCGCCCCGAGCCTCGAGTGATGCCGACGAAGGTGCCCCGGGCCCCGAAGTCCCACACCGGCGTGCCCAGGCCGAGCAGGGCGGGGACGAACCAGACGTCGCCGGTGTCGCCGCACTGGGAGGCCACCAGGGCGGAGTGTTCGGCAGAGTCGATGATGGCCAGGTCGTCACGCAGCCACTCGACGCAGGTGCCGGCGGACAGCATGATCGCCTCGACGCCCCAGGTGATCATGCCGGCCCGTTGCCAGGCGATGATCGGGATGGTGCCCGCCGGGCCCCGGGTGGCCTGGGCCGGTCGCTGCGTCCCCGTGCACTGGTCGAGCATCCCCCCGGTGCCAAAGGTGGCCTTGGCCAGCCCGGCCCGTGTGCAACCTTGGCCGATGAGCGATGCCTGCTGGTCACCGGCCATGCCGGCGATCACCGGCGCACCGTCGAGGATCTCGGCCCGACCCACCGCCCCGGTGGAGTCGACGATGGTGGGCAGGACCGCCTCAGGGATCCGCAGCGCGGCGAGCACGGCGGGGCTCCAGCCGGAACCGTCACCGTGGATGAGCCCGGTCACCCCGGCATTCGAGGCATCGGTGCAGTGGAGGGTCCCACCCGACAGCGTCCAGGCCACCCAGGTGTCGATGGTGCCGAAGGCCAGCTCACCGCGTTCGGAGCGGGAGCGGTCGGGGTCGGCCATGTCGAGGAGGGCGGCCAGCTTGGTGGCCGACGCATTGGGGGCCACCCGGATCCCCTGGGCCTGCAACTCCAGGCAGGTCCCCACCGTGCGTAGGTCCTGCCATCCGAGCGCCGGCGCCACCGGGACGCCGGTGGACCGGTCCCACAGAATGGTCGAGGCCCGCTGATTGGCGATCCCCACCGCCTCGACCGGCCCCCCGTCGGCCAGGCTGGCCGTGGCCACCTCGACCACGGCGGCGGCCATGACCGTGGCATCGAATTCGACCAGACCGGGGAACGGGCTGTCGGGCAGCACCGGGACATGGTGGACGTGCTCGACGGCACCGTCGGGGCGCACCACCGCTCCACGGACCCCCGAGGTCCCCACGTCCACCACCAGGATGCTCATGGCCAGGGCACTTCGCCGAAGGAGCTGGCCAAGCCGAGCTTGCCCGGGTTGAGGATGCCATTGGGGTCGAGGGCGTGCTTCACCGACGACAGCACCCCGAACCCGGCGCCGAGAGCCTCGGGCAGGAAGCGGGCCCGGTTGATGCCGATGCCGTGATGGTGGCTGATGGCACCGCCGGCGGTCCGGGTCGCCCGGGTGACCTCGTCCCACGCCCTGCGGTAGTAGGAGGCCACCCATTCGTGGTGGGCGGGATCCGAGCCGTCGAGGTCGCCAGGCGGCCGACCGGCGAAGGTGAAGTAGAGGCACGCCCCGTCGGTGTAGGCGTGGGACTGGTGGGACGAGGCCACCAGGGTGCCCTCCACACCGGCCAGGGTGTCGAGCACCGCCCGGTAGAGGTCGGGGAGCACGCTCCAGCGGGCGGAGACCTCCACGGTGTCCACGACGATGCCCGCCCGCCACAGTGGGGCGAGGGCGGACACGTCGTTGCGGTGGTCGAGCCACCGCTCCACCAGGCCGGCATCGAGCGGATCGGCGTCGCCGCACTCCGAGTCGACCACCGCCAAGGTGGCCTCCACCAGGGCAGGATCCGCCTCGTCCAGCACGACGAGGGCACAGGTGTCGGTCAGGTCGAAGGAGCGGGCCGACTCGGTCTGGTCGTAGAGGCGGAGGACGGCGGGTGTGGCGCCCCGACGCAGGATCCGGCGACATGCGTCGAGCCCGTCGCCGAAGGTAGCGAAGCCGAAGGCCCGCCGGCCCTCGCCCTCGGGCACCGGGTGGACGCGGAAGCGGCCCTCGGTGATCACTCCGAGGGTGCCCTCGCTCCCCACGAAGAGCTGGGTGAGGTCCGGGCCGGTGGCCGATCGGGGGGCGTGCCCCCCGGTGCGGACTACCTGCCCGTCGGCCAGGACCACCTCGAGGCCGATGACCATGTCCTCGATCTTCCCGTACCGGTTGGAGTACTGGCCCGCCCCCCGGCACGCGAGCCAGCCGCCCACCGTGGACAGATCCATCGACTGGGGCCAGTGTCCGAGGGTCAGACCGTACCCGTCGCGCAGGCCCGCCTCCACCTCGGGCCCGAACGTGCCGGCGCGCAGGTCGGCCACCAACGACTCCGGATCCACCTCCCCGAATCCGGCCAGGCCGCACAGGTCGAGGGCCACGCCGCCGAACAGTGGGATCGAGGCACCACACACCCCGCTGCGTCCGCCTGCGGGGGTCACCGGCACCCGGGCCTGGTTGCACAGGGACAGCACGGCGGCGACCTGATCGGTACTGGTGGGTCGGGCGACCACGGCCGGCCGGGCCGGCACCTCGCCGCGTGTGGCCCACCCGATGGCCAGCGGCCACCAGTCCCTCCCGGCTTCGGCACGTATGGCGTCGAGATCGGACACCTCTGCGCACACCTCGGAGAGTCGGCGGGCCAGTTCGGTGTCCACCGCCACGAAGGTGCCGGCCAGGTGATCGACGACGTCGCCGGATGCCGCGTCGATAGGGGTCACCGGAGTGGGGACGGTCACCCGGCCTCCGATCCGCGGGATGCCGAAGTGACACCAGGCTGGCCCGAGGCGTCCGGTCCGAGTCCGGCCCTGGCCAGTTCGGCCAGAAGTGACTCGGCGTACTCGGTCGCCTCCCGGACGATCCGCTCCTGGTCCCATCCGAGCTCCCGGCCGATGAGGGTGGCGACGTCCGACGCGGCCCGCGCCGCGGCCCGGGCATCGCGGAGGGAGGCCCGGGTGCGACGGTCGAGCACGTCCTCGACCGAGCAGGCCATCTCCGCCCGGACTGCGTACAGCGCCTCCACCCGCAGGTAGTGGAGGCCGTCGACCAGCGGGTCGAGCAACCCGGGCTGCTCGCCGACGAGGGCGAGCACAGATGGGGTCTCGGACCCGAACCGACCGGCCAGGTGGGCGGCGATCGCCGCCGGGTCATCGGAGCCGGCCGGGGTCCCCTCCGGCCGGGCCCCTCCGGCCAGGGCGGCGGCGTGTACCCCGCCGCCGGCGCCCCGCAGGCGCAGGTCCTTGGTCACGCACGGGATCGACCTCGGCTTCCGTCCGAGTACCCGGACCACCGCGTCGACGGTGTCCTCGGCCATCTTCCGGTAGGTGGTGAGCTTGCCGCCGGTCACGGTCACCATGCCGCGTTCCGAGGTCCGAACGGTGTGGCGTCGGGAGAGGTCGGCCGTGCGCTCGCTGGGCTTGTGCTTCCCCTCGACCGGAGCCAGCAGCGGACGCAGCCCGGTCCAGATGCCGGTGATGTCCGACCGTCCGATCGGCGAGGTGGTGACGGCGTTGGCGGCGGCGAGGATGTAGTCGACGTCCTCGGGGAGGCAGCTCGGATCGTCGAGAGGGCCGTCCCACTCGGTGTCGGTGGTGCCGAGGTAGACCTGGTCGCCCCACGACACCACGAAGATCGACCGGTGGTCCTCGCGCACCGGGATGACCGCGGCGATGTCACAGGGGAACGCAGCTTCGGACACGGTGATGTGGATGCCTTTGGCCGGCCGGATGGAGCGCGGGTTGTGCTGCTCGTCCAAGGCGCGCACCTCGTCGGACCACACGCCGGCGGCATTGACCACCACGGTTGCCTTGATCTCGAACGGGGTACCGCTGACGGGCGTGACGCGGGCGCCGTCGACCCTCCCGTCGGGACCGGTGGTGAGGGAGGTCACCGGCGTGTGGTTGGCGGCCACCGCCCCGTGGTCGACCACCGCGGTTCGGATCACCGCAAGCGTCAACCGGGCGTCGTCGGTCCGGGCGTCCCAGTAGAGGAAGCCGGCGGCCAGGCGATCGGCACGGAGGTTGGGCATGTGGGCCAGAGCCTGGGCCCGCGACATCTTCTCGTGTCGCCGTCCGATGCGGACGCCACCGGTGAGGTCGTACAGCCACAGTGCGGTGCGGTAGACACGGGCCACACCGGCGTTGACCACGCCCTCCTTGCCGAACAGGGGGATGAGGAAGGGGAGTGGGGAGACCAGGTGAGGGGCGTTGTCCAAGAGGCGCTGGCGTTCGGCCAGGTTCTCGTAGACCAGCCGGTACTCCCGTTGCTGGAGGTAACGGAGCCCTCCGTGGACGAGCTTGGACGACTTGGACGACGTTCCCGATGCGAAGTCGTCCTTCTCCACCAGGGCGGTCCTGAGCCCCCGACTGGCCGCGTCGAGGGCCACGCCCGCCCCGGTGATCCCGCCGCCGATGACCAGTACGTCGAACTGCTGGTCGGCCAGGCGGGAGAGCGCCTCGGTCCGGTCGAACCGGCAACCGGTCGGCTCGTGATCGGGGGCGGGACCGGACATGGTCAAAGCCTGCCACAGGTGGGGGTCGCTCCCGCCTCGTCCGGACGGTCGTGGCCACGACACCGGGCACCCGTCGCCTCCGCTCCTCCGCTCCTCCGCGGGCACCAGGTACCCGTCGCCTCCGTATCTACAATGATTGTTGAAGAACAATCACTGGTGATATCGTGGATCCTGATGAAGTCCCCCGAGGAGTTGACCGAACTGTTCCGCTCGACCGGCCGCAAGGTGACCGCGCAGCGGCAGTGCGTGTTCCGTGTGCTGCAGGGCGATGTCACCCATCCCTCCGCCGAGACGGTCCACGCGTTGGTCAGCGCGGAGATGGAGACCATCTCGCTCAAGACGGTGTACCAGACCCTCTACGACCTGGCCGAGTTGGGGGAGATCGTCTCACTCGACGTCGGCACCGGCATGACCCGCTTCGATCCCAACACCGACGACCTCCATCACCATCTGGTCTGCCGCCGTTGCGGCAGTGTGCGGGACCTGGTCGCGGACTTCCCCCAGTTGCGTGTCCCCGAGGGCGCCGAGCTCGGCTTCGAGGTGGGCTCGGCGGAGATCGTCTTCCGGGGGCTCTGCCCCGACTGCCGGTCGGCCGCCGCCCCCGAGCAGACGTCGGGCCGGCGCCAGACTCAACGGTCTCGGCCATGAGCCCCGACCGCCTCCACCGCACCCGCGGCACTCATCGATCAGCACCATCATCCAGCAGACCCACGAAAGGAACACCGTGCCAGCACTAAAGGACACCAAGACCGAGGAGAACCTCAAAGAGGCGTTCGCCGGCGAGAGCCAGGCCAACCGCCGGTACCTGTACTTCGCCCAGAAGGCCGATGTGGAGGGCTATCCCGACGTCGCCGCTTTGTTCCGCTCGGTTGCGGAAGGCGAGACCGGTCACGCATTCGGACACTTCGACTTCCTGCGCGAGGTCGGCGATCCGGTCACCGGCGTACCAGTGGGCCCGACCGAGGACAATCTGAAGTCCGCCGTCGAGGGCGAGACCTACGAGTACTCCGAGATGTACCCCGGATTTGCCCGCACCGCACGCGACGAGGGATTCGACGAGATCGCCGAATGGTTCGAGACGCTTGCCCGGGCGGAGAAGAGCCACGCCGGTCGCTTCAGCGAAGGGCTGGCCTCGGTCTCCTGACCGACCACCCGGTGCGACAGCGCACCTGTTGACGAGTGCAGCCGGCCCCGAGATGGATCTCGGGGCCGGACCGTCCCACCACGCCGCCACCTGACCGGATGCGTTCGACCCGGTGGCGGCGACAGGGCCCGGCCCGACCTCCAGGGAGGTTCACTTCCATGACCACCACCTACGACCCCACCCATCCGAAATACTTCGACGAGCCCGATCTGAGGGTGGAGCTCGAACGGGTCTACGACCTGTGCCACGGGTGCCGCCTCTGCTTCAACCTCTGTCCGTCGTTCCCGACCCTGTTCGACGCCATCGATGGGCGCGACGGAGACGTCGCCGGGATGACGCCGGCCGAGCAGGACCAGGTGGTCGACGAGTGCTACCAGTGCAAGCTCTGTTACATCAAGTGCCCCTATGTGCCCCCGCACGAGTGGGAGCTCGACTTCCCTCGACTGATGATGCGGGCCCACGCCGTCCGCCACGACCAGGGGGTGCCGGTCAAGGAGCGGCTCACCGACCAGTTCCTCGCCCGCACCGACCTGGTGGGCAAGGTCTCCTCGGCCACCGCACCGCTGGTCAACGCCGTGACCGGTCGACCTGGCTCCCTGGCCCGCAAGGTGATGGAGAAGACGGTGGGGATGGCCTCCGAGCGGATGCTCCCTCCCTATGCACGCCAGCGGTTCACCACCTGGTTCAAGCGCCGCACCATCGCGGCGGACACCGGATCGAGGGCGTTCGCCGCGATCGAGCCCCAGGGTGAGGTGTCGGTGTTTCCGACCTGCTTCGTGGAGTACATGGAGCCCGCCATCGGGCGCGACCTGGTGCAGGTCTTCGAGCGCAACAAGGTGGCCTGCTCGCTCCCCGAGGGGACCCGGTGCTGCGGCGCACCCTGGCTCCACCAGGGCAACGTGAAGGAGTTCACCAAGGCGGCCACCCGCAATGTGGCCGCGCTGGCCGACGAGGTGCGGGCGGGCAAGGAGGTCATCGTGGCCCAACCCACCTGCGCCTACGTGGTCCGCAACGACTACCCGATCTATCTGGCCCACACGCCACTGGCCGACGACGCCGTCCTGGTGTCCGCCCACACCGCCGATCCTGCCGAGTACCTGGTTCGCCTGCACAAGGACGAGGGCACCTCGTTGGACACCGAGTTCCCCGGCCGGGAGTCGGGAGAGGTCCCCGACCAGGTGACCTACCACGTGGCCTGCCATCTGCAGGCCCAGCAGATCGGCCTGAAGAGCCGGGACCTGTTGAAGGTGGCCGGGGTGAAGGCGACCCTGGTCCAGCGCTGCTCGGGCATCGACGGCACCTGGGGGTACCGCGCCGAGAACTACGACCTTGCCCGCAAGGTGGCCGGTCCGTTGAAACGGGAGGTGGAGGCAGCCGGCAACGAGGTGGTCTGCGGCGACTGCCACCTGGCCAACGGATCCATCGAGCAGGAGACCGGCACCCGACCGGTGCACCCCATGCAGCTGATGGCCCGGGCCTACGGGATCCCCGAGGAGCAGGCCCGATGACCGCCCCCCGACCACTCACCCTCGACGACATCGCCGACCAGCGGGCCTACGAACGAGAGCGCAACGAGTTCCGCGCCCGGGTGATCGCCACCAAGAAGCTGCGCCGGGTCAGCGTGGGACCGGTGGTCACCCTGACCTTTGAGAGCCGCCTGACCATGCGCTTCCAGGTCCAGGAGATGGCCCGGGCGGAGAAGATGCTCACCGACGAGCAGATCCAGCACGAGCTCGACGTCTACAACCGGTTGCTCCCGGCCGAGCGGGAGCTGTCGGCCACGCTCTTTCTCGAGCTCACCACCGAGGAGCAGCTCCGTACCTGGCTGCCTAGGCTGGTGGGCATCGAGGCCTCCTGCGCTCTCCGCATCGGCAGCGGGCCGACCACCGAGGAGGTCCGCTCGACGCCCGACGAGGAGCACCAGGCCAACCTGACCCGCCCCGAGACGACCTCGGCGGTCCACTACATCCGGTTCCACTTCACCGAGGATCAGGTGCGTGCGTTCGCCGCCGGGCCGGTGGTGCTGGTAGTCGACCATCCCGGGTACCCCGACGGGGTGCCCGGAACGCCGCTGAGCGAGGCCACCCGCACCGAGCTGGCCGGCGACCTGGCCGGCGGCTGACGCGACGATCCGAGCCCGATCCCGGTCAGATCAGCGACCGGTGAAACGCGGGGTGCGGCGGTCCAGGGAGGCCCCGATGCCCTCACCGAAGTCCTCGGTGCCCATCAGCCGCACCTGCTCGCTGCGCTCGTGCTCGATGGCCTCGGCGAACTGGCCGGCCAGGCCGGCCCGCAGGGTCGCCCGGATCGATCGGACGGCCAGGGGGGCGGAGCCGGCGAGCTCGCCGGCCAGACGGTGGGCTTCGGCCCGCGGGTCCTCGGCCAGGCGGTCGCACAGGCCGATCCGCAGCGCCTCGTCGCCATTGACGCGACGTCCGGTGGTCAGCAACTCCAGCGCCCGTTGGTGGCCGATCGCCCGGGGCAGGGTGACCGACAGGCCGAATCCCTGGTGGAATCCGAGTCGGGCGAAGTTGGCTGCGAAGCGGCTGTCCGGGGAGCCCACCCGGAAGTCCCCGGCCATGGCCAGCCCGAGCCCGCCACCGATGGCCGCCCCCTGGACGGCGACCACGACGGGCAGCGGCAGCGAGATCAAGTCCACAGCCTGCTGGTAGAGGAGGCGGAGGGCGTCGGGTTGCGGGGTCGCCACCGCACCGAAGTCGAGTCCTGCACAGAAGTGGCGACCCTCCGAGCAGAGCACGACCGCCCGGCACGCCTGCAGGTCGGCCCACCGGATGGACTCGACGATGCCCTCGAGGAGGGCGACGTCGAAGTAATTGGCCGGCGGCCGGTGCAGCTCGACTTCGGCCACGTGCTCGCCGACCACCGTGGCGGTGACCTCACCGAACGACCGGTTCACCGGGCCTCGTGGTGCGGGTCGGCCCCGCTCGTGGCCGGGGTTCCCGGGTCGGCTCGGCCCGTGGAGATCGAGTCCCTCACCTCGGCAAGCACCTCGTCGGTGTGCTCCCCGCTCAGAGCGGCCGGGCGGTGCACGGTCGGGCCGGTCGCCCGGGAGAACCGGACCGGTTGGGGCAGCACCTTGTAGGCGCCGACCACCGGATGGACGTCCTCGGGCAGGTCGTCGATGAGCTCGTCGAGGGTGGGCACGCCCGAAACGGGGATGTCCGAGCCCCGGCAGAAGGCCATCCACTCGGCGGTTGTGCGCTGGGTCAAGATGTCGGCGACGTCGCGATAGAGGGAATTGGCGTGCTCGATGCGCGCCCGTGGAGTGTGGATCCGTTCGTCGTCGACCAGATCGTGCCGGCCACCGGCGGCGAACACATCCTCGTAGTTGCCACGGGTGTAGGGCAGCACGCTGATCCACCCGTCGCTGGTCCGTTGCGGTCGTCGTTCCGGGTTGAGGATCCGCTCATAGCCGGGGGGTCCCTGGGGTGGTCGGGCGGTGGCGGCAGCGGCGTGCTCGACCAGGGTGAAGGCGGTCATCACGTCGACCATGGGCACCTCCACCCGCTGTCCTTCGCCGGTCCGGGCCCGGTGGAGGAGTGCCGCCATGACCGCATAGGCGATGGTCAGGCCGCTCACCTTGTCGGCGATCAAGGTGGGCACGAACTGGGGCTCACCGGTCATCCGCCGGAAGGTGTCGGGTAATCCGGTGCCGGCCTGGATGATGTCGTCATAGGCCGGGGCGTCGGCGGAAGGGGAGTCGCTCGGGTAACCCTGGGCCTGGCAGTAGACGATGTCGGGCCGGACAGCGGCGATGTCGGGGTAGGTGAGGCCGAGCCTCGCCAGCGTGGCCGGCCTCAAGTTGGTGACCAGGACCTCGGCGGTGGACACGATCTGGAGGAGCGTGTCGCGACCGGCGTCGGTCTTGAGGTCGAGGACCACGTTGCGCTTGTTCCGGAGCAAGTTGAGGGCGATGCCGGAGAGCTGGGGATGGGGCCCGTCGGTCATCACCCGGCTGAGGGTCCCCCGAGGGTTCTCGATGGTGATCACGTCGGCCCCGAGGTCCCCGAAGATCTGCGTGGCCAGGGGTCCCATCACCACCGAGGTGAGGTCGATCACCCGTATGCCCTCGAGTGGCCCGCTGGTCGGTTCGCTCATCAGGTCCTTCCTGTGGACCGGTCGCTGCCGCTGACACCGGACGAAGGTCGATCCGAGTGCCGCGGCCGACCGGGTCGGTACGGTGTCGGGGTGGAGTGGTCGGTGAGGTGCACAGTATCCGTGACCAACCGGTCATCGGGATTTCTACCGCCATCGGGGTCCGCGCCGTCCGGCGCGCGGATGCAGCCGGCGCCAAGGGAGCATGCATCGTGATCGAAGCGCCAGGGCCTCCCACCGCTGGAGACGAGCCTCTCCGGCTCCACCCCCGGGGCCTGGCTGCCGAGTTCAGGGACGCCGTCACCATGCGGGCCACGGTGCTGGTGGTCGGGGTGGCGCTCCTGCAGCTCGGGTTCATCGCCTCCTACATCGGGGCCTTCCACCATCCGACCCCGCACCGGCTGCCCCTGGCCGTGGTGGCTCCGGCGGCGATCGAGGCCAAGGTGGTGGCCGGATTGAATGCCATCGACGGCATGCCGCTGCAGGCGGTGGCCGTCGACTCGACGGCCGCAGGGACGAGGAAGCTCCTCGATCGCACGGTCTACGGCGTGCTGGTGGTGGACGCCCACGCCACCACCGACCGACTTCTCGAAGCCAGCGCCAGCGGAGTGTCGGCCTCGACGGCCATGACCCTGGTGATGGACCGCGTCGAGGCTTCCGAACACCGGGCCCTCGATGTGGTCGACATCCGTCCGCCACTTCCCGGTGATCAGAACAGCCTCTCGTCCTTCTACCTGGTCATCGGTTGGATCGTCGGGGGATACCTGGTGGCCGCCATCCTCGGAGTGAGTGCGGGTTCACGGCCGGCCAACGTGAACCGGGCCACGGTCCGACTGGCCGCCATCGCCATCTATGCGGTGTTCACCGGTCTGGCCGGGGCGCTCATCGCCGGGCCGTGGCTCCACGCCCTGCCGTCCCATGTGCTCGGACTCTGGATGCTCGGAACCCTGCTGGTGTTCGGGGCCGGGGCATTCTCCATGGGGCTCCAGGTGGTAGCCGGCACAATCGGGATCGGGATCAGCATCCTCATCTTCGTGGTGATCGGGAACCCGAGTGCCGGCGGTGCCTACGCGTGGCCGCTGCTCCCCACCTTCTGGCGGGTGGTCGGTCCGTGGCTGCCGTCTGGGGCGGGGACCTCGGCCGCTCGCGGCATCGTCTACTTCGGCGGCGTGGGCATCGGAACCAACCTGGTGGTCATCGCCACTTTCGGGCTCGTCGGCATCGCTCTGGTGTACGTGGTGCTCACCGACATCGGGCACCAGGTCCTCCACCTCCCCGCCGGTGCACGGCGAAAGGACGTCGAGGTCCAGCCGGCTCCGCCGACGTGAGCGTCGGGCGACCGGTCGGCAATCGCTAGAGATAGGCCAGGTGGACGGCGGCTTCGGGCGTGTTGATCCGGAACGACGCGCTCTCCTCGAGGTACAGGGTGACCGAGGTGGCGTCGGACGTGCGGTAGCCGATGGCGAAGTCCTCGCCGATGGTCAGCTCGAAGTCACTGCCCCGCTGGCTGAGCACGACGGCACCGTCCACCGCCGGCGCCCATGCCACCGGTCCCCCGAGGATCTGGCGGAGGTGTTCGAACACCGGATACCCGCCGTGCTCGGTGGTCTCGGTCACACCGGTGTAGCAGCGCGCTCCGAGGGCGATGGCGTACGGCCCGGCCACGTCGGCTGCCCGAAGTGCTGCCACCGCGGCGGCCACGTGCTGGGGATAGTTGGAGTAGTCGTCGCTGATGGCCACCTTGGCATGCGGAGAGGCGGTCACGATGCCGGGGAGCCCGCTCTCCTCGTAGCCGTGGAACACCAGGTGGTCCTCGGCGAGCGCGGCAGCACGTCCGGCGGCGATCACCGGGTCGAGGTCGAGATCGGTGGCTCCGCGCTCGGCTGCGGCCAGCTCGGTCCGATCGAGCGTGAACGATGACCGGAGTTCCAGAAGGGGCACCACCCGACGGCGGGCCACCTCGACCTCTCCGAGCGCTCCGTGGCTGAGCGTGTCGACCCGGCCGACATCCACCGCCGAGTAGTCCCACCCGAGAGGGCCGGTGAAGTCGACCAGACGGCGGCCAGCCAAGAAGTGCTTGAGGGACCGGGTCGCCTCCTCCTGGATCTGCTCCCAGGCGGCGTCCGAGATCGGGGCCAGCTCTCTCATCAGATGGTCCATGGAAGGTTCCTGCTTTCTCGTCGAAGGCTGCCGATGGCGAGGCCTGCACTCGAGGCGGCCTGGGCGGTCGTTGTTGGCCCAGGCGGCCGGTTGCGGATCTGTGTGGCGTCTGCACGAACGCCCCCGCTCAGTCTAGGGCGGACCCCAATTCCGCGGTGTCGCACTGCCCGCACCAGGCCAGGGCAACCGTCGATCGGGACCGCCCGGCACTGTGCAGGGGGAGTCCCGGTCGGTCGAGCGGTGCTCCCCGATGCGGTGCAGCGATTGCGGGGGCTACGGCGGTGATGGTGGTAGCGGCGGCGGCCAGCAAGGTGTCCGGCCAGCTGGGCGAGTCTGCTCGGGCAAGGTGCGCTTTCCACTGTGGGGCTGTCACCCGAGCCGGGTGGCTCCGACCCTGCCTCGTGGAAGGGGCGGTCGGCGACGCACCTCGGTGCACCAGAGAAAGGGAACCACCATGAGCACGACAACCACTACCACCGTCGTGGGGAATCTGACCCGCGATCCGGAGATCCGCTACACCCGCGACGGGCAGGCCACCACCACGTTGGGTGTCGCGGTCAATCGCCGCTGGCAGAACCGGGAGACCAACGAGTGGGAGGAAGCGACCTCCTTCTTCGACGTGGTCACGTGGCGTGACCTGGCCGAGAACATCGCCCTCAGCCTGACCAAGGGCATGCGGGTGGTGGTATCGGGTCGACTCGAGCAGCGCAGTTGGGAGACCGAGGACGGCGACCGGCGCTTCAAGGTGGAGATCGTGGCCGACGAGGTCGGCGCCAGCCTCCGGTTCGCCACCGTCGACGTCCAGCGCATCGAACGGCACACGCCCGACGACACCGTCGAGTCAGGGAGCACCGCGGAGGAGGCCGACACGCTGGGTGCAACCGCGTGAGCACCGTCATCGGCCCGGGGCCCTGCGAGGAGCGCACCCGGTGCCGGTCCTGAATGCCACATCGGAGCGGGGGACCCTCTCGCCCCAGCAGGGGAGCTCCCGGCCGGAGCGCCCGGATGTCGGCCCCTACCCGTCCCCGGTGGATCTCGCCGCCTCGGTGCGGCTCACCAAGGGCGAGGTGTTCGCAGCCTGCCAGGCGCTGGCCGACGCCGACCGTCGTCTGGTCGGCGTCGGCTACGTCGCCGAAGCCGGCGCCCTCGTCGACCTGTTCGAGCTACTCGAGGATCGGCTGACCTGCCCTCAGGCCGGGTCGGCCTCGTACTCGATGGACAGCGAGTTCACGCAGTAGCGCTGGCCGGTGGGTGCCGGACCATCGGGGAACACGTGTCCAAGGTGCCCGCCGCAGCGGGCGCAGGTGATCTCCGTCCGGCGCATCCCGAAGCTCTTGTCGACATGCTCCTCGATGACTCCGTCGTCGAGGGCCCGGTAGAAGCTGGGCCATCCGGAACCGGACTCGAACTTGGTGCCGCTCGGGAACAGGGCCGCCCCACAGCCGGCACAGGTGAACATCCCGCTGCCCTCGACGTGGAGCAGTTCGCCGGACCATGCCGGCTCGGTCCCCTTCTGGCGGAGTACCGCGTAGCGCTCGGGGGAGAGCTTGGCCTTCCACTCCTCGTCGCTCAGCTCCACCCGGTCGCCGGAGTCGGTTCGTATGTTCTCGGTCATGGGTATCTCTCCTTGTGGCCTCGGAGCCGCTCGGCCCCTTCGACCACGTGGTCGTGATTCAGGTCTCTCGCGTGGCGCGGCGCCTGACGAGGCACCTGAACGATCACTGTAGAGAACGTCGCGGTGGGTGGTCCTGTTCCCGGGGACCCCGAATCCGGTTTGCTAACGTCGCGTCAGATTTCGTTGGACCCGCCCCGGCGACCCGGTCCTCCCGGCGCCCGCCTCGAGCAGGAGCCGTCCGCTGCACCGACGATTCAGGAACCCCTGCCACCATGGACCTGCGAGACCAACCCGAGGACGAGACGTTCCGCAGGGAGATCCGCGCCTGGCTGACCGACCATGTGGTCGGGGAGTTCGCCGCTCTCGGGGGGCGTGGCGGGTCGGGTGACGAGACGTACGGGTTCGAGACCCGGTTGGCCTGGGAGCAGGTGCTGGCCGCCGACGGCTGGACCTGCCTCGGTTGGCCGGTCGAACACGGGGGCCGGGGCGCCTCCATCGCCCACCAGGTCATCTTCAACGAGGAGTACGTGAAGGCCAAGGCGCCGGGCCGGGCCAGCATACTGGGAGAGGGACTGATCGGTCCCACCATCATCCAGTACGGCACCACCGAGCAGAAGTCGCGCTTCCTGCCTCCGATCGTGGCCGGTACCGAGCTCTGGTGCCAGGGCTACTCCGAACCGAATGCCGGAAGCGATCTGGCCAATGTGCAGACCAAGGCGGTGCTCGAGGGGGACGAATGGGTGGTGACCGGACAGAAGGTGTGGACGTCGCTCGCCCACCAGGCCGACTGGTGCTTCGTGGTGTGTCGAACCGAGCCCGGATCGGTGCGACACAAGGGACTGTCCTACCTCCTGGTGCCGATGGACCAGCCCGGTGTGGACGTCCGGCCGATCACCCAGCTCACCCGCACGTCCGAGTTCAATGAGGTGTTCTTCGACGGCGCCCGGACCGCTGCCGACAACGTAATCGGCGCAGTGGGCGACGGGTGGCGAGTGGCCCTGGCCACCCTGGCCTTCGAGCGCGGCGTGGGCCTCCTCGGGCATCAGCTCTCGTTCCGGCGGGAGCTCGACCATCTGATGGCGGCGGCCCGGGCCAATGGCACCGCCGCCGACCCGGTGATCCGCCAGCGCCTGGCCCGTTCGTTCGGTGAGCTGCAGATCCTCCGCTTCAACACGCTGCGCAGCCTCTCCGGCTACGACGGACCGGTGGCCCCGCCGGAGGCATCGATCATCAAGCTGTACTGGGCGACCTGGCACCGGGACCTGGGCGAGCTGGCCATGGACGTCCTCGGGCTGACAGGACTGGTGGCCGATGGGTTCCCCTACGAATTGGACGAGTTCCAGAGGACCTTCCTGTTCAGCCGGTCCGAGACGATCTACGGCGGGTCCAACGAGATCCAGAAGAACATCATCGGCGAGCGGGTCCTCGGCCTGCCGCCCGAACCCAAGGGGACAGCCTGATGACCGATGCCGACAGATCTGCCGGTGCGGAGCCGACCACCCCGTTGGCCCGGGTTCCACGACCCCCCGAGCCTCCTGGTGGCCATGGGCTGTTGACCGACAAGGTCGTGGTCATTACGGCGGCGGCGGGGACCGGTATCGGATTCGCCACAGCCAAGCGGTGCATCGAAGAGGGGGCCACCGTGGTGGTCTCCGATGCGCACGAGCGTCGACTCGGGGAAGCGGCGGACGCCCTGGCGGAGGTGCCCGAGGCCAGGGGTGTCCGCCCCCTTGCCGTCACGTGCAACGTGACCGACGAAGGCCAGGTCCAACAGCTCTACGACAGCGCTGTGGAGCGCCACGGTCACTTCGATGTGGCCGTCAACAACGCCGGCCTCGGTGGGCAGGTGGACGTGGTGGACATGACCGACGACCAGTGGTCCCTGGTCCTCGACGTCACCCTGACCGGGACGTTCCGTTGCACACGGGCCGCCCTGCGCCACTTCTACAGTCGGGGTAGCGGAGGGGTCATCGTCAACAACGCGTCGGTGCTCGGGTGGAGGGCCCAGGCCGGCCAGTCGCACTATGCGGCGGCCAAGGCCGGGGTGATGGCCCTGACCCGGTGCAGCGCAGTGGAGGCCGCCCCCCACGGGGTGCGCATCAACGCGGTGTCGCCCAGCCTGGCCGTGCATCCCTTCCTCAACAAGGTCATGGCCGACGAGGAGTTGGCCGAACTGAGCAGGCGGGAGGTGTTCGGCCGGGGTGCCGAGGTGTGGGAGGTGGCCAACGTGATCGCCTTTCTGGCCAGCGAGTACGCCACCTTCATGACCGGAGAGGTCGTGTCGGTCAGCAGCCAGCATCCCTGAACGGCCACGTGGAGGAGCATGGCGGCCTCCGTCGGGCGCCCCTGGCGGCCCCGGCCCCGGTCTTCCCCGGGGCGGTTTCGGGAACTGGCGTACGGCGTACGCTCATTCCGGCCATGGATGACCCCGTCCCCGCTGGTCGGCAACCAGAGGGCGCCCCGAGTCGCTCACCCAGCCGAGTCCCCGGAGTGATGCACTACCCTGACGACGTGTCAGACATCACGGACCCCCGCGGGGATCTCCAGTGGGGAACCATTCCCGGCCTGGTCGAGGACGCGGCTGCCCGCTTCGGCGAGATGGAGGCCTTGGTCGACATCCACGGTCCCGGCGGGACCACCACCCGGCTGACCTTCGACCAACTGGCCGACGAGGTGGCGGCCGCCACCCGGGCGATCGTGGCCAACGGCATCGATCGCGGCGACCGGGTGGCCATCTGGGCACCCAACTGCGCCGAGTGGGTGATTGCCGCTCTTGGAGCGGTGGGCGCCGGCGCACTGCTGGTGCCCCTCAACACCCGGTTCAAGGGTGAAGAGGCCGCCTACATCCTGCGCGAATCGGGCGCCCGGATGCTCCTCACCGTCGAGGGGTTCCTCGGCACGGACTACCCGGCCATGCTCGACCAGGCCGCGGCAGCGGGGGACAAGGTGCCCGAACTCGAACGGGTGGTCCTGCTGCGGACCGCAGACGGCGTCTCCCGGCCGCCGACGGCGAAGGGTGACCCGGTCGTCGAGTGGGAGGTCTTCTTGCAGGAAGGCAGATTGTGCTCGGCCGACGTGGCGGCCGGCCGAACCGCATCGATCACCGCGGGGGACCTCTCCGACCTGGTATTCACCTCGGGCACCACCGGACGGCCCAAGGGTGCGATGACCACCCACGGCCAGACACTTCGCACCTTCGCCACCTGGGCCGAGGTGGTCGGTCTCCGGCAGGGCGACCGGTACCTGATCGTCAACCCCTTCTTCCACACCTTCGGGTACAAGGCGGGCATCCTCGCCTGCCTGATGTCGGGCGCCACCATGGTCCCAGAACCGGTCTTCGACGTGGACAAGGTATTGCAGCGGATCGACGCCGAGCGCATCACCGTGCTGCCGGGTCCGCCGACCATCTTCCAGTCGATCCTCGATCACCCCGATCGCAAGGAGTTCGATCTGACGACGCTGCGCCTGGTGGTCACCGGCGCCGCCGTGGTGCCAGTCGACCTGGTGCGTTCGCTCTGGTCGGACCTGGGTATCGAGACCGTGCTCACCGCCTATGGCCTCACCGAGGCCACCGGCACGGTGACCATGTGTCGTCGGGGGGACTCGGCCGAGGTCATCGCCGGGACGTCGGGACGGGCCATTCCCGACGTCGAGGTGCGGATCGTCGGCCCGGAGGGCACCGAACTCCCTCGCGGCGAAGCCGGTGAGGTGCTCGTCCGCGGCTACAACGTGATGCGCGGCTACTTCAACGATGCCGAAGCCACCGATGAGGCGGTCGACGCCGAGGCGTGGTTGCACACCGGCGACGTGGGCGTGATGGATGTCGAGGGCAACGTCACCATCACCGACCGGTTGAAGGACATGTACGTGAGCGGCGGGTTCAACGTGTACCCGGCAGAGATCGAAGCCGTCCTCCGACGTCACCCGGACGTCGGGCAGGTGGCGGTGATCGGCGTGCCAGACCGCAGGATGGGTGAAGTGGGCCTGGCCCTGGTGATACCCAATGCCGACGGGGAACCGATTGGTGACGGGGACGAGCTGATCGCCTGGGCAAGGGAGCGACTGGCCAACTACAAGGCGCCCCGCCGGGTCGAGGTGGTCGACACACTCCCGCTCAACGCCAGCGGCAAGGTGCTCAAGCGGGAGCTCCGTGTGCGCTATGCCCCGGCAGAGTGACCACCGCGACGCGGCGCGGCAGACCAACTGAGATCGACAAGAAAAGGAGGGGTTGCCATGCGAGGCATCGTCTATACGGGTGGCGACGCAGAAGTCACCGATGAACTGGGTATCCGAGACCCCGGGCCGAACGAGGTCCGCGTCCAGATCGGCGCCGCGGGCGTCTGCCACAGCGACCTGTCGGTGATCAACGGGACCATCCCGTGGAAGGCGCCCTCGGTCCTCGGGCACGAAGGCGCCGGTGTGGTCGAGTCAGTGGGTTCCGAGGTCACCTCGGTCAAGGCCGGGGACCATGTGGTCATCGCCACCCTGGCCAGCTGCGGAACGTGTCGGGCCTGCAGCACCGGACATCCGACCTGGTGCGTGAAGACCCTGGGCAATGTCTCGCAGCCGTTCACCTACAAGGGCGAGCCGGCATCCAATTTCGCCGGCACCTCGGTGTTCACCGAACAGACGGTGATCAAGGAAGTCCAGGCGGTCAAGATCTCCAAAGACGTGCCCATGACCTCGGCGTGCCTCATCGGGTGCGGCGTCCTGACCGGCGTGGGGTCGGTGCTCAACAGGGCCAAGGTCCAGGCGGGCGAGACCGCCGCCGTCTTTGGCGTCGGAGGGGTCGGGCTGAACGTGATCCAAGGCCTCCGGATCGCCGGGGCGAGCCGGATCATCGCGGTGGACATGCTGGCCTCCAAGGAGAACCTCGCACGCCAGTTCGGGGCCACCCACTTCGTCGACGCGTCGGCCACCGACGCGGTGGCCGCCATCCGCGAGCTGGTGCCACCCGGCCCGGATCGAGTGTCCGGCGCCCTCGGCTGGACCGGAGGGGTCAACTGGTCGTTCGACTGCGTGGGCCATCCCGCCGTGTTGCGCAACGCCCTGGACGTGCTCGACTGGGGCGGCAACGCCCTGGCCATCGGCATCCCTCCTCAGGGAACCGAGGTTTCGGTCGACGTCAACGCCCTGGCCTACGTGGACCGCGGCCTCCTCGGCTGCCGCTACGGCTCGTCCCGTCCCCACCACGACATCCCGTTGATGGTCGAGCTCTACTTGTCCGGAGCGCTCCTCCTCGATGAGCTGGTCACCGAGCAGCGCCCGGTGGAAGGGTTCCGCGAGATCGTCGAGGACATGGAGGCGGGCAAACTGGCCCGAGGTGTCCTCACCTTCTCGTGATGTGCACCAACCTCGCCGGGTGAGGGGCATCGTCGGTCGGTGACCGGTCCCGAGTACAGTCGGCCCCCGGTATGACGGTGCGTCAGATAGTGGGGCAGTTCGAGACGGTGACCGAGGTGCTGCGCGCCGCGGCCGGGGACAACGCCGACGTCGAGGCCTACGTGGAACCGCTGACGGCGGAGAGCCCGCGGCGAACGGTGACCTTCGCCGAGTGGGACCGCGCCGCTGACGGGGTGGCCGGACTCTTCGCCGATCGTGGGGTCACCCGGGGATCGGTGGTGTGCCTGCTCCTCCCCAGCTCCATCGACTACATGGTCTGCTTCGCCGCCGCGGTGCGCCTTGGCGCCATCACCTCGGGGATCAACACGCGCCTCGGAGCGACCGAGGTCGCATCGATCCTCGACCGGACCCGGCCGGTGCTCACGGTGATCGACGAGGGTGCCAGGGTGCCGGCCGGACCGACCGGCGTGGTCGTCCAGCGATCGGTCGTCCGCGAGGCGACATCGGGGCCCGCTCCGATCGACCGTCCGCGCCTGGAAACGTCAGATCCGGTGGCGGTGGTGTGGACCAGCGGCACCACCGGGCTGCCCAAGGGGGCGATCTTCGATCATCAGCGGTTGCGGGCGGTGGCTGACGGCACCGACGTGCTGTCGGAAGCGGGCGACCGACGACTGTCCCCGCTTCCGTTTGCCCACGTGGGCTCGATGACCCGGATGTGGGACGAGATCGCCAACGGAATCACCACGGTGATCACGCCCACGCCGTGGCGGGCGGCCGACACCATCCACATCATGGAGGTCGAGCGGATCACCGTGGCCCAGGGGGTGCCCACCCAGTGGGCATTGGTGATGGCGCACCCCGACCTGGAGGCGGCTGACGTGTCCTCGTTGCGGATCGCCGGCACCGGAGCCTCCCGAGTGCCGCCCGAACTGGTGGCGGCCATGCAGGAGCGGCTGGGTGTGCCCGTGGTCGTCCGATACACCTCGACCGAGGCATCCCTCGGGACCGGCACCGTCCCCGGGGACGCCGACGAGGTGGTGGCCACCACGGTCGGTCGACCGGTGCCCGGCGTGTCCCTGGTCGTGGCCGACGACGACGGGCGGGAGGTGGCCACCGGCGAGGTCGGACGGGTGCGCCTCTCGTCCCCGGCGGTGATGGTCGGCTACTGGGGTGGACCTCCCACCGGGCCGGGGGCGGGCGGCCTGGTCGTGGACGAGCCGACCACCCGTTCGGTACTGGGGGACGACGGATGGCTCACTACCGGTGACTTCGGGTTCCTCGACCCTGCCCACAACCTCCATCTGGTGGGACGGGCCAACGAGCTCTACATCCGGGGCGGCTACAACGTCTACCCGGCCGAGGTGGAAGGGGTACTGAGCGGCCATCCCGAGGTGGGCCAGGTCGCCGTGGTGGGGGCACCGGATCCGGTCCTCGGGGAGATCGGGGTGGCCTTCGTCACTCTGGCCGAGCCGGCCGACGCCGACCACGACCGGCTGCTCGAGGACCTCCGGGGTCTTGTCCGCACCGCGCTGGCCGACTACAAGGCCCCTGACCGGCTGGTCGTCATGGAGACCCTCCCGGTCACCTCGATGATGAAGATAGACAAGAGGTCCTTGGCCGATCTGGCCGCCGACACCGACGCGGTCGCAGCTCGAGCCGGGGCCGAACCGATCCATCAGACGAACGGAGTGAGGGCATCGTGAGTGCTGTTGTCAGAGCTGAGGGCACCGACTTCATCGACGAGCTGGGCCAGCGGACCGCCGCCCGTGGCTGGGTGGGGGCGTCGACCCTGTGGGAGCTCATCGAACGGAGGGCAGCAGCCACCCCCGACGCGGTGCTGGCCCATGAGGACACCGGCAAGGAGCTGACCTTCGGCGCATACCGTGATGCCTGTCTGCGGGCGGCCGCGGGTCTGTTCGTCGACCACGGAGTGACCCGCGACACCGGGGTCAGCTGGGAGCTCCCCACTTGGAACGAGTCGCTGGTGCTGGTGGGGGCGCTGGCCCGGCTGGGCGCCCGCCAGAATCCCCTGATCCCCATCTACCGGGGGCGTGAGGTGGGGTTCATCACTGCTCAGAGCACTGCCTCGCTCCTGATCGTTCCGACCGTCTACCGGGGCTTCGACTTCGAGGCCATGGCACGGGAGATCGCGGCCGGGCGAGACGGACTGTCGGTGCTGGTGGTCGACCGCGACCTCCCCGACGGCGATCCGGCCGTCCTTCCCGACGTCGACGAGCCCCCGGACCGCGCCGTTGACGCGCCGGTCCGATGGCTCTTCTACACCTCGGGCACTACCGCCGATCCCAAAGGTGCGCCGCACACCGACCTGACGGTGATGGCCTCGGCGTTGGCCATGGCCGAGTGCCTGGACATCCGGCCCGATGATGTGTCGGCGCTCATCTTCCCCTTCACCCACATCGGTGGGATCGGGTGGCTCATCGCCGCGCTGTTCACCGGGTGCACGCTGTTGACTACCGAGACGTTCGACCCCAAGGTGACCCCCTCGTTCCTGGCGGAGAACGGCGTCACACTGGCCGGATCGGGCACGCCCTTCCACATGGCCTACCTGGCCGCCCAGCGGGCGGCGGGCGGCGGCCCGATCTTCCCCAATGTGCGTTCGTATCCCGGAGGGGGTGCGCCGAAGCCGCCCCAGCTCCACCATGACCTCAAGGCGGAGATCGGCGGGGTTGGCATCATCTCTGGGTACGGGCTGACCGAGGCACCCATCGTGGTGATGGCCACCACCGAGGATCCCGACACGAAGTTGGCCGACACCGAGGGCCGCCCCACGCCGGGCGTGGATCTCATCGTGGTCACCCTCGGCGGGAAACGGGCCGGCCCCGGCGAAGAAGGGGAGATCCGGCTGAAGGGCCACCAGGTCATCCGGGGCTATCTCGACCCGTCCCTCGATGCCGACGCCTTCGACGAGGACGGCTACTTCCGCACCGGCGATCTCGGCATCGTCGACGAGGACGGCTACGTCACCATCACCGGCCGCCTCAAGGACGTGATCATCCGGCACGGTGAGAACATCTCGGCCAAGGAGGTCGAGGACCTCCTCTACGCCCACCCAGCCGTTGCCGACGTGGCCGTCATCGGCCTGCCCGACCCGAAGACCGGGGAGCGTGCCTGTGCCGTGGTCTCGGTGACCGAGGGATCCACCTTCGGGTTCGAGGCCATGGTCGACTACCTGAAGGCCGAGGGCCTCCGGGTCCAGGCCATACCCGAACAGCTCGAATTGGTCGACACGGTGCCACGCAATCCGGCCGGGAAGATCCTGAAACACGAATTGCGCGAACGGTTCTCATCACCACAGGAAGGAAGCAACCAATGAGTCCTATCCAACGGGTCACCTTGGGCCAAGGGGGCGACGAGCATGATGCCGCCGACGCAGCCATCAGCTCGTTCACCGGCCGCCGGTTCGACGGCAAGGTGGCCGTGGTCACCGGGGCGGGGTCGGGCATCGGCCAGGGGGTCGCGCTGCGGCTCGCCCGGGAAGGGGCGCGGGTGGCTGCCCTCGACGTGGCCGAGGACAATCTGGCCGCCACCGTGGAGGCGATCAACGCAGAAGGAGGCACGGCGGCGGGCTACGTATGCGACGTGACCTCCGAGTCGTCGGTGGCAGCAGCGGTGACGGCTCTGGTGGAGGAGTTGGGCGCCCCGACCGTGGTGTGCAACGTGGCAGGCATCGGCGGCTTCTTCAACACGGTGGAGATGCCCCTCGATCGGTGGGAGAAGATCCTGGCCGTCAACCTCACCGGCCCGTTCCTGGTGTGCAGGGCCACCCTGCCCTACCTGCTGGAGCACGGAGGATCCATTGTCAACGTGGCGTCGAACACCGCGTTGATGGGTCAGTCCTACTCGGCGGCCTACTGCGCCTCCAAGGCTGGACTGCTCATGTTCTCCAAGGCATTGGCCGCCGAGTATCTCTCCCGTGGGGTGCGGGTCAACGTGGTGGCACCGGGCGGTGTGGACACCCCGCTGATCGGTACCTTCGAGCTCCCCGAGGGGGCGGACTTCAAGGAGCTGTCCAAGATCATGACTCCGATGGGATTCTCGACCCCGTCGGAGATCGCCGCCTCGGTGGCCTTCATTGCCTCCGACGAATCCTCCTACACCACCGGTGCCGTGCTCTCGGTCGACGGAGGGCTCACCGTCTGAGACCCGGTCGCCGGCGTGCGATCCGAATCGCCGCCAGGATGGTCGTCACCGTGGGTAGTGACCGCCGGTCCGATCAGGACCGTGGCGTGCCAAGATGGGCGAAGGCCGACAATCGTCGTGGCCTCTGTCAGCATCATCGTCCCTGCCTCGTTCGAGGAGCACCATGACAACCCCAGCGCCGGTCACCCAGTGGGACACCGATTTCGACGTCCTCGACCCCGAGTACGTCAACGACCCCTTCGGGATCTGGGACGCGCTCCGCAGCACCTGTCCGATCGCCCACACCGAGCGGCGGGGCAGCACCTGGTTGCCCACCCGCTACCAAGACGTGGTCGACCTGGCCCACGACGTCGAGCGTTTCTCGTCGACGGAGATCTCGGTGATCCCATTTGCCGGTGATGCGCCCGACGAGCCGGTCCTCGCCTACGGCCTGCCACCGATCACCGCGGACCCTCCGCTGCACACCTGGACCCGACGACTGCTCCTGCCCTGGTTCTCCCACCGACGGGTGGAGGGGTACGAGGCGATGACCCGGGCGCTGTGCGCCGACCTCATCGACGGCTTCGAGGCCAAAGGCGAAGCCGACGCCGCCCGCGACTACGCCCAGCAGATCCCGGTCCGGGTGATCGCCCATATCTTGGGCGTGCCGGCCTCGCTGTCCGACACCTTCACCGGCTGGGTCCGGGACGTCCTCGAGTTCGCCGACGACCCGGTGCGGCGCGTGCGCGGGGTCGAGGGGCTGATCGGCTTCTTCATCGAGGAGGTGGCGAAGCGGAAGACCGATCCGGGTGACGACCTGTTGAGCGACCTGCTCCACTCCGAGTTCGAGGGCGCCCCCGTCGAGGAGAGCCTGGTCCTCGGCATCGCCGCCCTGGTCCTCATTGCCGGTGTCGACACCACCTGGAGTGCCATCGGGTCCTCCCTGTGGCACCTGGCCGCCCATCCCGAGGACCGCCGGCGCCTGGTCTCCGATCCCGGTGCCATGCCGCTGGCCGTGGAGGAACTGCTGCGGGCCTACTCGCCGGTCACCATGGCCCGTGTGGTCACCGAGGACACCGAGTTCAACGGCTGCCCGATGAAGGCCGGCGACAAGGTGCTGATGAACTTCCCGGCGGCCAACCGGGATCCGGAGGCGTTCGAGCAGGCCGACCGGATCATCCTCGACCGGGAGCTCAACCGCCACGTTGCCTTCGGCTCGGGGATCCACCGGTGCGCCGGGTCCAACCTGGCCCGGATGGAACTCCAGATGGCCATCGAGGAGTGGTTGCGTCGCATACCCGAGTTCCACCTGGCCGACGAGGCCGAGGTCACCTGGGCCGGTGGTCAGGTTCGGGGCCCCCGTCAACTGCCGGTGGTGTTCCCGTGAGGATCCGGGTGGACCCGGACAAGTGCCAGGGTCATGCCCGCTGCTACGGATTGGCACCCCAGCTCTTCGAGGTCGACGACTACGGGCTCGCCTCGGTGGTGGGCGACGGGACCGTACCTGCCGATCTGGAGGACAAGGCCCGCCTGGCCATCGCCAACTGCCCCGAGTACGCCATCTCCGCCATCGACGAGACCGGGAGCTGAACCCGATCATGCGCCTGGGCAACATGTACGGACCCGATGCCACCTTCGCCGGGGTGCCGGCGGCCGATCTCGACGACCCGGCCAGTTTCGCCGCCGCCCGGGCGGTCATCGTGGGTGCGCCCTTCGACGGGGGAACCAGCCACCGTCCCGGAACCCGGTTCGGCCCGCTGGCCATCCGGACCACCGACTACCTGCCCCACGACGGGATGCGGCCGAGCCTGGCCCTGGGCGTCGACCCGTTGGTCGAACTGGGAGTGGTGGACGTGGGCGACGTGGAGATGCCCTCGGGTGACACCGAACTCTCGCTGGCCCGCCTCGAGGAGGCGGTGACCCGTATCGCCGCCTCGGGGGCGGTGCCGATCATCCTCGGAGGTGACCACACCATCGCCCTGCCCGACGTCACCGGAGTGGCCCGCCACGTGGGCTGGGGTCGGGTGTCGGTCATCCACTTCGACGCCCATGCCGACACCGCCGACACCCAGTTCGGCTCGTTGGTGGGGCATGGGACGC
Organism: Acidimicrobiales bacterium; assembly: GCA_017883065.1. Classification (GTDB taxonomy): domain Bacteria; phylum Actinomycetota; class Acidimicrobiia; order Acidimicrobiales; family RAAP-2; genus Bog-756. The sequence continues at coordinate 15,710 of JADGOG010000007.1, read as the reverse complement.
CGATGCGACGGCTGATCGAGTCCGGTGCCGCCCGAGGGGACCGGTTTCTCCAGATCGGCCTGCGGGGCTACTGGCCGGAGGGGGAGACCCTCGACTGGATGGCCGAGCAGCACATGCGCAGCTACGAGATGTCCGAACTGGTGAGCCGGGGCCTCGACACCTGCCTCACCGAGGCCTTCGCCATCGCCACCGATGAGTGCGACGCGGTGTTCCTCTCGGTCGACGTCGACGTGGTGGACCCTGGTTCGGCACCGGCCACCGGCACGCCCGAGCCCGGGGGGCTCAGCCCACGCCAGCTGCTCGATGCGGTGCGCCGGATCGCCATGGAGCTGCCGGTGGCCGGCGTGGACATCGTCGAACTGGCGCCGCCGTTCGACCACGCCGAGGTCACCGCCTACCTGGGCAACCGGATCGCCCTGGAGGCCATGTCGGGGATCGCCTGGCGCCTGGCCCGCCAGTCGGGCCGCACGGTGCGCCGACCCGAGGACCCCCTGCTCGATCGCTGAGTCGCCCCCGGCCCGCCGAGAGGCCCAGGGGCCGGCCCGACTGGGGCTAGGACAGCCGCTCGACGATCATGGCCATGCCCTGACCGCCACCGACGCACATGGACTCGAGACCGAAGGTCTTGTCCGTGTCGTCGAGGGCGTTGAGCAGGGTGGTCATGATGCGGGCGCCGGTCTGGCCGAAGGGGTGGCCGAGGGCGATGGCCCCGCCCTTCACGTTCAGCTTGTCGTAGCTGATGCCGAGCTCCCTGGCCGACGGCACCACCTGGGCGGCGAATGCCTCGTTGATCTCGACCAGGTCGATGTCGTCGATGGTCATGCCTGCACGCCCCAGCACCTGGCGGATGGCCTCGACCGGACCGAGACCCATGATCTCGGGATTCAGCCCGGTGACGCCACTGGCCACGATACGGGCCAGCGGGGTGATGCCCAGTTCGCGTGCCTTGGTGTCGCTCATCACGATGACGGCGGCGGCACCGTCGTTGAGGGGGCAGGCGTTGCCGGCGGTGATGGTGCCACCCTCGCGGAACACCGGCTTGAGGCCGGCCAGACCCTCGAGGGTGGTGCCGGGCCGAGGGCCGTCGTCCTTGGTGATGACGTCACCGTCGGGCGTGGTCACCGGGATGATCTCCCGGTCGAAGAACCCGGATTCCTGAGCGGCGACGGCCCGCATCTGGGACTGTACGGCGAACTCGTCTTGCGCCTCACGGGTCACGTTCTTGAATTCGGCGACGTTCTCGGCGGTCTGGCCCATGGCGATGTAGACGTCGGGAAAGGCTCCTTCGAGCGGTGTCCACGGCGCACCTGCGGCCGGGGTGCGCTCGGCGGTGCGGGCCTCGGCGTCGGCGAACAGAGGATTGTGGGGACCGGTGTCGGCGGCGCCGTACATGTAGCGACTGACCGTCTCCACGCCGGCGGCGACGAACACGTCGCCCTCACCGGCCCGGATGGCGTGGGCCGCCATGCGGATCGTCTGCAGCGACGACGAGCAGTACCGGTTGACCGTCACGCCGGGGACGTCGGACAGGCCGGCCAGGACAGCGGCCACGCGTCCGACGTTGTAGCCCGCCTCACCTCCGGGCTGACCCGAGCCCATGATGACGTCCTCCACGGAATGGGGGTCGAGCTGGGGGACCTTGGCCAGCACCTCGCGGATCACCAGGGCGGCGAGATCATCGGGACGGCAGCCCACGAGCGAACCCTTGTTGGCCCGTCCGATCGGGGTCCGGCCGGTGGCGACGATGACGGCTTCGGGCATGTGGTACTCCTCGGGGATCGGCGGCCACGGGCCGCTCTGGGTCGATGAGACGCTTTGGCGGTGAAACGTTGTGTCGGTGCTGCTGGTCGGCCTGCGCCGGGCTCGTCCGAGCCGGGCCGACAGGTTCCGAGAGTGAACTTACCGGGTGGTAACCCTAGCGGCGCTCCCGCGCCCACGAGCGCAGCGGCACCGTCGGGCAGGCTACATGGTCGGGTGCGTCCGCTGCCCGATCGGGACGGTGGCGCCCGAATGGGAGTGAATGTAACGTGTTCTAGTGGGTGGACAGGCACCGTCGCCGGTCACGCCGCACGCCAGGGGGGATCGGGCCGGCACGGGTCGGAACCGCTGATCCGAAGGCGTCGAATTCGCAGCTCACCAGTCCACGGGTGGACGCCGGGGAGTGTGACCGAGCAGACATCGACCGGGAGGGACCCAATGGAGATCGGCTACACCGAGGAGCACGAGGCGCTTCGCACCAGCCTGCGCGAGTACTACGCCGATCTGCTGACTCCCGAGGTCGAGGCGCAGTTGGCGGCCGGGCACGGGATCGGCCCGAACATGCGCCGGGTGGTCAAGCAGATGGCCGAGGACGGTTGGTTGGGCATCGGCTGGCCCACCGAGTACGGCGGCCAGGGCCGCTCGGCCATCGAGCAGTTCATCTTCTTCGACGAGTCGATGCGGGCCGGCGCACCGGTGCCCATGCTGACCATCAACACGGTGGGCCCGACCATCATGCAGTTCGGCACCCCGGAGCAGAAGGACTTCTTCCTGCCCAAGATCCTGGCCGGCGACATCCACTTCTGCATTGGCTACACGGAACCCGAGTCGGGGACCGACCTGGCGTCACTCCAGACCCGGGCGGTGCGTGACGGGGACGAGTACGTGATCAACGGTCAGAAGATCTACACGTCACTGGCCGGTGACGCCGACTACATCTGGTTGGCCACCCGCACCGACCCCGACGTCTCCAAGCACAAGGGCATCTCCATGTTCATCGTGCCCATGGACACACCGGGCATCAAGGTGGTGCCGATGCACCTGCTCGGCGACCACAACATCAATTACACCTTCTACGAGGATGTTCGGGTGCCTGCTGCCAACCTGGTGGGCGGCGAGAACAACGGGTGGAGCCTGATCACCAACCAGCTCAACCACGAGCGGGTCACCCTGTGCTCGTCGGGCATCGTCGAGCGGGCGCTCACCGACGTCCGGTCCTGGGCGCAGAACACCAAGCTGGCCGACGGTCGACGGGTCATCGACCAGGAGTGGGTCCAGGTCCACCTGGCCCGTGTCTACGCCAGGCTCGAGTTCCTCAAGCTCATCAACTGGAAGGTGGCGTGGACGGCCACCCAGGGTCACCTCGACGTGGCCGACGCCTCGTCGATCAAGGTCTTCGGCACCGAGTTCTACATGGAGGCGTTCAAGCTCCTGCTCGAAGTGGTGGGACAGGCCGGCTACCTGACCCGGGGGAGTCCCGAGGCGGTGCTGGCCGGACGGCTCGAGATGCACGCCCGCAGCCTGGTCATCCTGACGTTCGGTGGCGGCACCAACGAGATCCAACGAGACCTGATCGCCATCTTCGGACTGGGCCTGCCCCGGTCTCTCCGCTAGCCCGGCGACGAACGACGAACGAGGAGATATACCCATGGACTTTTCCTTCAGCGAAGAACAGCAAGCCGTCGGCGAGCTCGCCACCCGGATCTTCACCGATCTCTCCACCCACGAACGCCTGAGGGAGTTCGAGGCCGAGCCCGAGGGCGACCGGTTCGACCGCAAGCTCTGGTCGGAACTGGCCGGTGCCGGTCTGCTCGGCATCGCCCTGCCCGACGAGGTCGGCGGCGCCGGCCTGGGCTTCGTGGAGACCGGCCTGATCGTCGAGGCGGCCGGGCGGAGTGCCGCCTACGTCCCGGTCATCGAGACGCTGGCGGCGGCTGCGCCGGCGGTGGCGCAGTTCGGGAGCGAGGCGCAGATCCAACGGTGGCTGCCGGGCGTGGTCGCCGGCGACACCGTTCTGACCACCGCCCTGGTCGAGCTGGGAGGCACGCCGAGCGCACCCTCGGTGGTGGCCGAGCGCTCCGGGGACGGATGGGTCCTGTCAGGCGCCAAGGCCTGCGTCCCCTCGGGGATGATCGCCGACGCCGTACTCGTCACCGCACGGGTCGAGCCCGACTCGGTGGCCGTGTTCATCGTCGAGACGTCAGCCCCGGGCGTCAGCCGTGAGCGCCAGCCGACCAACACCGGCCAGCCCGAGGCGGTGCTGACCCTGAGTGCGGCCGCGGTCGGTCCCGACGCACTGCTCGGGGCGGTGGAGGAGGGGACGGCCGTCATCGAGTGGCTGGTGGAGCGGTCGACTGCGGCGATCGCCCTGGCCCAGGCCGGCGCCGCCGCCGCGGCCATGGCCCTGGTGGCCGAGTACACGAAGACCCGCGAGCAGTTCGGCAAGCCGATCGCCACCTTCCAGGCGGTCGGGCAGCGGGCAGCCGACGCCTACGTGGACACCGAGGCCATCCGGCTCACCGCCTGGCAGGCGGCCTGGCGCATCGGCGAGGGTCTGCCCGCCGACAAGGAAGTGGACATCGCCAAGTTCTGGGCGGCAGACGGTGGCCAGCGCGTCGTGCACGCCGCGGTCCACCTCCACGGCGGCGTAGGTGTCGACCGTGACTATCCGCTCCACCGGTACTTCCTGATGACCAAGCACTTCGAGCTGACCCTGGGCGGAGCCACCGACCACCTGTTGAGCCTGGGTGCCACATTGGCCGCGGAGCCGGTCTGACCGATACGCTCGCCGGGTGATCCGGCGATGGTGATGGGCCGCCGCCCCGGCGTGGCCCGGTCCTCGTGGCCGATCGCCGTCACCGACCTGGCCGGTCTGGCCGGTCAACTGGGTGCCGCGTTGGCCCGGGTGCCGTTCCGACAGCCTTGGCATGGGGACGGGAACCTGCCCCACAACCTGGCGGTGGCCGTCACCCGCGAGACCGTCCGCTCGTTCATGGGCTACTCGTCCTCCCTGCCCATCGACGAGTTCCGCTCGGTGGAGCTGGTGCTCGACGACCTGTGCGGGGTGATCCTCCCGCCACTGGTCCGGTCGCTCGAGGTGACCCTGGAGGAGTCCGAGGTGGCCGGGGTCCCCGGCATCTGGTACCACCCGAGGCCCGGGCCGGCCCGAGGCACCATCCTCTACCTGCACGGCGGGGGCTATGTGGGTACCTCCCCCCGGATGTACGGGCTGTTCGTCGCATGGCTGTGCCGGCGCACCGGGTGTGCCATCTTCGTGGCCGACGTGAGACTGGCCCCCGAATTCCCGTTCCCCGCCGCCCTGGAGGACGCCGTCTTGATCCTCGAGGCCCTGATGTCCCAGGGCGTCGACCCGGCCCAGCTGTTCATTGCCGGCGACTCGAGCGGCGGTGGTCTGGCCACCTCGTTGCTCTACGCCATGCGCCGCATCCACCACCGGACCGTCGCCGGGGTCATCCTGTTCTCGCCCGAGTTGGACCTCCTGCTCGACGAGCCCTCCGTCTCCGACAACGCCACCCGGGACATCCTGCCCTGGAACATCCCGACGGCCGCCTACCTGCACGGGCGGGACCCGGCGTCAGGGGCGGTGTCCGCCCTCGAAACGGACGTCACCGGGTGGCCTCCCACCTTCGTCTCGTTCGGCGGCGACGAGATGTTCCGCGACGCGATCAGGGCCTTCGTCGAGAAACTCGAGGCGGCCGGCGTGGAGACGGCGGCCCACGAGGAGCCGGGGATGTTCCACGTCTTCCCCATCCTCATGCCTTGGGCGGAGGGCAGCCGCCGCACCTACGACTCGGTCGGCACCTTCGTGAGCGCCCACCTGCCCGACCAGGACGGAGGCGGCGGTGCGGACCTGGCCGTGGTGACCTAGGCGCCCACCGCCCACCGCCCACCGCCCACGGCACCCGGATCCGGTGCCGGCGATCGCTGGTCGTGATCGCCGCCGGTGTGCCACCATGTCGGTCATCGGGGATGCCCAGGTCCCACGCCGCATCCGGGAGGGGTTGTGATGGCACTGTCGTTCTCGCACGTGGGGATCTGCGTCTCGGACCTCGAGCGCTCCCTCCGCTTCTACGGCGAGGGGCTCGGATTCGAGCAGGTCGCCTCCCACCAGGTCGGGGAGGAGTTCGCCGCCCTCATGGAGGTCGAGGGCGTGGCTCTCGAATCGCGGATGCTCACCCGGGACGGCGTGACCATCGAGCTCTTGTCGTTCATCTCCCCGGGGTACACCGGTGACCGGGACCGGCGCCCGATGAACCGGCTCGGCCTCACCCATCTCTCGGTCCGGGTGGACGACGTCGAGGCCACCGCCTCGCTGATCGAGTCGCTGGGAGGGACCGTCGTCCGCGGCACCAGGACCACCTTCGATCTGGGGAGCACCCGGCTCGACTTCGTCTACTGCACCGACCCCGACGGAGTGAGGATCGAGCTGATGGACCTCCCCGGTTGAGCAGCTGGTCGACCGATGGCCGCCCGGCCTCCGGTACCGTGATGCGGTGACCCCCGAACCGACCCCCGTCCTCGACATCGAACCGGCCGAGGCCAGCCGCCTCGTGGCCGGAGGGGCGATGCTGCTCGACGTGAGGGAGGACGAGGAGTGGAACGCCGGCCATGCACCCGAAGCGGTCCACCTGGCCATGGGGCAGGTCTCGGAGCGGGCCGGCGAACTCCCGACCGACCGGACCGTGGTCTGCATCTGCCGGGTCGGCGGACGGTCCGGGGCAGTGGCCGGCGCACTGGCCGGCGCGGGCTACGACGTGCGCAACGTGGCCGGGGGAATGCTGGCGTGGGAGCTGGGCGGACTGGCGGTGGTCGCCGCCGACGGTGCCGCCGGCCGGGTCGTCTGAGGCGAAGGGCGCCGCACCCGTATGGCCGTCTACCTCGATGACTGGCGTCAACCGGCCCGGCTGGGGCCGATCGACGACCGGTGGTCACACCTGGTGGCCGACACCGATGACGAGCTCCATGAGTTCGCCGCCCACCTGGGCATGAGGCGGGAGTGGTTCCAACACAAGGAGAGCCGACCCCACCAGGCCCACTACGACGTGCCCGAGCGGGCGAGGGAACAGGCCCTGGACCTCGGGGCGGTCCCGGTCACCTGGCGCCACCTGGGCCGGATGATGCGTGAACGCCGGACCGACCGGGTGTCCGGGTGAGCGAATCAGGCCTCCCCGCCGGGCTCGGCGCCCTCGGGCCCCGCACCCCGGTGCTGATCGGGGTGGGCACCGCATCGGCCGACGTCGAGGCCACCGAGCTGATGATCCGGGCGGTGACCTCGGCGGGCGACGACACCGGTCGACCGGCCCTCCTCACCCAGGTCGACCGCATCGCCGTGCCCCAGGGAAGTTGGGCCTACACCGATCCGGCCCGCCTGGTCGCCGACGCGGTGGGCGCCACCTCGGCCCGGACCCATCTGGTGGAGCTGGGCATCCCTCAACAGACGTTGGTGAACGACGCTCTGGCCGCCATCATCGCCGGCCGCTCCGAGGTTGCGGTGGTGGTGGGCGGCGACGCCAAACGATGGGCCCGTGACCGGACCCGGTCGACAGGTGAGGCGGTGGAGACCGACCAGGGAGGAGTGCTCCCCGACGTGGTGCACCGGCGCAAGGGTGTCCTGCTCGAGCCGGTGGAGGTGGCCAACCGGCTGTGGGACCCGGTCCAGCAGTACGCCATGATCGACAACGCCCTCCGCTGGGCCGAGGGCCGCTCCGTGGCCGAGCACCGTGCCGATGTGGCCGACCTGTGGGCCCGGTTCAATCTGGTGGCCCGCTCCAATCCCGAAGCGGCGTTCCCCACGCCGATGGAGGCGACCGAGATCGCCACGCCCTCGGCCTCCAATCGACCCCTGGCCTTCCCCTACAACAAGTGGCACTCCACCCAGTGGACGGTGAATCAGGCGGCCGCCTTGGTGCTCTGCTCGGCCGACGTGGCGGTCCGAGCGGGGATCCCCGTCGACCGGTGGGTGTTCCCCCTGGTCGGCATCGAGTCGAGCCATGCCGTGTCGCTCCTGCGTCGGGTCGATCCCCATCGGTGGCCGGCCATGGAGGTGCTCGGTCGGGCCGCCTCGGGCCGCCTCGGTCGGTCCTTCGGGGAGCTCGACGTGGTGGAGGTCTACAGCTGCTTCCCCGCCGCGGTCAGGGTCCAGCAACGGGCACTGGGACTGGAGACCACCTCGACGCCGACGGTCACCGGCGGGATGGCCTTCGCCGGCGGGCCCTTCAACAACTTCGTCTTCCAGGCCACGGCGGCGGTGGTGCGGTCGATCCGTGAAGGCGACGGGCTGCTCGGCGCGGTGACCACGGTGAGCGGGCTCCTGACCAAGCCGGGGATCGGCGTCTGGTCGGACCGACCCGACGGCCGGCCGCCGTTGGTGGGTGACTTCGCCGGGGATGCGGCGTCGGCCACCCGGGTGGTCGAGCCGGCCGCCATGGTGGAGACCCTCGACGGCTACCGGGGCGAGGCCACGGTGGCCACCTACACGGTGACCTACGACGGCACCGAGCCGGCACGCACGGTGGTGCTGTGCGACACCGCCGACGGACGCCGGTGCGTGGCGGTCAGCGAAGACCGCTCGCTGGCCACCCACGGCGTCACCGACGAGCTCATCGGGGCCCGTGTGCAGGTCCACGACGGCTCGTTCGAACTGTCCTGAGCACCAGGGCACCTCCGGGCGACCCGGGCGGCCGCCGGGCGGAAGTGGGTACGGTGGGGGTATGGCAGTTGCACTCGACGACGCCTTTGCCTTCGTCCGTGACCACGGCCGCGGCGTGTTGGTCACCGCCCGTGGCGACGGGCGCCCCCAGCTCTCCAACATCATGTACGTGACCGGACCCGATCACACGGTGCGGATCTCGGTGACAGACTCCCGGGCCAAGACGGCGAACCTCCGCCGCAACCCCCAGGCCTCGCTCCACGTGACCAGCGACGACTTCTGGGCGTACGTGGTCCTCGATGGGACGGTCGACCTGTCGGCGGTGGCCGCCGCCGGGGACGACGAGGTGGTCGAGGCGTTGGTGGCCATGTACCGACAGGCGCAGGGCGAACACCCCGACTGGGCCGAGTTCCGCCGGGCGATGGTGGCCCAGCGCCGGCTGGTGGCCACCTTCACCGCGGCCAGCGCCTACGGGATGCTCCCGGACTGAGATTCCGGGGTTCGGCTCAGTGCCGGCCGTGAGCCGACCGGCTCATACGGCGCAGGTGCCGTCCGCGCACGCCGTCGCCCCGTCCTCGGTGTCTACGCCCGTGGTCCTGACCACGCTGGCCGGGTGGGACCCGGACCAGGCCCGCTCGAGCGCCCCGAGGAGCACCCCGGCCGGCTGGGCTCCCGACACCCCGTACGCCTCGTCGATCACGAAGAACGGGACGCCGCTCACCCCGAGTGAGGCGGCCCGTGCCTCGTCGTGGCGTACCTCGGTGGCGAACCCGTCGCCGGCCAGGGTGGCGGCCACCTCGCCTCGGTCGAGACCGACCTCGACCGCGAGCCCGGTGAGCGTGTCATGGTCGCTCGGTGACCTTCCCTCGGTGAAGTAGGCAGCCAACAGCCGCTCCTTCATGGCGTCGCCCAGGCCGTGGGCGGAGGCCAGGTGGATCAGCCGATGGGCATCGAAGGTGTTGCCGACCTGGACCTCGTCGAGGTGGTATTCGAGACCAACGCCGGCGGCCAGGTCGGTCATCCGATCGTTGGCCGCCTCGGCCTGCTCCCTGGTCATGCCGTACTTCCGCTCGAGGATGCGGCTCATGGGCATGTCCACATGCGCTGGTGACTGGGGATCGAGCTCGAAGCTCCGCCACTCCACCTCGACCTGGTCGGCGTGGCCGAACCGGGCCAGGGCGTCCTCGAAGAGACGCTTGCCGATGTAACACCACGGACACACCACGTCCGACCAGATCTCGACCTTCACCAAGCGCTCCTTTGTGATTGCGCCCGGTTCAACGGCGGCGGTGGACGTCCTATTCCGGGGTCGGTGCTCACCGAGGGCTCCGGGGATCCCCGGTAGCGTCGTCACCATGGTTCTCGAGCACGCTCTCATCACCATCCGACCTGGCACGTCCGACGAGTTCGAACGAGCCTTCGTGGAGGCCCGCAAGGTCATCTCCGCTTCACCCGGATTCCTCTCCCTGGCGTTGCACCGCGGAGTGGAGACGCCCGACCGCTATCTCCTCCTGGTCCAGTGGGGATCCCTGGAGGACCACGTCGAGGGGTTCCGCCAGTCGGAGGCCTTCACCCGGTGGCGAGGCCTGATCGGTCCGTTCTTCGAGTCACCCCCGGTGGTCGATCACGCGGTGCCCGTGGAGGGACTCGACTGACGCGGCGGGACCCGGTGATCAGAAGATGGCCTACCCGGCCCCGGAGGCGTCGGCCACTGCCGCGGCGGCCGCCAGGTGCTCGGCGAGTTGGCCGACCGTCGTCCGGGCGTTGAGCCCGCTGGTCGACGGCATCAGGTAGGCCGGTCGGCCGCCGATGGATTCGGGCTGGAGCCCGGCCACCGCCTTGGGGTTGACCGCCGACCGCCAACCGGACAGCCCGACGAAGCACACCGCTCCGGGAGCCAGCCACTCGACGAGGCGTCCGACCCGGGCGAACCCCTGGCGGTACTCGTCGTGGGTGACCTCGGCGGCGGTACGGGTGGCCCGCTTGACGAAGTCGGTCATGCCCACGCCGTGGCGCGTCACCGCGTCGAGGGGATCGCGGTCCCGGGTCACGATGCCCGAGGCCAGTGCCGCCGGCCAGAACCGGTTGCCCGGTCGTCCGTACCCGACTCCGGCGTCGGCCGAGTAGAGGGAAGGATTGACGCCGCAGACCAGAAGTCGCATACCCGGGCGCACCGTGTCGGCCAGGGTCCTGGCCCGCCGGGCCCGGAGGCGGAGCTCGTCCCCGGACACCACCACCGAGCCCGGCTCGATATCGAAGCCGGCCCCGGTCACCACGTCCACCAGTCGGGGCGGTGTCCATCCGGCCATGAACCGTCCTCCCAGCTCGTCGCCGGGGAGGTCGTGACCTTCGTGGGTGCCTTCGAGGAGCTGGATGGCGAAGGGGGCACCCACGGCCAGGGCCCGGTGCAGATCCCACAACGCCAAGGGGAGTCTGACCCGGGGAACATGAAGATGGGTCATCCATGACCAGGCTCCGCCCACCGCATGGCGGGCGAACGGAAGGTGCTCGACGTCGGCTTGGATGTAGAGGGCGTCGGGAACCGTGTCCCGACAGGCGGCGAGCATGACCGCCGACGCGTCGAGTGCCACCGCCGGGGTCCCCAGGTGGGGGAGGTAGCGGCCGGCCCCACAACCCATGTCCAGCCGGAGCGCGCCGGGTGCCACCCGGTCGGCGAAGGACGCCGCCTCCGCCCGCCGTCCGGCGGTGGCGTGGGTGGCGGCCCAGGTCAGGCCCCGTTGGTCGTAGATGGCGACCGTCCCGTGGTCCATGCCGGGATCCTAGGGTGCCTTCGATCAGGGTTCGAAGCGGTAGCCCATCCCGGGTTCGGTCCGGAAGTGACGGGGCCGTGAGTGGTCGACCTCGAGTTTGCGGCGCACCCGGCCCATGAGTACCCGCAGGTACTCCGTCTCGGTCTCGTACTCCGGCCCCCAGACGTCGTGGAGCAGCTGACGCTGGGAGACCAGGCGACCCGGATTCCGTACCAGGACCTCGACGATGCCCCACTCCTTGGGGGTCAGGTGGACGTCCTGGCCGTCGCGGGTGACCCGCTTCTCGACCAGGTCCACGGTGAAGCCCTCGGCCACGACGCGGGGTGCCTCGGCAGCGCCGGTGGTCCGTCGGAGCGAGGCGCGGAGCCGGGCCAGGAGCTCGTCCATCCCGAACGGCTTGGTGACGTAGTCGTCGGCGCCGGCGTCGAGCGCCTCGACCTTGCTCACGCTCTGGTGACGGGCGGACAGCACGATGATCGGGACCGAGCTCCACCCCCGGATGCCCCGGATCACCTCGACCCCGTCGATCCCGGGGAGACCGAGGTCGAGGAGGATCACGTCAGGATGCCGGTGCGCAGCCCGGTCGAGCCCCTCCTCGCCGGTGCGGGCCACGATCACCTCGTAGCCGCGGGCGGTGAGGCTGATCGAGAGGGCCCGAAGGAGCGAGGCATCGTCGTCGCAGACCAGGACCTTGGTGCCGGCTTCGCCGGCTGCGGCCTGGTCGGACGGGACGCCGGGGGCGGCCGGGGTCACGGCTCCGATTCTTCCGGAGCCTGTGTGACGGCAGCCTGTGTGACGGCCGTCGGTGGGGCAGCGACGTCCTGGGGGATGCGCACCACCATCGTGCAACCGCCACCCGGGGTGTCCTCGACGTCGAGCTCGCCCCCGACCGCCTCCACGAACCCCCGGGCCACGGCCAGGCCGAGCCCGACACCGGTGCCGTTCTCGGAGTCACCCAGGCGCTGGAAGGGCCGGAACACACGGTCGCGGTCCTCCGGCCGGATCCCCGGTCCCCGGTCGATGACCCGGATGTCCACCCGGTCGGCCACGGCGCCCGCCTCGACCCGCAGACCCTTGCCGTCGGCATGGAGCAGGGAGTTGTCGATCAGATTGGCGAGGGCCCGTTCGAGGAGCACCGGGTCGGTGTGGATGCGGGGGAGTGGCCCCGGTGACTCCACGGTGACCTGCTCGCCCCTCGGTCCCAGGCTGTCGATGGCCGCTTCGACCAGCTCGCCGATGTCGGTGCTCTGTCGCAGCACGTCCATCGAACCGGTCTGGAGACGGCTCATGTCGAGCAGGTTCTCGACCAGGCTGTTCAGCCGATCGGACTCGTCGTCGATGGTCTGGAGCAGGATGCGGGTCTCGTCGGGCCCGAACGCCAGCTGCTCGGACAGGAGGCTGGACGACGCCGCCTTGATGGAGGCCAGCGGCGTGCGCAGATCGTGGCTGACCGCGGCCAGGAGCGCGGAGCGCAGCTGGTTGGCCCGAGCCAGCGATTCGGCCTCGGCCGCCTCGGCGTGGAGCCGGTCGCTCTCGAGTGCGGTGGACAGCTGGGCGGCGAAGGCGGCCAGGATGTCACGGTCCTCGGCGGTGAGCCCGGGACCCCGGAGCGCCAGGAGCTCCCGGTCGGTGAGGGGGAGGACCACCGTGGCGTCGTCGGGGTCGGTGGGCGGCGAGCTCCCGGCGCCGGCCACGGTCGACCACGGTCCGACGGGTGAGCGGTCGCCACCGGTGGAGGCGACCACGGGCACACGTTCGCCGTCGGAGCGTAGGACGGCCACCGCCTCGAGCCGGAAGGCGACCATCAGCTCTTCGAGGAGAGCGGGCAGCGGGTTGCCCTCGGGTGCCACCATCCGACCGGCCACCCGGGCGAGCATCCGGGCATCGGCCCGGGCCTGGATGGCGGTGGCGGTCATCCGGGCCGACAGGTCGACCAGCACGCTGACCACGCCGGCGACGACCAGGAACATGAGCAGCGACAGGATGTCCCGGGCGTCTCCGATGGTGAACGTGTGCACCGGCGGCGCAAAGTAGTAGTTGGAGAGCAAGAACCCGGCGATGGCCGCCAGGGCTGCCGGCCACACTCCACCGGTGGCAGCCACCGCCACCACCAGGACCAGGTAGGTGCTGAGGGCGGTGGACAGGTCGGCATGGCTGCCGATATCGGTGAGGACCACGGTGAGGAGCGGGAACCCGACCACGCCGATGGCCAACGCAGCTGCCCGTCGGCGCACCGACAAGGGCGAGAGGATCCGGTTGCGGCGGCGCGTGACGGCCTTGGGAAGTCGGCTGGCTGCGTCGCCGCCGGGAGACACGGTGTCGTCGTCGGCACCGGTCTCCGGGGCGGTGCCGGTGGCGATGACGTGGACGTCGAGCGAACCTCCGGCAGCCCGGATGACCGAGTTGATGACCGAACCCCGGACGAACTCGGTGAGCCGGCTCCGGTGGGTGGCCCCCATGACCAGTTGGGTGGCGTTCTCGGCCTGGGCGACCTGGACGAGCGCGGGCGCCACATCGGCACCCACCACCTCGACGTAGCGACCGCCGAGATCGTCGAGGAGGGCGCGGTTCTGGCGCAACCCCTGGGACCCGGACCCGGTGAGGCCGTCGTCGGTGCGCACGTGCACACCGACCAGCTCGGCCTTGGTGCGCATGGCCATGCGGGCCGCACGTCGGATCAGCACGCTGCTGCCGCGCGATCCGGTGAGGGAGACCACCACCCGCTCCTTGGTCTCCCAGGGCCCGGCGATGTTGTGCCGTTCGCGGTAGTCGGTGAGCTCCTCGTCCACCCGGTCGGCCACCCACAAGAGGGCCAGCTCCCGCAATGCGGTCAGGTTGCCGGCGCGGAAGTAGTTGCCCAGGGCGGTGTCGATGCGCTCGGGGGGGTAGACGTTCCCGTGGGCGAGGCGTCGGCGCAGGGCCTCGGGGGCCATGTCGACCAGTTCCAGCTGATCGGCGGCCCGGACGAAGGGATCGGGCACCGTCTCGTTCTGGGCGACGTCGGTGATCCTCTCGACGACGTCGTTCAACGACTCGAGGTGCTGGAGGTTGACCGTCGAGATGACGTTGATCCCGGCGTCGAGGAGCTCCTCGACGTCCTGCCACCGCTTGGCGTGCTTGGATCCGGGGACGTTGGAGTGGGCCAGCTCGTCCACCAGCACCAGCTCGGGCTTGCGCTGCAGGAGCCCGTCGAGGTCCATCTCCTCGAAGGGCTGTCCCCGGTAGTCGACGGTGATGCGGGGGAAGACCTCGAGATCGCGGATCTGGGCGTCGGTCTGGGGCCGACCGTGGTCCTGGACCCAGCCGATCACCACATCGGTGCCGCGTTCCTTGCGGCGCCACCCCTCGTTGAGCATGGCGAAGGTCTTGCCCACGCCGGGAGCGGCGCCGAGATACAGCCGTAGCTTTCCCCGTGCCACCTGGTGAGGCCTCCTGACGCTCCGCGTCCCGCTCCGTTGTCTACCGCGTGGCCAGGTGGTCCAAGGCCACGTTCAGGGTCAGAACGTTCACCCCGGGATCGCCGAGCACGCCCAGGCTACGCCCGGTGGTGTTGGCCTTGAGCAGACCCGTCACGGTGGCCAGGGACAGTCCCCGGACCCGGGCCACCGTGGGGGCCTGGATGTCTGCGTTGGCGACGGAGATCTCCGGGTCGAGGCCCGACCCCGAGGCGGTGACCGCGTCCACGGGAACCTCGGCATTGGCCGGCAGCCCGAACTCGGTCCGGTAGGCGATGGCCCGCTGGGGGACGGTGTTCGGGTCGCAGACGTAGGTGCCGTCACTGTTCTTGGCGTACTTCTGGCCGGGGGAGGGGGCGACCACCGGGGCGGCATCCGAGGTGGTGTCGACCGGCACGCAGAACGGGTCGGCCGGTGTGGCGAACGGGTTGGTCTTCGACGGGCTCCCGTCGAGGCCCACCGAGTTCACCCCGGGCACGAAGCCGATCAGCAGGGGGTTGGACGGACCGTAGTTCGAAGCACCGCTGACGGTGATGTTGTCGGTGGCCGACGAGGTCACCGCGTCGGACGGGCGGGCCTGGAAGTACTTGGGGATCGGGTTGCCCTTGGCGTCGGTGAAGCTCTGGCCGATGAGCGAGGAGCCGACGACCTTGCCACCCTTCTCGACGACGGATCCGTTGGCCTGGTGGCCGAAGGCCGCCTCGCCGATGCCGGTGAGCGCCAGTCCGTAGCCCAACCCGAGCACCAGGGTCATCACGATGATCATGCCGATGGCGGTCATGAGTTGACGGCGCATTACTTGACTCCCAACGCAGTGAGGATGATGTCGATGAGCTTGATCCCGATGAACGGGATGATGAAGCCGCCCAGCCCGTAGATGAGCAGGTTGCGGCGCAGCACGGAGGCAGCACCGGCGGCCCTGAACCTGACGCCCCGGAGGGCCAGGGGGATCAACGCCACGATGATCAGGGCGTTGAAGATCACCGCCGACAAGATGGCGCTGTGCGGCGAGCTCAGGTGCATGATGTTGATGGTGTGCAGGGCGGGGAACACGCC
>JADGOG010000155.1 GCA_017883065.1 Acidimicrobiales bacterium | reverse complement strand
CCGGCGACCGGTGATGCGATGGTCCCGCAGGCGGCGGGCCCCGAGCCGGGGGCCCCGGCCCGTCACTGCTTCCCCCGGTCCATGCGACGGACCAGCAGACCCGGAATCAGGATGATGGCCAGCAGGAGCAGCCCGATGAGCACGAGCAGGGTCTGGTTGGTCGACCATCCGGTGGCCGCCGGCAGGGTGGCCGTGGCCGCCGCGGGTGCGGCGCCGGCCAGTCCGATTGACCCGGACGAGGGGCACGATCCGGTGGACGGGTCGCACGGCGCGGTGGTGGCCGTCGTGGCCGTGTCCCCCGCAGATGTCCCCGTGCCGGCGGCGCCGGCGGCGACCGATCCGGCATTCGTTCCGCTACCCGTACCGGCGGCGGTGGAGCTGGTGCTCCCTTTACCCTGGGTGGCCGCGGCGGCCGAGCCGGGGCTCACCGGTGTGGAGACGGCCACCGCGCCACCCGTACCGGTGGTGCACTGGGTGGGGCCCTGCTTGTCGCACGCCGGGGGGAACGGGGCGGTGGTGGCCAACAGATTGGCCCCCGACGGCGAGAACGTGGGATTGCCGCAGCTCTGGATGTTGATGTTCTGCACGACGGCCCCGGGGATCTTCTTGATCTGGTCGAAGCTGGCCTGCACCAGGTTGATGGGCATGGGCGAGTAGCCGAGCGCAGCGGACTCCTTCTGGCCGCCGCACATGGCGTAGTACGAGAAGGCGGCCAGCGTCTTGCCCTTGGCTGCGGTGAACTGTCCGGCCACCGTGGTGGGGAGGACCAGATAGCCGTAGGACGACAGCGGGTAGGCGCGGGGGTCTGCGTCGTTGTAGACACCATCCAGCTTCTGGGTCAGATAGAGCGCCGGATTGTTGACGTCGGTGGTGTCGACCTGGGCCTGGAGCAGCGACACGGCCACGTTCTGCGGCGTGGGTTCCGTGTAGTAGCCGGCGGCGTTGAGCATCTGCACCACCGGGAAGTGGGAGTCGAGGGCATAGGAGTAGTTCACGTAGCCGATGGCCCCGTTGGCGTAGCTCTGGGAGACGTAGCCGGCCACGCCGAGGTCGCCGGACTGGGCGATCATCCCGGTGACCGTCGGGTAGAAGGAGGTGGCTCCGCAGGTCCCGGCGTGCTGGGTCTTCCCGCAGTAGGTGTTCCACAATCCCGCGTACTGGTGGATCATCCATTCGGTGAGCTCGAAGCTCGAACCGGACCCGTCCGAGCGGACCACCGGCACGATGCTCTGGTTGGGCAGCTTGAGGGCGGGGTTGTCGGCGGCGAGCGCCGGATCGTTCCAGTTGGTGATGGCCCCCGTGAAGATCTTGGTGATGTTCTGGCCGGACAGCCGAAGGTTGGTCACCCGCTGACCGTTGATCTTGAGGTTGTACATGAACACGGTGCCGCCGGCGGTGATCGGCATGTAGGCGTAGCTGCCGGCTTGGGGGTGCTCGGGGGCCGAGCCGTCGCTGGGGTTGGTCTGGAAGGGGATGTCCGAGGCGGCGAAGTCGGTCAGTCCCTTGATGAAGTCCTGGCGTCCGGTGGTCGACCCGTTGGCGGTGAAGTTGATGCGCATGCCCGCTTGCTGCTCGTCGGCGATCCACTGGTTCAAGGCGTTGGCCGACCACGACGAACCCTCGCCCGACACGGGCACGTAGCTGTCGGCCGAGGCGGTGCCGCCGCTCAAGGCGAAGGTGGCCAGGGCGGAGGCGACCAGCGCGGTCAGGAGCACGGCGACGCGCCGGGTGTGGGGCTGGCGGTTGGTTCGGCGGTTCATCGTCTTCTCCGTCGGTGTGGCGACTGGGGGCCGCCTGTGGCTGGGTAGCCGAGGGCTGGGTCGCCGAAGGTGATGGCGGCTTGAGACCGGGCGGCGAATCGGGCCGCGTCCCGGGCCGACGCCTGCTGCACGCGACGGTGGCCGCGGGGCGAAAGATGCCCCGGTCCCCAACCGCCGATCTTTCGTGCGACCAGGAAGAGCACCACGACCACCACCAGGAGGAACGTGGCGGCCCCGAAGGCCCGACTGGTGTAGGCGGGGATGTCGGCCTGTACGAGCTTCAGGGTCTCGAGCGGGAGAGACACCATCGGGCCGTGGAGCGGGTTGGCATTGACGTAGCTGGTGTATCCGGCGGTGAGCAGGACCGGGGATGCCTCGCCGATGGCCCGTGCCACTCCCAGGATCACCGCGGTGGCCAGGCCAGATCGAGCCGTCGGGATCACCACCTGCATCTCGCCCCGCCACCCCGGGGCTCCGAGGGCGGCTGCCGCTTCGCGGAGGTTGCCGGGCACGAGGCGGAGGGCGAGGTCGGCCGCCCTGATGATGTACGGAAGCATCATCACGCTGAGGGCGAGGGCTGCGGCCAGCCCGGACCGCTCGAACCCGAAGGTGAGGATCCACGAGGCGTAGATGAACAGGCCGGCCAGGATGCTGGGCAGTGCGGTCATGGCCTCGACCACCGTCCGGAAGAGGCGGGCCGGCCGGCTGCGGGTGACGTCGAGGTACACGGCGGCCACCAGGCCGATGGGGACGGTGAGGACGACGGCGATACCCACCATCCACAAGGTGCCCAAGAGGGCGTGGGCCATTCCCCCGACCTTGAGGGAGGCCAGCGGCCCGGCCTTGGACATGTCCTGGGTGTAGAAGTTGGTGTGGACCAGAGCGGCCCACCCCCTGGCGACGGTGAACACGATGACGATGGCCAGCGCCCCGAAGGCCAGCACCGCCGTCGAGGCCATCAACACGGTCATCACCGCGTCGAGCACCGCCGGCCCGTCGTCGGAGATCGAGACCAGGACGCCGTAGACCAGCAGGAAGGCGACATAGCCCACCAGCACCAGGCCGAGGGCGCCGGACACGCCGGTGAGCAGGGCGAGGAGCAGGGCCACCGACACCCCGGCGAGTGCCGCTCCGATCAGGTTGAAGGCCGCCGCCTTGCGTAGCCCTCCGAGCTTCCGACGGCGTTGGGGAGGCGGAGGCGGACCGGGGGCGAACGCCTCGGGGACCGTGGCCTGCCGCTCGTCGAGGAGTGCCATCTCAGCCGTCGCTCTCGGCGCCGGACCGCGATCGGGCCACCACGGCCGACGCGGAGAAGTTGACGATGAGGGTGAGGGCGAACAGTGCCAGCCCGGCTGCCATCAGCGCGGAGATGCCGAACGTCGAGGACTCGCCCACCAGGTTGGCGATGAGAAAGGACACCGAGTTCCCGCCGGCCTGGAGGATGTGGGTGTTGATGGTGAACACCGGCGAGATGATCAAGATGACGACGATGGTCTCGCCCAGGGCGCGTCCGAGCCCGAGCATGGTGCCGCCGATGATCCCGCCCTTGCCGAAGGGGAGGACCACCGAGCGGATCATCCCCCACCGGGTGGCACCCAGGGCGTAGGCGCCCTCGCGCTCGCCCAGCGGCGCCTGCGAGAACGACTCCCGCATCACCGAGGTGAGGATGGGGATGACCATCAACGACACGGCGATGCCGGCGATGAAGGTGGAGGCGCTGTAGAGGCTGCCCGACTCGAGCGGGTTGTTCGGATGGGCGCCGTTGACCTTGAAGACGGGGATCCACCCGAACCAGGTCGACAGCCAGCGGGAGACCCCGATGACCTTGCCCTGCAGGAAGTACAGGGCCCACAGCCCGTAGACCACGCTGGGCACCGCCGCCATCAGGTCGACCAGTGAGACAAGGGTCCGCTTGGTCCGCTGAGGGGCGACCTCGGAGATATAGAGGGACAGACCGAGCGAGACGGGGATGGCGATGACCACCGCCACCAGGGCGATCAGGATGGTCAGGGTCAAGATCCCGGCGATACCGAAGTGGTGGATGTCCGGCTGCCAGGCCTGGGTGGTGAGGAAGGAGAACTTCGCCACCCTGATGGCCGGAAAGGCCTTGATGGACAGGAAGAGACCGATGGCGGCGAACACACCCAGCACCAGCAGCCCACTGAACCGGGTGAGGCCGAGGAAGGCACGGTCGCTCGGGACGGGCACCGGGCGGATGCGGCGACGGGGGCCGCTGGGGGCCTTTTGCACCACGGGGGAATCGGGAACGACGGTGGTCATGGAGGCTACCGACCTGCCTGGAGTTCGGGCTCGGCCGGTACCTGCTCGCGGTCTGGCTGAGTCGCCCGGGGCGCGTGGTCATCAGGGGAGATGGGGACTACCCCGTCGCCTGGTTGCTCGTCCGTGGTCGGCGGGCGGTCACGCCGGCTGTGACGGGCGGAGAGGGCGATCGAACCGAGCACGATGGACAGGACGATCAGGCCGATGCCGATCCACCGTCCGAGGTGCCCGGACGACGGCGGGGTCTGGACCACCCGCCAGGCGTAGCCGTGGGGGTCCGAGGCACTGGCGGTGATCACGAACCTGGAGTTCCAGAAGTTGGTGACCACGCCGTGGGAGTCGGCACAGGCGATGCCGCCATCCCAGGTGGCGGAGCTGGCCCCGTGGGGCAGCAACTGGGCTGAGGTCCAGCGCGTCCACGAGAACGCCGTGGGTACGCCCATGATCTGACCGGTGCCCTCAGCCGTGTTCACCGCTCCGAAGTAGCTTCCGTCGGTGATGTAACCGAGGTACTTGCCGGGGACGCCGGTCTTGAAGTTGACCGTGGCAGGAGAGACGGCGTCGGGGACCAGATAGCTGAACACGTGGTAGCCGTGATGAGCGGAGTCCCCCGGGCAGCTGGCGTTCGTAGGGATGACCACGCCGAACGGGGTGGTGGATCCGCCCTTGTCCAGCGGGCTCGCCGTCCCGGGA
Organism: Acidimicrobiales bacterium; assembly: GCA_017883065.1. Classification (GTDB taxonomy): domain Bacteria; phylum Actinomycetota; class Acidimicrobiia; order Acidimicrobiales; family RAAP-2; genus Bog-756. The sequence goes on along the minus strand of JADGOG010000155.1, from coordinate 1,384 downwards.
TGGGTGATCAGTGCCTGGGCCTCCACGGCCCCGGCCCACGCCGGCACTGGCGCCGCGACCAGAGCGAGCGCGGCCACTGCCAGTACCCCCGACATGCTGGAGACCGCCAGCCGGGCAGCCACTCGTCTGGAGATGGCGTGGCCCCCTCGGGCTGAGCCGGCAGTGCCCATCAGCCGGCTCCGAAGAACGGTGCGGCGAAGGTGTAGATACCGCCGTCTGACGTGACCAGCCAGTAGCCGTCGGTGAACTGGTTCGTCGCGATGCCGACGACGGGTCGACTGAGACTGAACGTGGCGGCGGAACCCCGGAACGGCGCGTTCCCGCCATTGAAGATGCCGCCGTCCGAGGCCGCCAACCAGTAGCCCCCACCGTCCGAGGTGGCGGCGATCCCTACGATCGGACGGTTCAGCGTGATGGCACCCGTCGACCCGTGGAACGGTGCCCCGAAGGAGAAGACCCCACCGTCCGAGGCCACCAGCCAGTAGCCCCCGGTCGTCACGTCGGTGGCCACCCCAACCACCGGCTTGTTCAGATGGAACCCGCCGGTCGAACCGTGGAACACGGCATCGCCGAAGGTGAAGACACCGCCGTCGGCACCCACCAGCCAGTAGCCCCGACTGTCGCCCGTGGGGGCCAGGGCCACCACGGGTGCATTCAGGCGTTGGCCGCCCATCGAGCCGAAGAAGCGGGCGTCACCGAAGGTGAAGATGCCGCCGTCGGCGCCCACCAGCCAGTAACCCAGGCCATCCGTGGTGGCCATGACTCTCACGATCGGCGCATTGAGGGGATGGCCGGTCAGGGACCCGAAACTGTGGGCCGTCCCGTGGGGCGTGACATCGCCAGATGAGTCCACCACCCAGTACCCGTTGCCGTCCGGCGTCGACGCGATGCCGACGACCGAGGACGTGAGGAGGCCGCGGTTGGCCGCCCCGGCTACGGCGATGGAGAACACCCTGGTTGCCTGGGTGGCGTTGGCGTCGCTCACTCGCACGGTGAATGCCGAGGGTGACGTGGACGTCGGCGTCCCTGAGATGGCCCCTGTCGCCCCGTCGAGCGAGAGACCACTCGGCAGGGAGCCGGTGACCACCGACCACGAGTACGGGGACGTCCCTCCAGTAGCTCCGATGGCGGTCGAGTAGGGGACGGAGAGGATCGCTCCGGGAAGCGACGTGGTGGCCACCGCCAACGGAGGTGGGTCGACCGTCAAGGTGAATGCCTGAGTTGCGTCGGGTGCGGTGCCGTTCGCCGCGGTGAAGGTGATCGGGAAGGCGCCGGTCGCTCCTGGCGAGCCGGAGAGAGTGCCGCCGGAGAAGGTGACTCCGGTCGGGAGCGTGCCGCTCTCGGCGATGGACGGGACCGGATTGCCGGTTGCGGTCACCCCGAA
>JADGOG010000060.1 GCA_017883065.1 Acidimicrobiales bacterium | reverse complement strand
GTTGTGGGGTGAGGACGGCCGATATCAGGCCGCGCCGTAGGATCGAGCCGGTTGTGAAACGGGACGAAGATGCTGGACCGCATTCAGGTCGGCCTGATCATTTCAGCGTCATCGGCGGCAAGGGCCATGACCCTGCTCCAGCGACACAGGATCGCGAGTTCACCTGTCTCCAGTTCCACGGCAGCTCTCTGAGGCGAAGTCCGTAGCGGCTGCGTCGGCCCGGTTGCCTCACGGGTGGCCAATCCGGCAGGGAGCGGCATGAAATGCGACTTTTCGGTGGCCTGAGCTGGGAGCTTCGGCGTTGAAGGCCGACCTTGCGGGCGATTCACGAGCCATGGGATAACCGAATCCTCTGGAGCCTCCGGATCGAGGGGATGGCGACAGAGGATGGTCCATGCCTCGGTCGTTTGGCCGATGATCTCATGGGCCCGCGCCGATCGGAGCGATCTTCCGAGATGGCTCTAGTTCGGGATATCAAAGACCGGGGCGGGAGACGGACGGGCGTGTGCACGATGTCTTGGCACCCGGTGAGTTCGGGGATGTGTGCCCGCCGTCGCCGAATGGTTCCGAGCACCCTCCCGGCGATGCCATCTGGATTGGTTGACGAAGGTCACCCGGTCACCCGGTAGCGCAGCACCTTGACCGTGCCGGAAGCCACCGCCACGATGCCGGTCAGTACCGGAATCAGGAACAGGGCGGTGTGGAGTGATGTCGAGGAGGCGATGCCGCCGATCAGGACAGGACCCACCACATAGCCGGCCCAGCCACAGCCGGCCACGGTGGCCACCGCCTTGCCGGTGTCGACATTGGTCACTGCTCCGGCCGCACTGAGGATGACCGGGACCACGCATCCGAGTCCGGCGCCGAGCAGGGCGAATCCGACCAGCGCGCCCACCGGACGGCCGATGACCAGGCCGACGGTGAAGCCGAGCGAGGCGACGGCGGCGAGCAGTGGCAGCAGCCGGTGGGCGGTGTATCTGGTGACGAGCCGGTTTCCGGAGAGCCGGACGACCACCATGGCCAGTGCGTAGACCGTGTAGCCCAACCCGGCGACCAGGGGCACGGTGTGCAGCGAATTGCGGAAGTAGACGGCGGCCCAGTCGGCCGCCGCGCCCTCGCACAGCATGTCGGCGAAGGCGATGCCTCCGAGCACGATGACCGCGCCCTGGAGCGCGCCGCCGCGGCCGCTCGGACCTCCCGCCAGGGCGCCGGAGTCGCCCGGACGCCGGTCAGGGATCATCCGGGTGGTGAGCCACCCGACCACCACGAGGCACGGGGCGGCCAGGACGAGCAGTTGCTCGCTCAGGGAGACGCCGAGCCCCACCGCCACGGCACCGATGAGCGCACCAACAAGGGCGCCGGTGCTCCACGACCCGTGGAATCCGGGCATCAAGACGCGACGCGAGCACCGCTCGACGGTAATGGCCTGGGTGTTCATCGACACATCGAGCGTCCCCTGGAAGAACCCCCAGAGCAGGAAGGTGACGAAGAATGCTGCCAATGATCCGGCGAGCCCGATGAACGGTCCCGCAATGCAGTAGCCGACCAGGGCCACGCGCACCATCCGCCGGCTGCCCACTATCGGCAGTAGACGGGCGGCCACCACCATTGCCAGTACCGAACCGATGGGAGCCCCCAACAAGGCGAGGCCGAGCCGACCGTCGCTCAGGTCGAGGTGCTGTTTCAACTGGGGGATGTGGGCCGTCCAGGAGGCGAACAGGAAACCGTGGACGAAGAAGACGGCGATCACTGCCAAGCGCGGCCAGTGGTCCGGCGGCGCCAGTGTCGGTACGGACGGGGATCGTCGGTTGGTTTCCGGAACCAGCGTCACACGCAGCGCACGTCCACTCCCGCCATCCGCAGGGCGTCCACCACCTGTGGGTCGGCTCCGGCATCGGTGAGGACGATGTCGATGTCGTCGAGATCGCAGACGTGGCCGAACGCCACCCGACCGAGCTTCGAGGAGTCGGCCACCGCGATCACCCGCTGCGCGGCCTTGGCGGCGGCGCGTTTCACCGCAGTCTCGGCGAGCAGGTGGGTGGTGATGCCCGCCTTGGCGTCGATGCCGCAGGGACCCATGATGCACGTGTCGAATCGGAGCATGGCAAAGGCGGGCTCGGTGAGACTGCCGGTCAACGACAGCTCGCCCGGACGGACCTCGCCACCGGGGAGGAGGAGCTTGATGCCGGGGTACTCGTGCAGTTCGAAGACGGGCCTCAGGGCGAGGGGCATGACGGTCATGCGACGGTTGCTGAGAGCACGGGCCACCTCCATGGCGGTGGTCCCGCCGTCGAGGATGACGGTCTCCCCGTCGGACAAGAGGCCGGCGGCGGCTGCTCCGATCGTGGCCTTGGCCTCGCTGGCTTCGAGTGCCCGGATTCCGTACGGCGTCTCCTCGGCACTGAGGAAGACGCTCGCCGCCCCACCGTGCACCCTTCGGAGACCCCCTTCGCGCTCCAGCGACTCGAGGTCGCGGCGCACGGTCATCTCGGAGCAGTCCAGTGCCGCGGCGAGTTCCCCGACCAACACCGGGCTGTGCTGGCGGAGGGCCTGCATGATCATCTGGTGGCGAGTTTGCACATCCATGTTGTTCAAACTACCATAAGTTATGTGAGTTCAAACATGATTGATGGGAGCCGACCGGTCGAGGCCGTGGTCTTCGACATCGGTGGCGTCCTGCTCGATTGGAACCCCCGGCACCTCTATCGCGGGTTGTTCACGGACGAGGCGGAGATGGAGCGCTTCCTCGGCGAGGTGTGTTCGCCGGCATGGCACGCACCTCACGACCGAGGCGTCCCCACCGCGGCGTCGTGTGCCGAGTTGGCCTCCCGGTATCCAGAGTTCGCCGAGCAGATCGAGGCATGGTCGAGTCGCAGCGAGGAGATGATCGGTGGTGTCTTTACCGGAACCGTGGAGGTCCTGCGGGCGGTCAGAGAGACCGGGGTGCCCTGTTACGCCTTGACCAACATGGAGGCGGAGACCTATCCGCTCCGCCTCCAGCGTTTCCCGTTCCTCGGCTACTTCGACGGCACCATCGTCTCCGGTCGCGAAGGTGTGGCGAAGCCGGAGCCGGCAATCTTCATGCGGCTGCTCGACCGCTTCGGTCTGACCGCCGGGACGACGTTGATGATCGACGACATGCAGGAGAACCTCGACGCGGCCGCCGTACTGGGGATCCAGACCCTCCTGTTCCGCTCGTCCCGCTGGCTCCGGACGGATCTCGAGGCGGCCGGGGTTCTGCGCCGGTCCGTGGCAATGGACACGGAGATGGCGACCGAGAGTTCGGCATGACCTTATTGATCGGGAAGGAAAAGGTTTGGTGAGGGTTCCGGCGCCCGGACGCGGATCCTTGGCCTCGATGGTCTTCCGGATCTGGATGGGCGTGCCGTTGGCCCGACAGCCCAGCGTCGGCGCGGAGGCGCCACATTCCGGGTCGATCCTCGGTCATCATGTCCTTGATGCCTGAGAGTGTCGTCACGGAGTAGTCACGAGGGCCATGTCGGAGGGTGCACCCGGACTAGGAACACACCCTGGGCTAGTGGGCCGTGCGAGTCTCGATCTCGCCACCTTGGGATTAAAAGTCCCCTGCTCTACCCGATGAGCTAACGGCCCGTCGAGGAGCGTATCGGCTCTACCTCCGGTGGTCCGCCGGCCGATGGTGTGCGGCCGATCGTCCGCAACCAGCGGTGTCCGCAACGATCTGACTGCGAAATGGCGACGGTAGCCGTCGGTAGTGTCGCCGGGACCACCACGACCACAGCCCGCCGGTCACGGGGCGCCAACGAGCCGGACAACCCAGGGGAAGGTACGGAGTCGGAGTGACGGAACTTGACAATCCAGTCTGGTGGGCGCTGACCGGGCGGCAACGCCGGTTCGGTCGAACCTCTCGATCGGCCGGCCTCTTCGACCCGGAACTCTCGCCGTTCGGTGCCTTCTCCGGCCTGCCTGCCGACAGTCAGTGGGATGACCTGGCCGGGCTGATCGGCCCCTCGGGGCAGGTGGTCCTGGTCCACCCTGGCGACGGCGTGGACCAGCTCCCGACACCGGAGGGCTGGACGTCACACCGACGCACCCAGGCTCTTCAGATGACCGGCGAAGGCATGATTCACCGCCCGGACCCCCCGACGCAACCAGGCCCTGGACCGCTCGTCGCTCCACCCGACCGTCCCGTGCCCCTCGGCGCCGACGACGTCTCCGACATGCTGGCCCTGGTGGAGGTGGCCCGACCCGGGCCGTTCCTTCCCCGGACCGTCGAGTTCGGCGGATACGTGGGCATCCGACGGGCAGGTCGCCTGGTGGCCATGGCCGGAGAGCGGATCCGACCTCCCGGCCACGTGGAGATCAGCGCAGTGGCCACCCACCCGGATCACCGCCGGCAGGGTCTGGCCGAGGCGGTGGTCGCCGCTGTGGCCGCCGCCGCCCACGACCGGGGCGAGACCCCCTTCCTCCACGTGGCCGCGTCCAACGCCGGCGCCGTCGCTCTCTACGAGTCGATGGGCTTCGCCGTCCGTCGCACCATTACCTTCGAGCTGGTGGAGGCGCCTCCGGCCGCCTGACCCGACGTCCCGCTACCTGGCGGTGGCGATGACCACGGCCGAGGGACGGCCGCCCACCTTCACCCGACCGAGGACCTTGCCGGTACTCAGGTTGACATGGACCACGAGACCGTTGAGGGCGCATACCCAGGCCGTGGTGCCGCCCGGCGTGACGGCCAACCCCTGGGCGGGTGTGCCGACGGGGACGGCGGGCCCTGCCTGACCGGACGAGAGGTCGATCGGAGTGACGCCGGCACCGCCGCTGACCCAGGCGGTGGTCGAGGTCGTGCCGGCGATGCCGGTCGGATTGGTGTCCACCCGGATCGGCGTGCCCGAGGCCAGCGACTCCATCGTGATCGGGGTGACCGAGCCGGTCTGGAAGTCGGCCACCAGCGCGGTGACTCCGTCCGGGGTGATCCACACGCTGATCGGCTCGGCGCCCGCCGCCACCGGCGATCCGGCCACCCGCCTGGAGAGGTCGATCGGGCTCACCGTCCCGTCCGCGAAGTTGGCCACCAGGGCCACGGTCCCCTTCGACGAGACGGCGATGGACACCGGCTGCCCGCCAACGGCGATGGGCCGACCGGTCCGCAGGGAGGGAAGGCTCACCGGGGTCACCGTGTTGTCCCCGAAGTTGGCCACCAGGGCCGTCGATCCGTCGGGGGTCACGGCCACGGCGTCCGGTTCGACCCCGACGGTTGCCCTGGCGACCACCCTGCCCGAACCGACGGAGATCTCGCTGACCGTGTCGTCGCCCTTGTTGGCGACCAGCACGTCCTTCCCGTCGGGGGTCACCGCCAGTGCCGCCGGCAGCGTCCCGGTGGTGATCGGGGTCTGCACCTTCGATGAGACGGTGTCGACCACCGCCACCGTCGTGCCCGGATTGGCCACCCCGGCCACCGTGGCCACGTAGGCGGTCGGCGTGGTGGGCGATGCCGCCGCCGAGCCAGAGGTGCAGCTGCTCAGCAGGCCCAAGGACGCCAGGCAGGCCACCGCCGCGGTGATGGTGTGGGTTCCCGACCGATGGCGGCGACCGGCAGGTGTCAGCCTCTGGAGCACGCGGCACCCAGTTCGTGTGACGCGTCCTTCCACCCCGGCAGGTCGGTCACCGGGAAGTAGTCGCCGGTGGCCGCGTCCTGCTGGTAGGGGACCGGCTCCGGGGCTCCGCCGGCCAGTTCGGCCACGGCGGAGATCAGCGCGTCGATCTCCGCGCCCGACGTGCCAAGTCCAGCGCTGGCCCGCACCGCACCGGGGACGTTCCGGTGGTCGCCCCCGAGCACTTCGCTCCGGTAGGAGTCGACCTCGAGCTCGGACAGGCCGAGCAGTCGCACCACGTAGGGATGGGCACAGAAGCAACCGTGGCGGACCGCGATCCCGTACTCCGCACTCAACCGCGCCGCCACCATGGCGTGGTGCATGCCGGCAAGAGTGAACGCGGCCACCGGAAGTGTCTCGATCGCGCCTTCGTCCGACGTGGATCGCTGCGACACGGTGGGCCCCAGCAGGCGGACGCCCTCGATGGCCACCAGGCCGGCGATCAGCCGAGCGCCCAGTGCCCGTTCGTGATCGGCGATCGCCTCCCAACCGATCCGTCCGAGCGCCTCGATGGCCGCATGGAGCCCCACCGCCCCGATCACATTGGGGGAGCCCGCCTCCTCCCGGTCGGGGGGTGCGGTCCAGATGACCTCGTCCAGCCCGACCAGGTCGACCGCCCCTCCGCCGGCCAGGAACGGCTCGCCCGTCTCGAACACGGCACGAGGCCCGATCAGCGCACCCGAACCGAACGGGGCGTAGAGCTTGTGGCCGCTGAAGGCGAGGAAGTCGGCGGCCAACGGCAGCGGACGGTGGGGTGCCAGTTGGGCGGCGTCCACCGCCACCCGGACCCCCCGCTCGTGGGCGGCCTCGATGATGGCGTCGATGGGAGGCAGCCAACCCGTCACGTTGGAGGCCCCGGTCACCGCCAGCAGCGCCGGCCGAGGTCCGTCGGCGTCCAGTGCCGCGCACACGTCATCGACGGTGAACGTCCCTTCGGGCGAGCACTCCACGTACCGGCGTCGGGCCACCCGGCCCCACGGCAGGAGGTTGGCGTGGTGCTCGACCACCGTGGTGACCACCACGTCGGTCGGATCCAGGGGCAGGCGATAGGCGAGATGGTTGATCGCCTCGGTGGTGTTTCGACAGAGGATGGCCACGTCGGACCCGTCCGGGTCACGACCGGCGAAGGAGAGCACCGCCCGGCGGGCCTCCTCATAGGAGGCGGTGGCGTGTCGTGAGCGGTAGCCCGCCCCACGGTGCACGCTCGAGTACCACGGGAGGAACTCCTGGATGCGGGCGGCGGCGTCGGGATGGGCCTGGGTCGATGCGGCCTGGTCGAGCTCGACCGCCACCCGGTGGGTGCCGTCCAGGCATGGGACCCGCTGTCCGGTTCCGATCAGCTGCGCCAGCGGATCCTCTGGGTGGTGATGCGGGGGTGTGGCTGCATCGGGGGTGTCCTCCACGGTCTCACCCTACGGGGAACATTCCCGCCCGCGGGTACGCTCGCGTCGCATGGAGATCGAGCAGCTAGTGGACGAGGCGCAAGGCGGATCAGTGGATGACGCCCCCGAGGAGGCGATCGATGTGGTCGACCTCCTGCTCGACCAGGTCGAGGCGGCTCTGGGACGGCTCGACGATGGCACCTATGGCACCTGCACCACGTGCACCGGGACGATCGAGGATCACCTTCTGGCCGAGACCCCGACGGCCCAGGAGTGCGCGGCATGCGCCTCCGACGCCCGGACAGGCCTTGTCGAACCCCGGCCCGCGGCCGAAGCACTCGAGGGGGTGATCGGCGACGTCGCCGGTGTGGCGGCGGAGGCCGGGCCCTCTACGGAGGAGTAGCCCGGCCCCGAGGCCCTACTTCTTGGTCGCCCAGAAGATCTCGTCGATCTCCGCGATCTGGGCCAACAGCTTCTCGCCCACGGCGACGTCGTTGGTCTTCTTCGCCTCGCCTGCCGTCTTGGTGGCCTTCCAGAACAGGTCGTGCAGCTGGGGGTACTTCTCCAGGTGCTCGGGCTTGAAGTAGTCGGTCCACAGCACCCACAGGTGGTGCTTCACCAGGTCGGACCGCTCTTCTTTGATGATCGTCGCCCGGATCTTGAACGTCTCGTCGTCCGAGGCGTTGAACTTCTCCATGGTGGCCTTGACCGACTCCGCCTCGATGCGGGCCTGGGCCGGGTCGTAGACGCCGCACGGCAGGTCGCAGTGGGCGTGGGCCGCCTGGGGTGGTGACACGCGGTCGGCGAAGGCGAGAAGGTGGTCTGCGATGCGCATGAGCGGTACTCCTTTTTCGGGGTGGGTGACGCAGGTCATCTGGTACAGACTTGGGCAATGGTGCCCGACAGCTTCACCTTACCCAGGATGATCGACCTGCGAACTTCCGGGTCCTCCGGGTCGCCACGGGCCTGGCGGTGACGGGCAGGGTCGGCACCGCACGGATCCTGTCGGCGGTGGCCGTCCTCGCCGCCATGGGAGTGCTGCTCCGCCGTTCGGTCGGTCGGATTGAGGTGGTCGGCACCTCGATGGAACCGACGTTCCTGCCCGGTGACCGCCTGGTGCTGGTGGGCCGACCGTGGCGACCTCCGGCCTGGCCCCGGCCGGGCCAGGTGGTCGCCGTGAGGGACCCCCGGCTCCCCGAACGCATCCTGGTCAAGCGGGTGGGTGCCGTGGACCGAGGTGCCGACACCCTCGAGGTCCTGGGCGACGCCCCTTGCGCCAGCACCGACAGCCGCGCCTTCGGCCCGGTACCCCGCTCCTCCCTGGTGGGCCGGGCTGTCTACCGATACGCGCCGGTGGGCCGGAGCGGCCGTGGGCCGTGGCCGGGGGAGTACCATTTGCGGTGATGCCCAGTGACCAGAAGGACCTCGACCGCATTCTGACCGCCGACTACCTCGATGGCATCGGGGAGCGCTCGCTGGCGGACATCCGGTCCATGCGCACCGAGTGCCAGGAGGCCGAGGTGGCCCAGTCCTACCTGCGCCGGCTCATCCAGGGGCGCCTCGACATCGTCCACACCTACCTCGAGCACCCTGGCTCCGACGCCCTTCGGGACCTGAGCAGCCTGGTCAACGACCTGCCGGCCATCCTCTCGTCGGGAGCCCGGCGCAGCTCGGGCATCGAGCACCTGCCCCAGCTCCTGTCGCCCGACACCGAGGAGGCCGATCTCACCACCGAACTCGACGTCATCCTCGGCGCCGACGAGATCGGGACCCTGGCCGACCTGGACGTCGAACAGCTGAAGGTCATCGCCAGCCGGCTCGAGGTGCTCGAGAAGAGGGTCTCTGCTGACCGCCGCGCCCTGCACGAGCGCATCGACACGCTCCAGGCCGAGCTGGTCGACCGGCACAAGACGGGACGAGCGTCGGTCGACGGCCTTCTGTCGTGAACGATCAGCAGCGTGGCGAGGGCACCCAGTTCGTCAAGGAGCTCCCCGAGAAGTTCAACGAGCTCGGCTCGTTCATCCGCGAGCAACGCAGCTCGGCCCGGCTCTCCCTGCGGCGGCTGTCCGAATTGGCCGGCATCTCCAACCCCTACCTGAGCCAGATCGAACGCGGCCTGCGGCGACCGTCGGCGGAGATCCTCCAGCAGATCGCCAAGGCACTGCGCATTTCGGCGGAGACCCTCTACGTGCAGGCCGGCATCCTCGAGAAGCCCAACGGCGACACCGACCTGTCCCGGCACATCTTCGCCGATCGTCACCTGACCGAGGAACAGCGTCAGGCCATGCTGAGGATCTATCTCTCGTTCCGCCATGAGAACGAGGACCAGGACGCCCACCAGGCCGAAGGTCCCAGCGGCATCGCGCATGGCCGGGCCCCGGTGGACACGCGCGTCGAGGATGGCGGATCAGGCGTCACCAGCCACGGCGCCACGTCAGTAGCCGGCTGACCGAGGCCTCCCGGTAGGCTCATCCCCGCATGAGGCGCCTGGCTGTACTTTCGCTGCATACCTCGCCCCTGGCCCAGCCCGGCACGGGGGACGGCGGGGGCATGAACGTGTACGTCCGCGAGCTGTCTTCGGCGTTGGCCCGGGCCGGCGTGGTCTGCGACGTGTTCACCCGGGCCTGGGCCGATGATCTGCCGGCCACGGTCAGCATCGAGCCGGGCCTGCGGGTCCACCACGTGTCGGCGGGCCCACCGACCCACATGGCCAAAGAGGACCTCCCGTTGGTGGTCGACGAGTTCGCCGACGGCGTGCTCAAGCGCATGCAGAGCTCCGAGAGCCGGGGCCCCGACGAGGAGCTCGCCTTCGACGCCGTCCACGCCAACTACTGGTTGAGCGGCCTGGCCGGGCACACCATCAAGCACCAGCTGAACCTGCCCCTCGTCTCCACCTTCCACACGCTCGATCGGGTCAAGGCTGAAGCCAGCCCCGAGGAGGTCGAGGCGGACGCACCGCACCAGCGCGCCGAGGCCGAGGCGGTCATCATCCGGTGTTCGGACACCGTCCTGGCCTCGTGCTCGGTGGAGGCGGCACAGATCACCGAGCTGTATGACGCCGACCCGTCTCGGATCCGCATCGTGGCCCCCGGGGTCGACCACGCCTTCTTCGGACCGGGCGACCGCCGACAGGCCCGTCGGGCCCTGGGACTCCCCGAGGGCGGTCCGCTCCTGCTCTTCGTCGGCCGCATCCAACCGCTCAAGGGGGTGTCGGTGGCCGTGCGGGCGCTGGCCGCTCTGGGCCGGGACCACGCCGACGCCCGGCTGGTCGTGGTGGGCGGCCCCAGCGGTCCCCACGGCGAGGCCGAGGCGGCCCGGACCGTCGCCCTGGTCGAGGAGCTCGGCCTGGTCGACCGGGTGATCTTCGTCCCCCCCCGACCCCACGAGCTGCTCTCCACCTACTACCGGGCGGCCGATGTCTGCCTGGTGCCCAGCCGGTCCGAGTCGTTCGGGTTGGTGGCCCTCGAGGCGGCCGCGTGCGGCACCCCGGTGGTGGCCTCGGACGTGGGTGGGTTGCGCAGCCTCATCGACCATGGGCGCACCGGCTATCTGGTCGAGGAGCACAGCCCCGGGGCCTTCGCCGCCTGGGTGCGCCAGATCCTGGCTGAACCACTGCTGGCCGAGCGGCTCAGCACCGGAGCGGTGATGCGGGCCCGTCGCTACACGTGGGCCCGGGCCGCCCATCTCCTGAGCGAGGTGTACGACGAGCTGACGGCGGGCCGGCTGGTCGAGTGCTCGTGACCCGAGCGTGCCGGTGACCGACCGGTGGAGCGGCATCCTCGGGCCGGTCGAGCGTGAGGCGGTCTGTGCGGTGATCGACGGATGGGCCGATCGCGAGCTGGCTGCCGGTGGGGCATTGGTGGCGGTCGACCGCCAACCGGGCGGTGACCCGGTGACCGGAGCACCGCGTTGGTATCTGCGGCTGCGCGGCGACGAAAAGGAGTACGTGACGGTGTGGCTGACCCTACGCCAGCGCACCCTCCACCACGAGACCCAGTTCATGCCCGGGCCGGAGACGAACATCGAGGGCACCTGGGAGTACCTCTTGAAGAAGAACGCCGATCTCCTCGGGATGTGCTTCGCCCTGGGCCCAGAGGAAGCGGTCTACCTGGTGGGACGAGTCCCGGTTGAGCGTCTCGACGAGGAGGAGCTGGACCGGATCATGGGGGCGTCGTTGGCCTACACCGACGAGTGCTTCCCGACGGCCATGAGCATCGGGTACGAGGGACGCTACCGGCGTCGACCGCCGTCCGAACGGGCTGCCGCGGGCTGAGGCCCCTGGGGCCGTCCACTGGCCCAGGCGACCAACCCGGAGCCATCGGTGGCCCAACCGGTGGCCGATGGACCCGCTGGTAGCGTCTCAGCGCATGGCACCGAAGCTACTGGTCGTTGGGGGCGGGAAGATGGGCTCGGCCCTGCTCACCGGCCTGCTCGCCGGCGGGTGGGCACCGGCGGGCGACGTGGCGGTGAGCGACCCGGACCCGGGCCAGCGCAAGCGCCTGACCGAGGCGCACCCGGGCGTAGTGGTGGTGGACGCCCCCATCGCCGCCGACGGTGCGCTCCTGGCGGTCAAGCCCGACGTGGCCGAGTCCGTGCTGCGCACGTTGTCAGCGGTGGGGATCACCCGGGTGCTCTCCATCGTCGCCGGGCTGTCCTCGGCCCGGCTGGAGGCCGCCCTGCAGCCGGGCGACGTGGTGATCCGGGCCATGCCCAATACCCCCTCGCTCATCGGTGCCGGCGTGGCCGGGCTGTCCGGAGGGAGTGCGGCCACCGCCGCCGACCTCGACTGGGCCGAAGGCATCCTGGCCTCGGTGGGGACGGTGGTCCGGATCCCCGAGCGCCACCTCGATGCGGTGACCGGCATCTCGGGATCGGGCCCGGCCTACATCTTCCTGGTGGCCGAGGCGATGATCGAGGCCGGCGTGAGTGCCGGGCTCACCCGCGAGATCAGCCACCAGCTGGTGGTGGGCACGATGCTCGGATCCGCCCGCATGATGGCCGAGACGGGTGACGATCCGGCCGAGCTCCGGGCCGCAGTCACCTCGCCGGGCGGGACCACCGCAGCCGCACTGCGCACCCTCGAATTCAAGGCGGTCCGGTCGGCGTTCATCGAGGCGGTGGCCGCGGCCACCGAGCGCTCGAAGCAGCTCGGCCGATGAGTCGCCCGACCGGCCGGTGGGGCCGGAGGCCACTGACGGCTGCCGGTGTGGTCGTGGCCGCCTGCGGACTGCTGGCCGGCTGCGGAGGGTCCTCGACGTCGGCGACCACCACCACGACGGTGCCCCCGACCACCACCACGACCGCACTGACCCCCGCCCAGCAGAGCCAGCTGCAGCCCAAACTGCTCACCGTGGCGGACTTCCCGTCGGGGTGGACACTCGACACCGCGCCCAACGCGGTGAGCACCACCGGAGCGCCGAAGTGCGTGGGCAATCTGGTCCTGGCCAAGGGGTCCCCGTACCGGGCCAGTGCCGCGTTCGTCGGTCCATCCAGCAGTCTGGCCGCCGTCATCCAGACCGTGGCCCCGTTTCCGTCCGGCACGACGGCCAAGGTGGCCAAGTCGCTCAAGGCCGGATTCCTGGCCTGCAATGGCGCCACCCTGCAGCTGGGCGGGGGTCAGTCGGCCAAGCTGGCCACCGGCCCGGTCGTGATCGGGCCCACCGGCACCGGGGGGTTCGCCGCCGAGATGATCATCTCGGACGGTAACCAGCACGAGTACCTCTACGTCTTCATGGGGATCAAGGGCGACCTGGGCACCTTGTTGGTCTGGCGGTCCGTGGACAAGTCCAGCGCCCTGTTCGCCGCCACCGCGGCCAAGGCGCTGGCCAAGCTCTGACCGGTGGACCAGGGCGTCGGATCGACCCACAGCGGCGATCCCGGCACCGGTGCCGGACCCCCGCTCTCGCCATACCATTGGTATCTTTTCCAGAAAACCACTAGGCCAAGGTTCAGGTGACCACCGGGGACCGGGGCGATCCGGGCAGTCCGGCACTCTTCTTCCTGTCCGACTACGGCACGGTCGACGAGTTCGTCGGCGTGGTCCACGCCGTGCTGCACCGGCTCGCACCCGGGGTGCCGGTCATCGACCTCTCGCACCGGATCCCCCACTTCGACATCGCATCAGGCTCCGCCATGCTGGTGCGCTGCGCTCCCCACCTGGGAGCGGGCGTGGTCCTCGCCGTGGTCGACCCGGGCGTGGGCAGCGGTCGTCGCGGCCTGGCCGTCGAGACCGGGGGGTCGCCCGGTGCCCGCCCCCGCTGGCTGGTCGGTCCCGACAACGGCCTCCTGGCGGACGCGGCCGTCGTGCTGGGCGGCGCCGTCCGCGCCGTCAGCCTGAGCGCGCACCGGTCCACCTTCGACGGAAGGGACGTCTTCGCCCCGGCCGCCGCCCACCTGGCCATGGGTGGCGATCCCGCCATCCTCGGGAGCGACATCGATCCCGGGTCGCTGGAGGTCGTTTCCGCCCACCACCTCGGAGCGGGGCCCGCCGTGGTGGACGGTCCCGAGGGACCGCAGCTGGTGGTCACCGTGCGGTGGGTCGACGGCTTCGGCAATGTGCAGCTGGACCTCGGTCCGGACCGACTCGACGAGTTCGGGATCCGTGCCGGGGACACCGCCCGGGTGAGCGTGTCGACACACCCGGACCACTGGGTTCCGGCACGTCGGGTCGGGGCATTCTCCCAGGTGGGCAAGGGCGAACTCGGATTGTTGGTCGACGCCAACGGACGGATCGCCCTGGTGGCGGACCGGGCCTCCGCCGCCGACCGGCTGGCCGTGACCGCCACGGAACCAGGGGCCGGACCCGTGGTGCGGATCGCCCGGTCGGTGCCGTCGGGACGCCGGCTGGAACGACCTGTCGAGTGGTGATCACCGCCTGAGCAACGGGACGCCATCCCGACCAGGCTTTCCGGACACCAGCCACCGGTCCTACGATCCAGGCAGTGCCCTACGACCCGAGCAAGGTGAAAGCCACCTCCGCCGACCCGACGCCAGCGAGCCGCACGCCGGCGACCGGCCAGACCGGTCAGACCGGCTCGAACTCCCGGCGGATCCCCGAGGCCACGGTGGCCCGCCTGCCCGTCTACCAACGGATCCTCGAAGAGCTGCTGAGGTCGGGCACCACCACGGTGTCCTCGGAGGTGCTGGCATCCGGGGCACGGGTGAACGCGGCCAAGGTGCGCAAGGACCTCTCCCTGCTCGGATCGTTCGGGACCCGGGGCGCAGGGTACGACGCCGCCTTCCTCATCGATCAGATCGACCGGCAGCTCGGTCTCGACCGGGTGTGGCCGGTGGTCATCGCCGGCATCGGGAACCTGGGCCGTGCCCTGGCCCGCTCGCACGGGTTCGCGGCCCGCAACTTCAACGTGGCCGCGCTGTTGGACACCGACCCCGCCATCATCGGTGAGGTGGTGGACGGCGTGGTGGTCCGGCACCCCGACGACCTGCTCGAGTTGGCCGCCCAGGTCCCACTGGCCATCGGCGTGATCACCACGCCGGCCTCGGTGGCCCAACGGGCGGCCGACACCATGGTGGGCGCCGGCGTCCGGTCGATCCTGAACTTCGCCCCCCAGGTGCTCGAGGTGCCCCCCGATGTCCTGCTCCGCTACGTGGACCTCAGCATCGAGCTGCAGGTGATGAGCTTCTACCAGTCGCACCTCGAGGAGCCGGCCGGCGTCGGTCACATGCCGGTCATCCGCTCCGTCGGGGTGACCTCCAACCCCACGGGGTGAGCCGACTGGCGGTCGGGGTGGCAGGCCGCGATGCTTGCTCGTCCGGTGCTCTGCCGCTGACGGGAAGGAGCACACGGATGCCGGAGCGACCGCATGTCGTGCCGCCGGAACGCCGTACCGCTGGAAACACGCCGGATCCGTCCTACCATTGGGGGGTGGACGTGTCCTGGCGTCATGATCCCCGATCGAGGCTGTGAGCGAGTGAAGCACCTTTCCCATCAGGTTCGAACTGTGGCGGTCCACCCGTGTCGGTGATCGTGGTCGGCCTGGAGCAGCGGCACTCACCTCTCGAGCTGCTCGAGCGGGTGGCGGTCACCGAGGCGCAACTGCCCAAGGCCCTGGGCCGCCTGCGGGACCAGTCGAACCTGTCCGAGGCGATCATCCTCTCGACCTGCCTGCGCACCGAGGTCTACGCCGTGGTCGAGCGCTTCCACGAGGGCGTCGACGAGCTGCAGGAGTTTCTGGCCACCATGAGCGGCAGCCCGCTCGAGACGTTGGCCGAGCACTTCACCGTGCGGTTCGACGACGACGTCACCAACCACCTGTTCACGGTGGCCGCCGGGCTCGACTCAGCCGTGCTCGGCGAGTCCGAGGTCCTCGGCCAGGTCCGCCGGGCATGGGAGAAGGCCCAGGGCGAGCAGGTCTCCGGCCCCGTGCTCGGCGCCCTGTTCCGGCATGCGGTGGAGACCGGCAAGCGGGTGCGCTCGGAGACGGCCATCGCCCGGGGGATCACCTCGCTCAGCCACGGAGCGGTGGCCCTAGCCGTCGACCGACGGCCGACCGGGCTAGCGGGAGCCCACGTGCTGGTGGTCGGCGCCGGCGAGATGGGGGAGGGAGTGGTCCAGGCCCTGGCCGGCCGTGACGTGGCCGAGCTGGTGGTGGTCAATCGCACCTCCGAGCGGATCGAGAGCCTGGTGTCCGGCCTGCCCGACGCGTTGGCCTCCCGGGTGCGGACCGACTCGCTGGACCGGGTGGGCGACCATCTGACCGAGGCCGACGTGGTGTTCACCTCGGTGGGCACCACCCATCCCCTCATCGACCGGTCCATGCTGGAGGCGGCCACCGCCGACCGCGACCAACCGCTGTTGGTCATCGACCTCGGCGTACCCCGCAACGTGGAGCCGGCGGCCGGGCAGCTGGACAACGTGGTGCTCTTGGACATGGAGGTGCTCCGCACCGCGGTGGCCGACGCGCTCTCGGGTCGTCAGGAGGAAGTGGCGGGCGCCACCCGTATCGTCACCGACGAGGTCGAGCGGTACCGGGTGGCCTCGCGTGTCCGCAACGCGGCACCGATGGTCTCGGCGCTGCGGGCCCAGGCCGAGGAGGCCCGCCGGGCCGAGTTCGACCGGCAGCGGGCGAAGCGTTCCGATCTCTCCGATGAGCAGTGGGAACAGGTCGACGCGGTGACCCGGGCGATGATGGCCAAACTGCTCCATCAGCCGACGGTGGTCCTGAAGGACGCCGCGGGCACGCCGCGGGGCGAACGCCTCATCGAGGCGCTCCGCACCCTGTTCGACCTGTAACCGGTGACCGGGCCATCAGCATGGTGACCGAACGTCCGGTGCTCCGGTTGGCCACCCGAGGTTCGCCGTTGGCGCTCTGGCAGGCCGAACGGGTGGCCGCCCTCCTCGAGTCCGTGGGCGTGTCGACGGTGCTCGTGGTGGTGGACACCGTGGGCGATCAGCGTACGGACGTGCCGCTCGACCGGCTCGGCGGCCAGGGCGTCTTCGTCAAGGAGGTGCAGGCGGCAGTGGCACGCGGCGACGCCGACGTGGCCGTCCACTCCGCCAAGGACCTGCCCGCCGCCCCCGAACTCGCCGCCCCCGGTCTGGTGTTGGCTGCGTTCCCCGAGCGGGTCGACGCCCGGGACGTCCTGGTCGGGGGAGAGCTGGACCAGCTCCCCACCGGCGCGACCATCGCCACCGGCTCGGCCCGACGACGGGTCCAGCTGGCCAACTACCGGCCCGACCTCACCTTCGCCGGCCTGCGGGGGAACCTGGCCACCCGACTGGCCGCCGCCGGTACCGGATCGGTAGTGGCGGTGGTGGTGGCCAAGGCGGCCATCGACCGGCTGGAATGGACGCCTCCCGACGGGGTCGTCGCCGAGGTGCTCCCGCCGACGGTCATGCTTCCCCAGGTGGGGCAGGGGGCACTGGCCGTCGAGTGCCGGGCCGATGACCACCGGACGCGTGCCGTCCTGGCCATGGTGGACGATCCCGAGGTCGCTCCGTTGGTGACGGCGGAGCGGGCCTTCCTGGCCGAGCTGGGGGGTGGCTGCACCCTGCCGGTGGGGGCCAACGCCGCATGGGTCACCGGCTCCGGCACGGTGGGGGATGGAGCGGCGGAGATCACCGTCACCGGCATGCTGGCCTCCTCCGACGGAGTGGTGGTCCTCAGGCATACCGGCACCGGGGTCGACCCGGAGGAGCTCGGTCGCACCGTGGCCCGCTTCCTGCTCGATGATGCGGGGGGTCGGGACCTGGGGGAGTGGACGCGGTCAGAGGCTCCTGCGAACCGGCCCGGCGCCCCTGTGGTGGCGACGTGACGGGCGCCCCTGTGGTGGCGACGTGACCGTCTCCCTGGTCGGGGCCGGCCCGGGCGACCCCGGGCTGCTGACCCTCCGGGGGGCCGATCTGCTCCGCCGGGCCGACGTGGTGGTCTACGACCGGCTGATCTCGCTCGAGCTCCTCGAGCTGGCCCCCGACGGCGCCGAGCTGATCGACGTGGGGAAGGTGCCCGGCGCCGCCGAGCGCCAGACCGAGATCAACGCCCTGCTGGTCCGCCACGGGAGCGCAGGACGCCAGGTGGTCCGACTCAAGGGCGGCGACCCCTTCGTCTTCGGACGCGGCGGCGAGGAGGCCGAGGCCCTCCGTGCCGCCGGCGTCGGGTACGAGGTGGTGCCCGGGGTGAGCTCGGCCTTCGCCGCCCCGGCGGCGGCCGGCATACCGGTGACCCATCGGGGCATGGCCACCTCGGTCAGCGTGGTCACGGCCAGGGTGGGCGACGCCTCCCCCGACGGGAGCATCGACTGGGGCGCGCTGGCCCGGGTCGGGGGGACCGTCGTGGTCCTGATGGGCATGTCCGAGCGGAAGCGGATCTCCTCCGGGCTGATCGACGGCGGCCTCAGTGCCGACACGCCGATCGCCGTGGTGCACTGGGGGACGACCGTCCACCAGCAGGTGGCCCGCTCCACGCTGGGCGAGCTTCCCACCGTCGAGCTGCCCGCCCCGGCGGCC
>JADGOG010000154.1 GCA_017883065.1 Acidimicrobiales bacterium | reverse complement strand
GAACATGTCGACCATCGGGTCGGGCACATCTGCCCCGAGCGCGGCATTGAGAGCGGGACCACGGTGGTGGAAGAAGAAGGGGACGTCGTCGTAGGTGTAGCAGCCGGTCGCCACCACAATATTGAGATCAGGAACCTGCTCGGCTACCCGCTGGATCCTCGGGATGTAGCGCCCGAGCCCGACCACTGTGGGGTCCACGATGGTCCTGACACCTGACTCTGCCAGCGCCCCAAGCTTGCCTACTGCGTCGGCGACCCTCTCCTCCTCGTCGCCCCACTCGTCGGGGTAGTTCTGCTGGACATCCGGCGTCAGCACGAAGACGTGTTCGTGCATGTAGGTTCGGCCGAGGTCGGCGGTATCGACCGAGCCTCGAACGGTAGGGACAGTCGACACGGCGGCCTCCTCGACATTGGGACCCTCCCGCCAGCGCTTCGGAGGGCAACCGTCGCTCAGCGTAGAGCCTCACGGCCCGGCCTGCCACGGTGGTGCGCATGCGCCATGGGTCATCCATGGTTGTGTGCGATGTGAAGGTCATGCCCGAGGCCAGTGGGGACGGAAGTCGACCCCCGGGTGCGAATGGTCCTGTGAGGGGATCCACGAACGCGTGAAGTAGACGCGGGGGACGAGTGATTCGGGCGGCTGTCCAAGTGATCCGCGTGGTCAGCCACAGGATCGCGTGCACACGCGCGCTCGTTGTTCTGATCGTGGTGCTGTCCCGGGGAAGGCTGGCCATCGGCGACGACCGCGTCGTCGCCACCCGGGCCCATCAGTCGCAGTCACCCACCCCTCCCCTGGGGGGCATGGCCTCGCCGGCGGGGAGTGGGCTCGGCCTCTATCGCTACGTCCCGGGCCCCCTGTTGTTCTTGCTGCTGGCTCATCCGGTGCGCATCGACTCCGCCCGGGGACCGTTGCGGGGAGTGGCGCTGTCTTGGGGGCCGTGCTCTCACCGGCCATCGGGGCCGTGTGGTCGGCCCAGCTGTGGCTCGACTGCGCTGCGATCGCATTCGCCAGCGTCGACTCCGCTGGCTGATGATCGGCCTAATGGTGACCGCCGCCAGCGCTCCCTTCCCCATCTGGCTTCGTCGCGATCCTCCGGGATCCGTTCCGGTGGCCGTCTTCATCGTGCAGCACTCGCCCTCTCGGGGTGCTCGTTCTCTGTGTCCTCGCCGCCATCGCCACCGTTGCCGCTGACCATCGTCGGTCCGGTCTCCTCGGTGTCGCTGGTGGCCAGCTTCACGATAGTCCCGGCCAAGAGCGCGATGACCGTCGACTACCGGATGATCGTGGCGTGGGTGGTCGGCATCCTGGTCTGGACGGTGGTGGTCTGGGGGGTGACGATGGTGACGGTGGTGGTTCGGACGGTGAGAGGGGACAGGAGGGTATCGATGATCCGGTCGACCGAAGCCGTGATCGCACCCGATGTGCTTGATCGGAACGCCGTTTCGCACGGCGCGATGCTAACCAGACTGCCGCTTGTCAGCGGCGCAGCATCGATTCTGCCGCCAGCGTGGCCAGTGCTCCGCGTGCGGTGGTGTCCCAGCTGAATTGCGAGGAGAAATCGACGGCACCCATGGACAACCGCTTCCGGAACACTTCGTCGGTGAGCACCGAGTGCAGTGAGTTACCCATCTCGTCGAGCGTGTCGAAGAGCACGCCAGACTCTCCGTCGACCACCGCGTCCCGATGACCGCTGATCCGTGAAGCCACGGCTGGAGTCCCGCACGCCCCGGCCTCGGTGATGGTCATTCCCCATCCTTCGCGAAGCGAAGTCGATGCCACGACCCAGGCCTTGCGGTAGAGATCGACGAGGCCGGCGTCATCGACGTAGCCGGGAAGGGAGATCCACGACTCAGCGTCTCCCTTGCGAATCAGCTCTTCGAGCATCGAGCGCTCGTACCCCTCGCCGGCGATGATCGCTTGCAGATCCGGAATACGCTGCTTGAGCTTGAGGAGGACCTCGATCATCAGCTCGAATCGCTTGACGGGGACGAGACGTCCTACCGCGACCACCAGTGGAACGTCGGATCGCATCGCACCCGGAGAGAATCGGGACTCGACCCCAGGTGGGCACACCGTCACCTGGGTGGCGGGGATTCCGAGCCGGTGCACGATCTCGCTCTTGGAGGACGGCGAGAGCGTCACGATGCGGCTGCGCTTGTAGATCGGCGGCGCCAGCGTGTGTTCCACGGCATAGCCGACCTCGGCCAATCCCCTGGGAAGGACCATCTTCCACATCTCCGCGTGCACGTGGTGGAGGAACACGATGCGCGGGCACTTGGCCCACAGCGGCGATAGGAATGGCATGCCATTCCAGATCTCCACCAGTCCGTCACCGCGGCCCAGTCTTCCGAGAACTCCGGACAAGAGGGTGCGGGGAAAGATCGAGTAGCGCCCTTCCCGTCTGGTTACTTGGTAACCGTCACGCCGGATGAGTGGGGGAGCTTCCGGGGCTGTGGACGTCGTCATGTTGACCTCGATGCCAGCGGCAGCCCATGCCGCCATGACCCGGTGTGCGTGCAGCTCGGATCCACCTGCCTCGGCGTCGTCGTAGTCCCTCCACGCAACCACGTCGACCTTGTTCAGTCCGGCTGAGGCCCTGATCTCCTCGAGCGACATCGAGCGAAAGCGCTGGAGCTCGGGTGCATCGAAAGGGGACTGGTGACGGTGAGGTTCACCGGGGGTTTCGGCCGGTTCGTCATAACCATCCATCGGTTCTGGAATTATCGCGCCTTACCCCCATCACGCTGGAACAGCGTCCCGTTACTGCCAGTACTCTGCCCCATCGGACCCTCCCCTCTTCCCAATCAATCCTGCACCCGCGCCCACTCATCGGGTGAGCGGCCATACTAACCCGCCGCCGACGGAGGGCTCCCGGCCAGGTCCCTCGAAGGCTCTGTCAAGCCTGCCTCGTCTTCGCTGCCCCGGCGCCCGTCACGGGTTCTCCCCGGCAGGCCGCCCGGTCTCCTTGGGGTCCCACTGTGGCGACGGAAACCGTCTCGTCGGACAGACACCGCGGAGCGACGCTGTCATCAGAGGCGGAGCGTCCAAAGGCATGCGTGTCTCGACACCGATCCCGATCCCCGATCAGCGTCGATGTCCCGATCAACGAGGGTTGCTTCCGACCCTTGGGGGCGTTTCGATCCAGGGGATGGTCTCGTCGGCGTGTCGTCGTCGACGGCCCTGAGACAACACCTGGTGCTACCGGCCAAAAACTAGCAATACGTTGCTACTATAGGGTAACCTCCTGGGGTGACCAATTGGAGCTTCCTCACCAATCATGGACGGGCACTGCTGTGCATCGCACGTGACCCAGAGGTGCGGCTGCGGGAGATCGCCGCCAGTCTCTCCATCACCGAGCGACGGGCCTACGGGATCGTCAATGACCTGGCGGAGTCGGGTTATATCGTCAAGGAGAAGGAAGGGCGGAGGAACCGTTATCAGATCCAGTTCCACCTCCCTCTCCCGGAGCCGAATACCAAAGTGCAGCCCATCGGCGAGGTGCTCGCCCTACTGGCCTCCCCTCAGGATCGCCGCCGATCGGACCGACGCTCCAGCACCGCTACCTGAGGCCGCCGGTCGCCGGTGGCTCGGTCCCGGCGGCTGGCAACCTGATCTCGATGCCTTGGGATCACCCGATGGCGGGGGACGCCAAGGCCAGGTAGGCCGGTGTCTCCAGCATGAAGCCCATGGTCTCCACGTCGAGGGGCCGGGCGAACAGGAACCCTTGGCCGTAGTCGATGCAGTCGGCCCTCAGCAGCGAGAGTTGTTCGTCGGTCTCGATGCCCTCGGCGACCGTGATCAGTCCGAGGGCCCTGCCCAGTTCCGCCATGGTGTGCAGCACGGCGGCACCCTGGGACCGGTCGGTGATCCGCGACACGAAGGACCGGTCGATCTTCACGATGTCGATGGGGAGCTGCTGGAGGTAGGAGATGGACGACCACCCGGTGCCGAAGTCGTCGAGGGAGAGGCGCACCCCGATCGCCTTCAGCAGGTCGAGCCGCGGGATGGTCGACTCGATCTGCTGCATGAGCACGGTCTCGGTGACTTCCAGGACCAGCCATGCGGCGTCGAATCCGCTTGCCGACAGCGCACGCTGCGTGTCGTCGACGATCCGGTCCCGTTCCAGCTGTCTCGACGAGATGTTCACAGATACCGAGATGCGAAACCCTTGGCGGTGCCACGCCGCACCCTGACGACATGCTTCCTCGAGCACCCACAACCCCACTGGGACGATCAACCCACTCGACTCGAGTGCAGGGATGAACTGGTCGGGCTGGACAACGCCCCGCTCGGGATGCCGCCATCGCAGCAGCGCCTCGACGCCGGTGCACTGGCCTGTAGCCAGTTCGACGATCGGTTGGTAGAGCAGGAAGAACTGCCCGGCCTCCAGTGCGCCGTACAGGTCGAGCTCGAGGCTGCGCTGCTCGTCCAGTGTCGACTGCATCGACGAGGAGAAGGTCACTGCGCAGTTCTTGCTGGCCGACTTTGCCCGGTACAGGGCGATGTCGGCATCGCGCAGCAGGTCCTCGGGCGTCGATCGGACGCCTTCGGCGATGCCGATACTGGCCGTCACCACCAGAGGGAGGTCGCTGTCCGCGACCTCGAAGCATGGCTTCAGGGCCCGGAGGATCCGCTCGGCCACTGCCTCTCCGCCCATGGCCACCGAGGCGCCCTCCACCAGTACGACGAACTCGTCGCCTCCCAGCCGACCCACCGAGTCTCCCGCTCGGAGGGCATCGACCAATCGGTTCCCCACGCCGGCCAGGAGCTGGTCGCCCACTCGGTGACCCAGGCTGTCATTGATGTCTTTGAAGTTGTCCAGGTCGAGGAAGAGCAGGGCCATCGGAGTGCCGTCGCGTCGGGCACGGTCCATCATCTGGCCGATCCGGTCGAGGATCAGGTGCCGGTTGGCCAGCCCGGTGAGCGAGTCGTGGAAGGCCTGATGGTGGAGATCCTCGGTCCGTTCCCGTGCCAGGACAATGGCCCGCGACCGGCTGCTTCCGAGTGCGTAGAGCAGCGCGCCGAGCGCCACACTGAACAAGATGCCGCCTACCAGCAGTCCGAGGGCGTTCTTGTTGGCGAGTACCGAGCTGCCACCCACCACGGCGAACGTGCGGACGTGCCACCGGTTGTGCAGGTCGATGACCGTCGACTGGGCACCGGGCGGCGCCGAGCCGGCGCGGAAGGTGGCGTCGGACATGCCATCCCGGTAGTTGAAGGTCACTGCGGTGTCCGGGTGGCCCCGGAGGGCGACGCCCAGGACCAGACGAGGGGTGATCTGCAGCCCGGTCCATCCGATGAGGGCATTCCTTCGACCCTGAACGGTGGCCGGTGTGCCTCCTCCGCGATAGATGGGAGTCCCCACCGCCAGGGTGTGGGCCTTCCCCGATCCATAGGGCAGGTAGGCCCCTTTCCCGGAATCGCGGGCGGCCAGAAGTTGGGGACCGAGAGCGGTGGT
The DNA here is from genome assembly GCA_017883065.1 of Acidimicrobiales bacterium. Classification (GTDB taxonomy): domain Bacteria; phylum Actinomycetota; class Acidimicrobiia; order Acidimicrobiales; family RAAP-2; genus Bog-756. Next base: position 754 of record JADGOG010000154.1, on the reverse strand, counting down.
GCAGTAGTCGGTTGCCGCCGGCGTCCTCTGCGCCACCGTGCGCGTCTGCACGCCGGTGGCGAGGCAGTAGTACGGCCGTGCGCCGGCCTGGATGACCTGGTAGCTGCCGCCCGATGTCAGCGTGCCGGCCGGGTCGGCCGAGGCATGGGCGGAGAAGGCGGCCAGTTGCGAGGCCGGCACCAGTGCCAGCTGGGCGATGACCAGCAGCTCCGGATAGCGGGCGAAGGCATCGACGGTCGCCGTCCACCGGAGGAATTGGGCTTGGGTGGCATCTGGGTTGCTGATGACGAAGCCCCGCGAACTCACCGACAGGTCCTCTTCGTGCTGGATGGCCAGCGTCAGGCTCGATGCCACCTGCTGGGACGATGTGATGAAGGCCTGACGGGACCTCTGGGCATCGTTGGCAGCCACCGCGTGGGCTCCCGCGACCGCACCGAGGATGCCGGCCATCGACAGCAGTACCGCCATTGTCGGCCAGAAGTACCGTTCGCTTCTCATCACCAGGACAGTCCAACGTTCTGCGGCCATCGCCGCTCTTGGGACCAGGCTGAACGCATGGTCGCTCCCTCGTGAGCCCGTCTTACCGGTCGTCCCGTGATCGGCTCTTCCCTCTGGATACAGATGAAAACAAACACTAGTAATAGAGTTCCATATAATGCTCGGTCCAGGCGTGGTCCCGGTGCCCTCCGGGTACACGTTCGGTGGTCTTTCATGGGTGGTGAGTGCGTGTCACACCCCCGTGCTGAGCTGTGGC
>JADGOG010000153.1 GCA_017883065.1 Acidimicrobiales bacterium | reverse complement strand
GACCTTGCACTGGTCGACGTCATCAGTGCAGGGGTAGGAACCGTTCCAATGGTGTCAGGAACCATTCGGCGATCACCATGACAGGGGTCCCTTCGGCGTCAATCCGATAGGAGCGTGCCAGCAAGTGGTCGCCGATCCCAATGGCCTCTACCGGCGGGTCCGCTACGGTGGACCGGTCGGGTGCGCTGAGCGGCTGGCGAGTGGTGTTGATCCCCTCCTCCCCAAGGATTCGACCGATCGGGTCGTCGCTGGACTCAAGCCGCAGACGAAAGGTGCCTGGGAGTCGACTGGGCACCAGAATGCTCTCGGCGTAGACGTACGATCGGCCAGATGACCGGCCCTGAAGCGCGGCTGCCCGAAGGAGCAGCGGGTGGCCCTCTGGGACTCGCAGCCCGTTCGAGCGTTCGGCCCTGGTCATCTTGTGGCGTCGTGCGCGAGCGTCGATCGGTTCGCCGACCAGTTGCTCCAGAAAAGCCGTCACTGTCCCGTTCGCCCTGCTGAGAGCTTCCTCGAGACTCGAGGGTGTGGCCACATCCATCATTCAATCTCAACCGGCAGCCTGACGTGTGACGTGTTCCCGACTCCCAGTACGGTGAGTCCGCGGTCGGATCGGTCCGGAAGCACCAGGTGGACCGATCCACCGACGGGAACTGCCTCTTGAGCGACTCCCGCTAGCCTTCGGTCGTGGAAGAACGTGGCAGCACTCTCGTCTACGACGGCGACTGCGCCTTCTGTACGGCCTCGGCCAACTGGATCTCTCGACACTGGCCCGAGGAACGTGCCCCAGCAGCGGTTCCCTGGCAGCGCTTCTCTCCAGATGAGATTGCGGATATGCATCTGAGCCCCGACGAGTTGACCCGTGCAGCGTGGTGGATCGACGGTGACAGGCGTGAGGAGGGTTCCCGTGCGGTCGCTCGTGCGCTGGTGGCGGCAGGTGGGTTGTGGGCGCTCGCCGGATGGGTTCTTCTGGCTCCACCGATCTCGTGGGTCGCCCCGCTGGGCTATCGAGTCGTGGCTCGCCATCGCCACCGGCTCCCAGGTGGGACTCCGACATGCAAGGCGTGACCGACGGCGAACGGTGACCGCACCGTAGATCCTGATGGTCGGCGCCCGTTCGCACGCCAAGCTGATGGTCCTCGCTCGGTCGACTGGCGACGCCGAGGGCACTACGACCGCCTGGTGGGTGAGGCTCGGCGGCAGATCCGGGCGGGGTGCCCGACTATGACGTCCAGTGGTGCGACACCGGCGACTCCGCCGTTCTCATGCCGCCGCCCGACGAATCCATGGTGAGCTGCGGAGCGTCACGACTCCCAGCAACTCAACTTGGCGTGGGCCGAAGGCGTGCACTTGAGGATCTTCAGGTGACGCTCGAGTTGTCGGTCAACTCCAGAGAGCGCCGCGTCAGTGTGCGACACGGGTGGGCGGTGCCTGTGCCAGTGCCCGGGAGCGTGTCCATCGGGCAGGACGCTCACTCTCCACGTGCCTCGCGCATGCGATCGATCTGCCGGATCTTCGACTGGGTGACGAGCCATTCGCCCGAGCGAACCACTTGCCGTTCGGCGGGCATGTGGTGGCGCCCTGCCACACCGTCCGTCAGGGACCCGCATCGTCGGCACACGGCCATTCGCCCGTTCGTTTCTGGCTCATGGTGGTCGTCGAGTTGGCTGCCCGCCTGAGATGCGCTTGCCGTAGACATACTGCTCCAATCAGCCGCCACTCTGGACTCGGAATGGCAGCGCCTCAGAAGGAACCCTCCCGCACCCTGGCGGGGCCGGATATTCCCTCGCTCCACCCTATGCCTTTCTGATCACCGGAGAGGCGAATGAACGTCTGAGCGTCTCCGAACGCCATCGGGACGCCGGATCTGGGCGACTCGTAGGAGTGGGATGCCGGAACCGGCGGTGTCACCACGAGCTCCCCCGGCCGCGACATAGTTGGTTCATGGTGAAGCAGTGACCGACGAGACATCATCACAATCGCCCGAGCCTGCAACGCCGGATCACAGGGCCTGGAGCCGCCGAAAGCTCCTCACCTACGGTCTAGGCGGGGCGGCCGCGGTGGTGGTTGCCGGCATTACTGGCGTGGAGCTCGTCTCGCATGGGGTGCTCCCTGGGAAGCAGTCTCTCGATCAGTTCGATGGAGCATGCTCCGTGACCACCTCACTCGAGTTCTCTGATCCAGGTCCGTCGAGATCCGGCACGTTCTACTCGACCGCACGCAAGAGACCGGTGGGGTACACCATCGCGTATCCGCCAGGGCACGGCCCCGGGAGTGTGCTGCCTCTGGTGGTGATGCTGCACGGGTTCGGGGCCAACCACGCCACCGCCCTTGCGGGGATGACACCGGCTCAGGCTGTTGCGCTCAAGGTGGACGGGAACTCGCTGGCCCCGATGGCCATGGTGACCGTCGATGGTGGCGGGGGGTACTGGAATCCCCATCCCGGTGACGACCCCGTGGCGATGGTCATGGACGAGTTGATCCCCATGTGCCAGGCGCTGGGACTCGGGCGTGCACCCCAACACGTCGGATTGATGGGGATCTCGATGGGCGGCTATGGCGCCCTTCTCCTGGCAGAGATGCATCCTCACCTGATTTCCGCCGTCGCCGCGATCAGCCCGGCGATCTGGACGAGCTATTCGGAGGCGCATGGCGCAAACCCTGGAGCGTTCTCGTCGGCCGCGGCATTCAGCGCAAACAATGTGATCGACCACGCCGGCGCACTCGTGGCCACACCAACCCGCGTGGCGTCGGGAGACGACGATCCGTTCCATCCTGGCGTTGAGGCCTTCGGCCGTGCTGCCCCACCAAGGGTCGTTGTCGAGTTCTCGGGGGGCTGCCATACCGACCCCTTCTTCACGTCACAGGAGCCTCTCTCGGTGTCGTTCCTCGCCGACCATCTGACCGGGTGATTCGAGGGCTTCGCCGACCCACCAGTACCGGGTCGGCCCGACTGGGTTCTTCTCCGTCTTCCCCTCGGCCCCCGGGCCTGCTGTCGGGGCCAGGACCGGGCGTTCAGTGACCTTCACCGGGCGTGATCCACTGCTTTGCCATGCTCGGGGTCACCCGCGCGGCGGCCGGCCACATCCGGAAACTCCAGAGGAGTGCCGCAGCGATCTCGGCTGCCGATACCACTGGCCCGAAGGGGGTACACGTTCTCACCCACCCATGGTCGAGGGGCTCGATCGGAACGTGCAGAGGGCGTGAACGGTGGGAAAGGAGGGCGACAGGGAACTCGCCAAGGTTGAGGAAACGGTACGACAGCACCTCGCTGTCGGCCATCAAGCCGCCACTATCTCTGTCTCGTGCATGGCGGATGGCGTCTCCGGCTGGAAGTTCCAACGCATGCAGGAGGCCGGGCAACAGCGATTGCTCGAACCGGGACTGAACGTCACGGGCATGACCTACGACGGGTGGGGATACACAGCTCACTTCGAGGTTCGAGCTCCTCAAGAGCGCGAGCCGGGGAGGAATTTCCCGAACTGTGCCGAGGCGAACAAGGCTGAAGCTGTCCTGTGTCGATCCTGCGGTTCCGGCTTGGGCAGTGCCACATCTGGCAGTACCTCGTCTCGCTTCGCATCAGCGGGCAGTTCAACGGTTCGGCAGCTGATGTCAGAAGACTTCGACGGCGTTGTGATCGCACGTCGGTATCGGGCGCCTCTCCTGGGATTGCCATGGCCAGTCGGCCCGGGTCGACGGGACCGCTGTCGTCACGCCGACCCGGGGCCGCTGTGCGCCCGATGGATCGACGTCGGCCTCACCTGCCCACCAGCCAGGCCCTGACCCGACCATTCGCGTCCGGCATCTCCATGACCACGGTTGGCACGTGGGCTGGGGGACGCCCGAAGGTGGTGAAGGCGGTCGACGTGTCCGGACGGGGGTCCAGGCCGCGGGTGACCAGGAGGTAGTCGACGCCGGTCTCGACAGCGAAGACGGTGACGCTCCCCGAGCCGGCCACCTGCAGGCGGAAGGGACCGTGCGGGGCGACCCGAGCGGCGGCATCGGCGAGAGCGGCGGTGGCGTGCGCCGCCGGCCATCCGGCGAGCGTTGGGGTGATCCCGTCCATGCGGTCGAGCCCCCTCCACACCACGCCGGCGGAGAGTGCTACCAGCACTATGGCCGTCGTGACTGCAGTCGGGCGCCCCCTCCCCCGCCCGACGGACTGCACGTGCTCCGCTCCGTTCCCCTTCCGGCGACGCAAGGCGACGAAGACAAGCGCTCCGGCCGCCCAGGCCAGTGTGATCCACACGGCCGTCCCGACCGGGATCCACAGCGCTCCGAGGTAGGTGATGACCAGGAACTGGGAGCCCGGCACTGAACCCATGGCCGCGATCGCCCCGACGGCGAGGGCGAGCGTGAGGAGGGCCATGGCCGCCAGTGACAGCCGGCCGGCCCGCCAGGCGACCACGGCGACCGTCGCCAGGAGCGCCAGCACCACGATCCCCCACCATGCCGGGCCCGAAAAGAGCCAGACGATGGCGTGGACAGTGGCGGCGGCGGACGAGGGCAGGGGGTGCACCCACGAGGGCGGGACGGACGACGCCCCACCGAAGGCGCGCAGTGCGGCCGACCAGCCGATGGTCGGGCCCGAGTCCCGGGACGCCCGGACGATCAGGGTGAGGTTCCCCGGGTGGGTGGTCGCCTGCTGCACGACCGGCGCAGCCCAGACGACGACGCCCGCCCCCAGCCCGACCGCCAGCCAGGCTGGACCGACCCGCTGGTGGGCCTTCCGGCGGGCGACGACCCCGATCACCGGGGCGAGCAGGCAGACGGCCACTGCCGGCGGGGCGAAGGCGGCCTGACACTGGACGACGACTGTGGCCGTCACCACGGTGACCGGCCACCATCGCAGCCGGCCAGTGGCCGTGGCCAGGCCGGAGGCCGTGGCCGTCACCAGGAAGAAGAGCCCGAACCACGCGTTCGACGCCACGTCGAGGGACACGTCGGGGCGGGCCAGGGCGAGCACCAGCACGGACCCCGACGCCACGGCAGCCCCCCAACAACCGTCCACGGCCCAGCCGGCCTCGACGGCAATCGCCGCGGCGGCAAGGACGCCCAGCAACGACCCCCACAGGACGCCTTGGGCCGGGTCGATCCGGACCGGCACGGCGAGCAGCCAGTTCTGGATCGGTCCGGGCCCGAACACCGCGTGGGACCCGACCGACACTGCCATCTGGTGGCCGACCAGCGGCGTGTGGGAGGAGAAGACCTGGTAGCTCCGCAGTGCCATGCCGGCATTGTCGTAGAGCGGACGCCAGCCCCGTGTCATCTCGACCACGCCCAGCACCACGAACGGCAGCTCGGCTGTGAGGTGGCAGACGATTCGCAGAGCCGTGCCGCCACGCACGGTGCGCGTCACCGGGCCCGCGCCGGTTCCAACGGCGGCGATAGCTGTGTCGCTCACTCGGCGGCGATGGCGGCCAGCACGTCGAGTGTGGCCGAATGGCGGGCCGGCCAGCCGGCCGTCCGCAGGCCGAGTAGCCCCGGCAGTATGAGGAACGCGATCAGGCTGGACACCGGCGCCACTACGTCGGTGCTCCCCCACCATGACGACCCACCATCTTGGCGGCATTGCTGGACATGCCGATGGCAGGTTCCATGTGGCCTTCCTTCACCTGCCTGATTGCAGATAGGGACATCCGCATCAATGTCGTCCTCTCGATCGCACAGAGCCGCCGCTCGATCTTTGGCCAGTATGTGCCGATGGACGTCCAGTGTCCATGCGGCCCCTGTGTGAGGTCACTCCGGATTGTCGCCGGCATCCACCAGGAGCGAGGCGGCGCTGTCCGGCCCGACACCGACGCGGGCGGAACGGTCGGGAGCGGTGGCCAGCAGCAGGGACTCAATCTACTCGTTCAGTTCAGCGATCTCCGCGTCCAGAGTCTGGATGCGGTGGGCCAATCGATGCACGACCACTGATGGCAGCCCGTGCGGCCTCCACCGCGTCGAGTGTGTCGGACTTGCCCTGGTTGCGTCGGGTCTGGCGGTTGGGGCGGTTGACCTCGACCACCTCGACGCCCTTCCGGCGGAGAAGTCGCGAGAGTCCAACGCCATAGGAGCCGGTGCCATCGACACCGACCTTGGTCACCTGGCCGAAGTCCTCGAGCCAGGCCAACAGCGCCCCGTAGCCAGCGGCATCGGCGTCGAACGATTCGGTGCCGACGAGTCGACCGATCGGATCGAGTACAGCGGCGCCGTGCCTATCGAGGTGGGTGTCGACACCGCCCGTGAACCCGGGG
>JADGOG010000152.1 GCA_017883065.1 Acidimicrobiales bacterium | reverse complement strand
GCCGCACGGGCCCGGTCGGCCACTCCGGGCAGGCCGATCGTCGCTCCGGTCGCTGCCGGCCTGGCCGGCTCCCTGGCCACCGGTTCGGCCGTGACCGGACCGTACCTGGCCGCGTTCCCGCCTCCGGTGGTGCCACCGTCGCCGGCCAGCGGGGAGGGCCTGCTCCGTCTGGCCCTGACGGCGCCCCGCACCTCATGGGCCGGGCCGCATCCCAGCTCGACCACGGTCGACGTGACGCTCACCGACACGACCACCTCGACCGTGGTCGGCACCCAGCAGTTCGTCTTGTACGCCGGGGCCTCCCCGTTCACGTATGGGGGGTTCACCGGACCGGTGACCACGGCAGACACCTACCAGGTGACCGTCACCGCCGAGCCGCCGGCCTCGAGCGGCGGACTGTCCTGGCCGGCCAAGACGGCCGCGCCCAAGGCCGTCCTGGTCGACAGCCAGCTCGAGGTGGTCACCCCGGACAACCCCCAGTACCTGGCCATGACCTATGCGCCGGTGATGTTCGGACGGTCGACCTCGGCGCTCCACGACGTCCCGATGCTGGTGGATGCCACGGCCACCCCGGCTGGCGGCGGTGCCACCACCCTCTCGTACACGGTCATCTGGAGCCACGAGGACACGGGCACCGGCTTCGTGCCGTTCCTCGAGTGGGGCACCTGGGGTCGCATGACCGACATCGAGAACGCCATCTCGTTCACCGTGGCCGCCGACGGCTCAACCTCCAACGCCAGCTACCTGTGGGGCGGGGAGCCGGCCACCGGGTTCCCCGACAGCCAGGGCGCCATCCAGGAGGTGGACGTGCCCTTCACCGGGACGTGGGACGGTCATCACCCCGTGCTGCGCGACGCCACCGGCAACAACGACTTCTCCCAACAGGGGACCACCCCGTTCCGCTTTCAGCTGGCGCCGGTTCCCGGACCCGCTCCCGGCCAGAACCGCGAGGCGGTGATGGATGCCAACCCGTTCACCTACCAGATCTCCGGCGAGGAGGTCACCCGCTGGTACGGGGACGTGTCCACCGATCCCCAGTCGACCCAGCCAGGCGATGCCCGCCAGTACGCCACCGTCGACCTCGACACCTCGGGGAGTGGGGTCTCCTCCATCGCCGTGGAGCTCCAGCTGTCCGGGGGGTCGACCTGGTACGCCAGCGACCTGCACACGGGCTATCCGGCCCACGGAACCGGCCACGTCCGCACCGTCGTCAAGCTGCCCCCCGGTTGGCAGAGCCAGCCGATCACCGGCGTGCGGGTCCAGGCCTACCCGCCGTCGGCGACCCCCTCGGTGGTGGTCAGGGGCCTGAGCGTGCTGGCCCTGCAGAACGACTGGAGCCTGACCACCCAGGCCATCCCCTCCCCGGTGGTGGTGGCCGGCGCCACCGCCATCCCCACCGCGCTGTCCCTCACCGCGTCGTCCGGCACTCCCCAACGGGTCAAGGCCGGTGCCGCCCTCAAGCCGCTGGCCGCCAAGGTGACCGATGGCCACGGGGTGGCCCTGGCCGGGGTGCCGGTCACCTTCAACGCCGGAGTGTCGGGAGTCCGGTTCGCCTCGTGCGGCTGTGCCACGGTGACCGCACCCACCTCGTCGAGAGGCATTGCCACCTCCGGCCCGGCACAGGCCCCGGCGTCGAGCGGGCCGGCCCCGGTGACCGCCTCCACTGTGGACACGACCACACCCTCGGTGGACTTCGCTCTCACCGTGCGCTGACTCCGGTCCGTCCCCGCCCGGCGCGATCGAGAGCCGGAAGCGGCCGTGGGTGGCGGGCGGTGCCTTGGGCCCTTCGGCCCTGGCGGTCCCCATTCATCGCGACCAGGGTTGGAGTAGTGGAACGAGGAGAGGGAGGCAGCCATGCCGCAACCAGGGTCAACGACGCCATCGGACCAGGTGGTCGCTGAGAGCAGCACCGCCACCATCGATCGGCTCACGCATGCGCTCGACGAGTGGCGGGGCCGCATCGACGAGCTGCTCGTCCAGGTGGATGTGGCCGGCATGGACGTCCGCGAGCAGGCCCGGGCGCGTCTGGAAGTGACCGAGAACGTCTATCTCGCCGCCAAGTCCCGGCTCGCCCAGGCCCGCCACGACGTCGGCACGGACGTGACCAGTGTGTGGGAAGGGTTGGATCAGCTCCTCGGTGACCTGCGCCTGGCCTACGAGGACGCGCTGGCGGTGGTGGGTCGGAGCCAGAAACCTTCGGCATAGTCCCGCACGCGGGCTTCGAGGCTCCTGACGCCTCATGGCCAACGACCCTGGATTGTCGGGCGTCGTTCTCCTAGCGTCCATCGAGGGCCATGTCCACGGAACGGCGGATCGAGACGAGAGATCGGGAGCGATGAGCACCAGGAGCCGACCGGGGCGGGGGTGGTGACGGCCCCGGCGACGATGAAGGCCTGGGTCGTCGAAACGCCCGGCGCCATGCAGTCGGGTCCGCTTCGACGTGTCGAGCGGGCCGTGCCGGAGCCCGGGCCGGGGCAGATCCGGGTACGCGTGCGGGTCTGCGGCGTCTGCCGGACCGACCTCCACCTGGCCGAAGGCGACCTCACCCCCAAGCACCCCCGGGTGGTCCCCGGCCACGAGGTGGTGGGTGTGGTCGACCAGAACGGACCCGGCTGCATCCGATTCGCCCCGGGAGACCGGGTGGGCGTCCCATGGCTGGCCCGAACCTGCGGGGTCTGCCGTTTCTGCTCGGACGGTCGGGAGAACCTCTGTATGGCGCCTCGGTTCACCGGCTGGGACGTCGACGGCGGCTACGCCGAGTACGCAGTTGCCGAGGAGGGGTACGTCTACGCCATCCCCGACGTCTTCAGCGATGAGGAGGCCGCTCCCCTCCTGTGCGCAGGGATCATCGGCTACCGCGCCCTGCGGCGATCCCGGCTGCCGCCCGGTGGCCGGCTGGGTATCTACGGATTCGGAGGATCCGCCCATCTCACCGCCCAGATCGCCCTGGCCGAAGGGGCCAGGGTCCACGTGATGACCCGCGCTCCCGAGGCACGTGAGCTCGCGCTCCGCCTCGGTGCGGCCAGCGCCGGCGGTGCCGACGATCCCCCTCCCGAACCTCTCGACTCGGCCATCCTGTTCGCCCCGGTCGGCACGCTGGTCCTGCCTGCCCTGACGGCCCTCGAGCGCGGCGGGACGCTGGCCATCGCCGGAATCCACCTGACCGACATCCCCACCCTCGACTACCAGAAGCACCTCTTCGAGGAACGGACGCTGTGCAGCGTGACGGCCAACACCCGCAACGACGGCACCGAGTTCCTCGAGGCGGCGGCGCGCATTCCTGTCCGGCCCACCACGGTGGCCTACGACATGGATCAGGCCGACCAGGCCCTCACCGACCTGGCCCAGGACCGGGTCAACGGGGCGGCCGTCCTGATCAACTGACCGGCGGGGTGACCCGGGCGGCAGGTCGGCCGGGCCCGGCGGGGATGCCGTGAAGTTCCTGCGCGTGACAGGCATCGGCCAATAGGATCTCCCCGTCTTCGACAGCACGCCACGACGGCCGGAAGAGTATGGGGGAACGATGATTCGCAGGATCGCCTTGGGCGCCGCCACGTCGGCACTGGTGCTCGTCGGACTGGCCACGACCGCGGCTGCCGCGGCGCCGACTTCGCTCCTGCTGCCACAGACGAGTGCCTTCTCCTCTCTCGGCCACTCCTGCGGCGGCATCCAAGAGCAGGCCTTCACCACGGGATTCGAGACCCCCGGCGGATACCCGGTGGGCGATGTGTACCTGCAGACGCGATGCGGCGGGAGCGGGAGAGGCGGTGGCTACCACACCACCACGTATTCCGCATGGGTCGGCGTGACGTGGGACTTCACCGGCGCGGTCGTCTCCTCTGCGGTGCTCCCGAGCGCCCCGACGAACCTGGATCCGACCTTCGTCGCGCTCGACGCCCACGGCAATCAGGTCTCCAACCTCCTCAGTGCGGTCAACGTCCTGCCGGCCAACTGCACCGTCGGCAACACGAGCTACTGCACCTACCGCGCCGTACTCACCCTGGATCCGTCGTTTGTCAGCCCACCCCGCATCACCGGCGACTCGGCAACCACCGGACCCGCAGCGGGTGGCACCAGCGTGACCATCACCGGCACGGGACTCACCGGGGCAACCTCGGTCCACTTCGGTGGGACCCCGGCGGCCAGCTACTCGGTGACTGGCGACACCTCGATCACGGCGGTGTCGCCGGCCGCTCCAGCGGGAACGGTGGATGTCAGCGTCACCACCGCCGGCGGAACCAGCTCGTCGAACGCCAATGACCAGTTCACGTTCGTGGCCGCCCCCGTGGTGTCGTCCATCCAACCGAACAGCGGTCCCGTTGGGGGTGGGCAGGCGGTGACGATCACCGGCACCCATCTGGCCGGTGCCACTGCGGTGAGCTTCGGCGGCACCCCGGCCGGCTTCACCGTCGACAGCGACACCTCCATCACGGCGGTGTCGCCGGCCACGGATGCGACCGACGCGGTGCACGTCGCGGTTACCTCACCGGGGGGGACGAGTGCGACCGGCGCCAACGATCAGTTCACCTACACGCCGGCGACAGGCTGTGGCGGCACCTGCGTCTCGAGCGTGCAGTGCGCCAAGCTCGGTGGGAGCGCGGCCGGGCCCGTGACCATCTCGAAGTGCACACCCAAGTCGTCGGCGAACAAGAGTGCCGTGTCGCCGACCCTGGCGGGCACGTTCACCTGGAGTGGCAGCGCGCAGAACACCGTTGACAGCCTCAACGGCCTGACCTCACCGGGTCAGGGAGGTTGCAGGGCGGGAAGCACCGAGTACGACATCTCCGGGATCGTCACGGGTGGCACGTCGACGTACACCACGGTCGGAGACACCATCGCGGCTCGGCTCTGCCTCAACAGCTCGGGGACGCTCTCGCTGGTCAAGGGCACGGCCTTCAGCATCTAGCCGGCGGCACCGGGCTGCGGAGCCAACGCTGATTCCGTCCGGGATGAGATCTCCTCCGCAGGTCGCTTCCCCCGCCGGATTCGCTACGGTGTGGGCAACGAGTGGAACCGGCAACCGCCGGACGATCGGAGACCGACGATGACCACCAAGTCTGATTTCTCGGATGAGGAGTGGACCCTCATCCTCGAAGCTCCGCCCACGGCCGGGATGATCGTGGTGACTGCCCAGCGAGGGGGCTCGTTTCGCGAGAGCATCGCCATGGCCAAGGCCTACGTGGAGGCGCGCCAGCAGCACGGCGAGAGCGAGCTCCTCGATGAGATCGTCGCGGCCAAGCCCGAGCGGGACCACGCGCACTATCACTCTCCCGAGGAACTTCAGCAGCACGGTCTGCAACACCTCCGTGACTCAGTGGCACTGCTCGAACGAAAGGCCACAGCAGAGGAGGTGGACGAGTATCGCCACTTCGTCGTGAACCTGGCCCACAAGGTGGCCTCTGCCCATCGGGAGCACGGTCAGGACATCAGCGAGTCCGAACAGGCGGCGATCAACGGCATCACCGCCGCCCTGCACGCGGCGGCATAGGTCGACCGCCCTGCCGGTCCACGTCCTCGGATCTCACGCAGGACGCCGCGGGGTCGTGCTACACGGATGACTCGAGGTCTACGACGGCCGCCGTTCGGTGCCGAACCGCCCGGCGAAAGCGCGCAGCGGTAGATCGGCGCTGGTGATCATCCCGGGGGGCGCGTCGCACACCGAGTCGATGGCGTTCAGCGCGGGCATCCCGGTGATGGTCATCCCCAACGAGGCGAAGTACCGTGCGTCGAGGATCTTCGACCCGGCCTCCGGGAAGATCATGTGCCGGTTGACGATGGTGGGATCCCCCTTCACCGTGGTGATGTAGCACCCTTGGATGTCCCAACTCGGCACCGTGTCCGGCACCATCTGCCACTCCAAATGGACCTCGATCCTCGACTCCCCCTCGACGATGCCCTTGAACTTCGACAGGCTGGCCCCGACCGATCCCCGCTCGAGACTCCACCAGCCGAGATCCACATCCTGTTGGCACGCTCCCAGCTCGCACTCGTACACGATCTCGTCGATCTCGACGTCGAGGCAGTCGGCCATCAGGTAGATCGCGTCACCGAAGACGGTGCACCCCTTCTCCAACATGCCGGGGACCCTGGGGTCGTCCGCCGGCAGCCCGTAGCCGCAGTTCATCCAGGTGTCCACCGAGTGGTGACAGGAGACGTCGACCGACTCGAGCACCGTCAGATGGTCGACTCTCCCCATGCCGGCGGTGCTGACCACCGACAGGATATTGGCCAGGCCCGGGTTCATGCCCGTTCCGTAGAAGGTCGAGTC
>JADGOG010000151.1 GCA_017883065.1 Acidimicrobiales bacterium | reverse complement strand
TGCTCGGCTTCCTGAGAGAGTTGAGGGCGCGTACCAATGGAACGCTCAAGATCGAGGTCTTGAATGTGCTCAGTGAACCAGAGCGGGCGGTGGTGTTTCAGCGAGAGACCGCCACGAAGAACGAGAAGACTCTGGACGCGATTGCCGTACTGGACTTCGAGATTCACAACGGCAAGATCACCGAGGTCACCGTCTACCAGGGTGACACCTACGCGTTCGACGAGTTCTGGGCGGGCGAGTCGGGCAACGAGGACAGCACGGACGACATTGAGTTGGAGTTGAAGTGCTCAACCAGGGAGGCCGGTGTCAGATCCTTGCCTTAGCGGATCCGACTCAGAGAAGGGGGCCGTGCGGGGGACGACGGTCGGAGCGACGGACAAGGATCGATCTTGAGACATCAAGAACAGCGCAAGGACGAACCTGCCCGCAATCGCCGGTGGGCGGGTCAGGACAGACCATCCGGACGAGCGTCCAACGCGGACTGAATCGATCGGAGCACGGCTTCTAGGTCGGCCTGGTCGCCGGAGGTGGACCCAAGGTGGGCACCCGCCTGCAGCACCGAAGGAGCCCTCGTAGCCCGAGTTCGCGAATCCGGGGCCATGATCGACTACCGCAATCCGGCCGCCGAAGGCAACGGCCACAGTGGCGAATCCGACACCGGTGAGCAGGCGCTTCCTCTTGAGTGATCCGGCCACAAGCTGCGCCTGGACGGTCAGGACGATGCGGCCTCTGTCCTGACAACCTGTCCTACGCAGTCGGGTCGGCGACGGTGATCGACCTTGGCTGAACCGCACCTACTCGCCACACCGAAGCGCCCCGAACCGGGCGGGGTTCATCTCGATCGGCCAATCACTATCGGCCGGGTGCAGGATCAGCCACAACCCTTCGTCGCTAGCCCGCCCGGTAGTAGGTACCGTCGCAGCGGAATCCCTTGGTGGAGCTAGTCACCGGCGGGTCGTCGAGTCGCTGGAATTTGCCATTCGTTACCCGGCCCAGCAGGTAGCAGGTGATCGGCACCTTGTCAGCTGGGTTGCTCACGGGGATGAGGTTCCCACTGTTGAACGCGGTGATCTTCCGCAGTGCCTGCAGGAGCGACCCCCGGCTCGGGTTCATTCCGGCGTTGCGCAGCGCATCGACGAACAGTTGGCCGCACAGCCACCCGGTGAGCGTGAAGAAGTCGGGAGTGAACCCCGGTGAGACCTTCTGGACCCAGGTGTTGAACGTGGTGATCGTCGGGATCTGGGCAGCGTCCTCGCCCAGGAAGAGCGAGGGTGCCTGCTCGAGGTAAGCCCCATTGACCGCACGTGGTCCACCGGCATTGCCAATGAGCTGCGGATTGTAGGAAGGGGCACCCAGCACCACCACGGGGTGGAAGTCCTGTTGGCTGAGGTCTCGGAAGATGGCCGACGCGTAGTTCTGGGGCTCCTGCTCGAGGAAGAGGATTTGCACCCCGGCGTTCTTCATGGCCACCACCTGCTGCGTGAAGTCCGTCATCGTGGGCGGCAGCGCCGGGTCGTAGAGCACTTTGTAGCCCAGGTGCTGCATGGCACTCTTCTCGTTGCTCCAGGCCAACTCCGTCGTCGGCAGGTTGGCGATGATCGTGGCCGTGTGGGCGATCTGTGTCGGGTACTTCTGTTTGAAGTAGAGGAGTGGACCCGTCGGCCATCCGTTCGAGGCCGGCTCCGGGCTGAAGTTGTTCGGAAGCTTCTGTGTCGCCGGGTCGAGCGATGCCGTGACGTCGGGGAATCCGGGGTTGGCCGCGATCACCGGCTCGCTGAAGCTGTCCTCGAGCGAAAGTCCGCCCACGCTGGCGAAGTTGGTCCGGACGACGTTCTGGACCCCCTGCTTGTTGAGCGCGCCTTGGAATTGATCATCGGCGCTCGACACCAGGATCTTGCGACCGTTGACCCCGCCCTGCGAGTTCACGTAGGCGGCGTAGGCCTTGGTGCCGACCTGACCGCCGGAGAACAGGCCGGCCAACAGGGTGGTCACGTTCCCAATCGTCACTGACGTGGGCGTCACCCCGGTGTGGTCCTGGAAGGCGGACGCCGGAATCGGCGGT
This sequence comes from Acidimicrobiales bacterium, assembly GCA_017883065.1. Taxonomy (GTDB): domain Bacteria; phylum Actinomycetota; class Acidimicrobiia; order Acidimicrobiales; family RAAP-2; genus Bog-756. The sequence goes on along the minus strand of JADGOG010000151.1, from coordinate 4,340 downwards.
GTTGAGGAGCCGCTCGCCGTGCTGCTCGTCGAGTTGGTAGAGGAGCAGGAGGTAAGCAGACCGGTCACGAGTACCAGACAGATGATGGCAGCCGAGAACGGTGTCCGTCGCATCCGAACGGTCACCTGACTGTGTTGATCCATGTTCCCTTCCAATCCCCCATGCCGTCCACGCGATCAGGCAGTAGCCGACCGCACACGCGAAGCCACAAACGTACTCGTAGTCAAGGCTGTCAGCACTTGAGTGACACAAGACCATAGCCATCCGGGCAGCACCGGCGATGCCCAGGGAATTGGCACGTCTGGAGTTCAACCACATTTGCTTCGCCACAGGCGACCTCGACGCGACGCTGGTCCGACTCAGGGACGGAGGTGTGCAAGTCCGCAACGAGGTGGTGGACCTCCACGACCGACGATCGGTCTTCCTTGTCGGCCCGGGAGGCGTGACCATCGAACTGGCCGAGTGGGTGACATCGACGGACCGGTGAGTGGGTGCAGTCGTTCCACTGGGACCGTCGGCCCCAGGGATGGCATCCATCCCGCTCCGTACTCCTGCCACGGCCATCGCTGTCGGCCGTCTCGGAGTCGCCCTGGGAACGATCGCATGGCTGGCCGCGATGCCAAGCGACAGCGAGTCGATCACATGCAACGTCGCTGCAGGTGGGCTCTACCCAGATTTGGTGATGGTGAATTGTCACCTTCGGGGTTACGGTGCCGTTGGTGCACTCTGTCAGCGGGGATTGCGCACCGGCGGACCACGCCCCCCGCACTAGTCGGGAGGAAGTTCATGAAGTCACGGATAGGGAATCGACGCGGAGGACCCTCGGTCCTTGGCGTCCTTGTGTTGGCAGGAGCATTGGTATTCGGGGTCATCGGGCTTTCGGCGTCGGTCAGCGGGGCGAAGAGTCAGAACAAGGCGACCGGCATACCCAATTACAAGAACACTCTCGCCAGCAATACCAACGGTTGGTGCCCGGTCACAACTCCGCCGAATGCACCTTGCGACGGCGCTACCAACAACTACGGCACGATCCACATCGTGAAGGCGTCCTTCATCAACTACGGTAGCTACGCTTCGGCCGTTGCTGGTCCGAACGGCCAGAAGAAGTACGCCCGGGTGTCGGGTGGCCAGGACGGCGGGGTCCCGACCCTCAATGGTTGCAGCGTCCCCGGTAACGAGAACTGCTCAGGGCCGTACACGAAGTTCGGGAGCACCGTTCACCACACGCAATTCCCGGTGGGCGGGTTCAGCACGTCGATCAAGATCTACATCGACGCCAGCTGGGCGGGTGCCCATCCCGGCAACGTGGTCGACTGGGACGTCTCGCTACGCGACAGCTCAGGCGCCTTCCTTCAGGACAACGTGTTCAACCTCTGCTCCACGGCCAACGGTGGCGGAGGGTTCTACGTCAGCACCAGCTTCGGCGCAGGTGCATGCAGCACCGGTCCGACTGAGTTGACTGCGAGCGGCTGGTACACGTTCAACCTGGCGTTCACTGCAGTCAGTGGCATTGTCTACGACTCGTACTCGGTGCTGAACCCGGCGGCCGTCTCGGTCCTCAACCAAGCAGTGAACACTGGTAACCCGGTAGCGACCACGGGCGGGCCCGACTACGGCTGGCTCCCGGACGAGGACGTGCTCGGACTCCCGATCGCGCAGGTGTCTCTGCACCTTCCCTGATCCGCACACAAAGGTTCCTACTCAGGCGGACTCCCGTCATCGTGGGAACCAGTGGACCGATCGGTCACTTACGGTCGTGAAGACAACAGCAGCCCGCCTCTCGGGTTCGGATCGCTTGGTCCGACTCGGAGGCGGGCTCGCTGGCGTGAGGGGCCAGAATGGGGTGGGACTCCTGGTCCTCATCCAAGACGCCACTTCGGCGTAGCTCGAAGTCGGGATCGCAGCTCCGCTATCCGAGAACCCTCGATCGCCGGACCGAGTTGATCGGGACTGAACGAAGCGGTGCATGCGTCCGAAGCCTCTCTCGGCTCAGAGAGTCTCAAGGGTTCGAACCCGGGTATGGAGCTTCCGGTTCCGTCATCGTTCGCATCCGACGTCGATCTCCTCGTCGTCTTGCCGTCGTGCACGGACCCCTCTAGCTGGTCAGCGAGCGTGCTACGAGGGCAATGCCTCGCCCCCACGAAGCAAGGGGGCCGGCCGGGAGGTAGGCGGCGCCACTGGCGGTGTGGTCGTCAGTCGGATTGGCGAGATATCGCTCGTTGCCATTGGGATCAATGAAGAAGGTGAACGACGAGTGGACGACGTCGGCGGTGGGATTGGGAGCTTGGACCACGATGCCGTAGTCGCTCCAGACGGAGTGGAGGTCGCTGACCTGCCCGGTGAAGAAGTGCCAGTCAGGGATGGTATTGAGCCGGTGCTCTCGCGAGAATGCGGCCACGTCGGAAACGGCGGCGTGGTAGCCGTTCACATTCACTCCCACGAACACGACATGCGACGCGGCAGTGCCGAGCTGACGATAGGCGTCGATGAACTCCTGGGAGATGATCGGGCAGATGTCGGTGCAGTGGGTGTCCATGAACTCCAGCACAACGGCGCGACCTCTGAAGCTGGAGAGAGAGAGGGTGCGGCCGTTCTGGTCGGTGAGAGTGAAGTCAGGTGCAGGCTTGGCAGGGACGGGGGAGAGCGCCATGAGTGTGGCGAGCGGGGTCGAGATGGAGGAGGGAATCCCCGACACTCTGATGAGCTGGCTCTGTTGGTCGTGATGCCGATTGGCGAGGAATGCGAAGGTACCCGCCAAGAGGACCATGACGCCGAGGGCAACCACGAGCGCCGGGCGAAGGCCCCGACGGTGCCGAGTTGTGGATTGCCGGGCCTGGTCAGCAGTTGCGATTTCGCCCCCTGGCGACCCGGGGGATGTCATGCTCCCTGCCTTCCAGACCGAGGAAGATGCCCCCAAGTCCGGTTGATGATTGAGCTAGGAATGAACGGCCTCCTTGAGGAGTGCTCGCAGCGAGTCAGCGTGCAGTTGGTCGATGAACCGGCCATGATCCTCCCCGATGGCGAGAGGCAGTAAGTGGTCGGCACCCCAAAGTGAATGGATCGGATGGCAAGGTCAGCGGGACCGTCGGATGTCAACGGGTAGGTCACGTGCACCTGGTTGAGGATGGCACATTACGCGCTCGATGAGTCGTTGGCGTCTCACCCGAGCAATCGGATTCTTCCCTGTCGGCCACGGTGGACCTGCTCGAGCAGGTGCATCTCGGTTCGACAGCGGATGCGCCACGAGGCCCAAAAGTTCATGACCAGGGTCTTTCCCCGAAGGCGTCTGGTGACGCGATTCGGCCCGGTGGGAGTCGGGCTGGACAGGCTCCTCGATCGCTGAGTGGTCGTTGTCTGCCGGCACCTGACCCACGAACCGTCCGGTCGGGGAGAGCCTGGGAGCTTCTTTGCGGAGTGGCTCGAACCGTGGGACGGTTCGGAGCTTCTCGAGTTCTGTATGTTAGGCACCTTCTGGTAACAGAATTTGGAGTCAAGTTGGTCTGTGTCCGGTGTCGATAGAGGCTCAACCCCCGAGCCGGCGGAGTTCCGCCAATCGCTGGGACCGGTCCCCACGGACCGGTCCACGGGCGGCCCCCCATCCCTTCGAAGGAGTGATGAATGCCAAGCAGGAAGGCGACCGAGAGGCGCCGAGAGCACACGATCGAGCTCGTTGAGGGGCTGCTGGAGACCCTCGCCGATCTGAGGCGGAGTACCCGAGCCACGGAGACCTCCGTTCGCCGTGCACTGAAGCTGGCCAAGGGCGGTGCAGACGTCTCAGTGGTCCTTGGGGCGATAGGCCCGGCCGACATACGGCGATCGATGAACGACGCTCTCAAGGCCGCCGAGGAGGCGCGCCACCAGGTGAGACTGCGGATCTTCGAGTTGGGGCTGGATGAAGGACTCTCGATTGGCGAGCTCGCCAGGGTGTTCGGCTTCTCGCGTCAATTGGCCGCTCGCTACGCCAAGGAGGCTCGAGGCATGTCGCCGGGGTCGTGACCGTTGGTCCGGAGTGTCCGGTCGATTCCGGTCCATCTGCGATGAGGGGTCTGTGGGTAGCTCGATGAGACGTTCGCCGTCAGGAATTCCTCGGGCATCGACACTCCCTCAACAGCCACGGTGTTGTCGATGCCCATAGAACCGCTGGAAGGTCGCTGACCCGTTCTCTTGCGCATCCCGGATCCCTGCGTGGGCTCCGGTCCCATTCCCGCCTGACCCCGTCGGCGCCGAGCCCGCCTTGAAAGGCGGCAAGTTGGGTGCTGAGGCAGTTGGTAGAGCTGGCCCAGGCGCAGGACCAGCTCTACCCCCTGCAGCAGCCCCCTTGCGACTCCGACTCCCCACTG
>JADGOG010000059.1 GCA_017883065.1 Acidimicrobiales bacterium | reverse complement strand
GATCCGTAGAAGGACGCATCACCGAAGGTGAAGATGCCGCCGTCGGACGCCACCAGCCAGTACCCCCGGTCGTCGGAGGTGGCCGCCATGCCCACGATCGGCTGGTTGAGGTGCATCGCCCCGGTCGAACCGTGGAAGGCGGTGTGCCCGAAGGTGAAGATGCCGCCGTCGGACGCCACCAGCCAGTACCCGGGTCGCGCATAGGTGTACCGGTCGGCCGGCACCAGGCGACTGACCCCGGCCGGACCTTGCACGGTGACGTCCACGGTGGCACCGGATGCCGGACCCGGAGGGACGGTGGCGGTGATCGAGGTGGCCGAGTTCGCCGTGAACTGCGCAGCTCCGGCACCCCCGAAGGTCACCGTCGTGGCACCGCTGAAGTTGGCCCCGAGGATGGTCACCTTGCCCCCACCGGCGGTGACCCCCTTGGTCGGGAGTACCGAGGTGATCACCGGACAGCTCGGATGAGTGGCGAGGGCGGTCTCCAGTCGGGCGGCGTCGGCCGAACCCAGCCCGGAGGCCAGGTCGTAGTTGGTGGTGGCGCTGAACCGCCCGGCGCTGCTGGCGAGGAGGGCGTTGTTGCCCGCCGTCACGTCGTTGAACGGTGAGGTGGCACAGGTCCCGGCTCCGTAGAGGGTGGGATTGAGGAATCCGGCCGAGGCGCCGAGCCCCTGGTCGACGACGGCGGTGACGGCCGCCACCAGCGGCGATGCAGCGCTGGTGCCACCCACGATGCCCCACGATCCGGAGAAGTAGATGGGATAGCCGTGGGCCGGGTCGGAGGAGGCGGCCACGTCGGGTACCTCGCGACAGCTGGAACGACCCACTGCCTTGCACTGGGTCAGTGCCGCCGGCGATCCGACGCCGGGTCCGTACTGCCAGGAGGGCACGGCGAAGTCGGAGGAGACTCCGCCCCCACCTGCGCCGTAGAAGTCGTTCCAGGCCGTCTCGTTGGGACCGGAACCGAGCAGCGACGTGCCGCCCACGCCGGTCACGTTGGGCTGGTCGGCCGGGTCGTCGACGGTGACCGTGGAGTCGGTCTCCGAGGGCGGGAAGTAGCAGTCACTCGAACCCGAGTCACCGGAGGCGGCCACCATGCTCTGCCCCTGGGCCGCCGCCTCGGCGAAGATGGCCGATTCGGCTGCCTGCTGTCCTGGGCTGGTGGCCATCAACGGCTCGCACACGCCCCAACTGGTGGTCAGGACCTTGGCGATGTCATCGGAAACCATTCTGTCGTAGGTGACCACCGGGCCGTTGCCCGACTGGGGTCCGCTGTAGACACGGATGGCGGCACCGGTGGCCAGTCCGGCCACATCCTCGATGTCCAGGGCCGCCTCACCGGATTGGCCACCGGAGGCGCCCCCGGCCACCGGAACATTGGTGGGTGGGGTGGCGGCCAGGCCGTAACAGGTCTGGTACGCAGCAATGTCGGTACCGTTGAACGGCTCGAGCTCATAGATGCCGATGGTGACGCCGCTGCCGTCGTGGCCCTGCCCGTACAACGTGCTCAGCCCGTAGGTGGCGGCGAGCTGGTTGGCGGTGTAGCCGCCGTTGCGGCTGGCGACGGTGTTCGCCGACGGGCATGAACCCGGCCCGACGTGCGGGGTAGCGGTGGCGGCATGCGGTGCCGGAGCAGTGGTTCCCGACGCCCCGCCACCCGAGGTGGAGCCCGTTCCGGTGCCGGCCGTCGGCGGACCCTTGACGATCTGGGGTTCGGGCTGGGCCACCGAGCTCAGTCCGATGACGCCCTGCACCGAGGCGACCAGGGAGGACGGCACGGCCGGTGCGCTCCCGACATAGCGGGACACCCGTCCACTGCGCAGCCTGGTGTCCACCACCGAGACGCTGAACGCACGCTCCATCTGGGACACCGTGCCGGTGGCGGGGATCAACAGGCCGTCCGGCGACGTGGTGCCGACCTGGAGCCCGCTCGACGCCAACCAGCTGCGGGCCGAGGCGATGGTCGAGGCCGCCGGCCCGAAGAGAGGCCCGAACTGTCCGGCCTTCAGGTACTGGTGGTACTGGGGCGAGCCGGGCGTCGAGACGGCACTCACGAACGCATCGAGGGCGCTCTGGTCACGAGGTTTCAACGCCAGGTCGGCCGTGACGGTGGCCGCTCCGTCGGAGGGGCCGGTCACCACCGCCCCGAACGGGAGGACCGGCGCTCGGCCGCCGACTCGGACGTGGGCGTCGGGCCCGGGGCCCGCCGTGGAGGCACCTGCCGGTCCGGCCACGGTGGTGGCGAGCACGCAGCCCATCGATGCCAGCGCGACGACCAGCGCAAGCCCCCCTCGTCGCTTGCTCATGAGGGACAGTCTGGCCTATGCATCGTCGTCTTGTCCGTCACCAGGCGGCAATTCTTCCGTCTCGGGCTGCCGCCAGCGCCGCAGCCGTTCGGCGACCACCGCCTCGTGACCACGGTCGCTGGGCTCGTAGTACCGGTTGCCGGCCACTGCCGCCGGTCGGTACTGCTGGTCGGCCCAGGCATCGGGTCGGTCGTGCGGGTACACGTAGCCCTCCCCGTGTCCGATGGTCGAGGCACTCCGGTAGTGGGCGTCGCGGAGGTGGGCGGGCACGTCCCCCCGCGGACCGTCGCGGACGTCCCGCTGGGCCAGGCCGAGGGCCACCGTCACCCGGTTCGACTTGGGTGCCGTGGCCAGGTGGACCACCGCCTGGGCCAGGTTGAGCTGGGCCTCGGGCAGCCCGACGAACTCCACGGCCCGGGCGGCGGCGTCGGCCACCACCAGGGCGAGAGGGTCGGCCTCCCCCACGTCCTCGCTGGCCAGGATGACCAGACGTCGGGCGATGAACCGGGCGTCCTCGCCCGACTCGAGCATCCGGGCCAACCAGTACAGGCCGGCGTCGGGGTCGGAACCCCGGACCGACTTGATCAGGGCGCTCACCTGGTCGTAGTGGTCGTCCTCCCCGTAGTGGTGCAAACGCGAGTGCCGGGCCCGCTCCACGTCGCCCAGGGTGACCGGCTCGGAGCCGGCCAGGGCCACCGCCACCTCCAACGTGGTGAGCACGGCCCGGGCGTCACCATCGGCCAGCCCGACCAGGGCGGCCACCGCGTCGGGTTCGGCACTGGAGTCCTCGGCTTGGAGCCCTCGGGCCACCACCGACTCCAGCTCCTCGAGGGAGAGCGGTTCGAGACGCCACAGGGTGGACCGGGACAAGAGGGGTGCATTGACCTCGAAGAAGGGGTTTTCGGTGGTGGCGCCGATCAGCACCAGCAGTCCCTCTTCCACCGACGGGAGCAGGGCGTCCTGCTGGGACCGGTTGAAACGGTGGACCTCGTCCAGGAAGAGGATGGTCCCCCGGCCCTGCTCGCCGAGCAGGCGTCGTGCCCCCTCGACCACGTCGCGGACGTCCTTCACGCCGGCGGTGACCGCCGACAGCGGGACGAAGTGCTTGGCGGTGGCGGTGGCCACCACCGTGGCCAGGGTGGTCTTGCCGGTGCCCGGCGGTCCCCACAAGATGGCCGAGGTGAGCCGGTCCGCCTCGATGAGGGCCCGGAGGGGCGCTCCCGGTCCCACCAGGTGTTGCTGGCCGATGATCTCGTCCAGGGTGTGCGGCCGCAGCCGCGCCGCCAGGGGTGCTCTCGACGCCAGCCGTTCCTCGGCCGCCCCGGAGAAGAGGTCGTCACCGGCCATGGGGTTCCGGTCAGTCCTTCGGTGGGATGACCCGGAGGCCCAGATCGGCGAGGACGCCGGGGGCGACCGCCTTGGGTGCTCCGGTCATCGGGTCCGAGCCGGACTGCGTCTTCGGGAAGGCGATCACCTCGCGTATCGAGTCCTCCCCGGCGAAGATGGCCACCAGCCGGTCGATGCCCACGGCGAACCCGGCGTGGGGTGGCGCCCCGTAGCGGAATGCCCCGAGCAGGAACCCGAATCGGGAGTGCGCCTCCTCCTCGTCGATACCGAGCACGGCGAAGACCCGGCTCTGGATGTCACCCCGGTGGATCCGGACGCTCCCCGAGCCGAGCTCCCACCCGTTCAGCACCAGGTCGTAGGATTGCGATCGCACCGAGGCGGGGTCGGACTCGAGCCGGTCCAGGTCGTCGGGGTGGGGCATGGTGAAGGGATGGTGGGCGGAGACCGGATGACCGGCATCATCCACCCCGTCGAACATGGGGAAGTCGACCACCCACAGGTACCGGTAGGGCCCCTCGCCGACCGGTCTCCCCCCGAGGTCGAGCCGGAGATGACCGAGCACGGTGCAGGCCAGTCGGTACTGGTCGGCCACCACCAGGACCAGGTCCCCCTCGGTCGCCCCGGTGGTCGACAGCAGTCCCGACCGTTCCTCGTCGGACAGGAACCGGTCGAGTGGTGAATCGAGGGCCAGGCCGCCCCTCTCGCCCGCCGTCACCCGGAACCAGGCCAGCCCCTTCGCCCCCAGCTTCTTGGCCCGGTCGGTCAGGCTGTCGAGCTTGGACCGGCTGAGGCCCGCCCCGTCCACCAGCACCAGGGCCTTCACGCACGGCGCACCGAACGCCTTGACCTCGGTGCCTGCGAACAGCGGCGAGAGATCGATCAGCTCCATGCCGAAGCGGATGTCCGGCTTGTCCGATCCGTAGCGGTCGATGGCCTCGGCCCAGGTCATCCGCGGGATCTCTCCGGGACGCTCGCCGGTAGCCGCCTCGGCCGCGTCGAGCACCGCCTCGGACACGAAGGACAGCACGTCCTCCTGGGTGACGAAGGACGCTTCCACGTCCAGCTGCGAGAACTCGAACTGCCGGTCGGCCCGCAGGTCCTCGTCCCGCAGGCAGCGGGCGATCTGGTAGTAGCGGTCGACCCCGGCCACCATCAGCAGCTGCTTGGCCAGCTGGGGGCTCTGGGGGAGGACGTAGCAGGTGCCGGGGCTCAGCCGGCTGGGCACGGTGAACTCCCGGGCCCCCTCTGGCGTGGGTGCCCACAGCAGCGGCGTCTCCACCTCGACGAATCCCTGGGCGTCCATGGCCGACCGCAGGGCACCGTTCACCACCGCCCGGAGGCGGAGGTTGGACTGCATGCGCGGACGGCGCAGATCCACGAACCGGTGCTTGAGGCGGATGCCTTCGTCCACCTCCACCCGGTCGTCGACGGCGAAGGGGGGAGGCTCGGCCGCGTTGAGGAGGGTGACCGTGCACTCCCCCAGTTCCACCTCGCCGGTGGGCAGCTCCGCGTTGACCGTCCCCTCGGGACGGGGCCGCACCACGCCCTCGACGGCGACCACGTACTCGCTGCGGACGTCGACGGTGCCGGGGATCACGCACTGGATGATGCCGGTGTGGTCCCGCAGGTCGACGAAGGCCAGGTGCTCACCGTGCTCGCGACGCTTGGCCACCCACCCACAGACCGTCACCGTCGATCCGATGTCCTCGCTGCGCAGCGACCCGCACAGGTGGGAGCGCATCGAGGTGGCTTGAGCCGAGGCTGGGACGACGGTCACGACGATTCCTTTCGGGTGGTGGGCACGACGAGGGGACCACCGACACAGTAGGGCGGGGTTCGCCCGGTCACGGACCGACCGGGCCGGACGCAGCCGGGTCGGTGGCGGTTGCCCCGATGGAGCCCACGGATCCGGATGGTCCTGCACCGAGTAGGGCGCCTGAACGCACCGCCTCGACCACGTCGGCGACCGAGACGGTCTCCTGACCGCCGCTGTGGCGGAGGGGCCGCAGCGTCACCGTCCCGGCGGCGAGCTCGTCGGCGCCCACGATGAGAGCCACCCGGGCCCCGGAGCGGTCGGCCGCCTTCAGCTGGGACTTCATGGAACGACCGTCGAAGGCCCGGTCGGCACGCAACCCGGCGCTCCGCAACGCGGCGGTGAGGTCCCGGCCCGACTCCCCTCCGGCCACATCCACCACGAAGGCGTCCAGTGCGGGCGGTGTCGCCACGAAGACCCCCTCGGCGTCGCAGGCCAGCAGGAGTCGTTCGATTCCGATCCCGAAGCCGATCCCCGGCGTGGGCGGGCCGCCCAGCATCTCCACCAGTCCGTCGTACCGGCCACCGCCGCCGATGCCGTTCTGTGCCGACTCGAGCGCCTCGGAGGAGAACTCGAACGTGGTCCGGGTGTAGTAGTCGAACCCGCGGACCAGCCGGTGGTCGATCTGGAACGGGACACCGAGCACGTCGAGCCCGGCCCGGACCCGGTCGAAGTGGGCCCGGCACGGCTCGCACAGATGGTCGGCCAGGGCGGGCGCACCCTCGGTGGCCCGGCGACAGGCCGGCCGCTTGCAGTCGAGGGCCCGGAGCGGGTTGGCGTCGAGCCGGGCACCATGCTCGGGACACAGCTGGTCCCGTCGCTGGTCGAGATAGGTGCGCAGCTGCTCGATGTACGCCGGTCGGCACTCGCCGTCGCCCATCGAGTTGATCCGCAGGCCAAAGGAGGCCAGGCCCAGAGAACGGAAGAACGAGTCGGCCAGGGACACCACTTCGACATCGAGATCGGCGTCCTCGGGTCCGAGGGCCTCCACGCCGAGCTGGTGGTGCTGTCGGTACCGGCCGGCCTGGGGACGTTCGTAGCGGAACGCCGGCGTGGCGTACCACGCCTTCCACGGCAGGGCGGGGCGGTGTTGGACGTAGGCGCGCACCATGGGTGCGGTGCCCTCCGGCCGGAGGGCGAGAGCACGGCCGCCGCGGTCCTCGAACTCGTACATCTCCTTGCCCACCACATCGCTGCCGTCGCCGATCCCCCGCCGGAACACCCGGGCGTCCTCGAAGATCGGAGTGTGGGCCAACCCGTACCCGGCCACCTCCACGTGCGCGGCGAAGGCGGCCAACAGCACCTCCCACCGGTAGGACTCGGGCCAGAGCACGTCGTGGGTGCCACTCGGGGCGCGCGCCGCCATGGTGTCGTCGGCCATCGGTGCTCAGTCCTTCTTGCCCGGGAGGATGCGGTAGACGTCGTAGACCGCATCGAGGTGGCGGATCAGGTTCAGCACCGACTCGAGGTGCCCCGGGTCGGCCAACTCGACGTCGAACCGCATCCGGCTGATGCGATCGGGATCGGTCTGGGTGTTGGCGCTGACGATGTTGAGGTGGTGCTCGGACACCACCTTGGTCACATCGGTGAGCAGGCGGGACCGGTCGATGGCCACCACCTCGATGGTGGCCACGAAGACGCCGGACGAACGGTGGTCCCACTCCACCTCGATCAGGCGCTCGCGGGAGCGACTGGCCAGCGAGGCGGCATTGGCACAGTCGGCCCGGTGTACCGACACCCCACGTCCACGGGTGACGAAGCCGATGATCTCGTCGCCGGGCACCGGCGTGCAACACCGGGACAGGCGCACCATCAAGTCATCGAGACCTTCGACGTAGACGCCGACGGCCGAACCGCGGCCCGGCTTGGGGGCGGTCGGTTGCTGGCGAGCGGTGACCGGCAGCTGGGCCTCGTAGGCGCCCCCGCGGAGATCCCGAAGGATCCGCTGGGCCACCGCCCGGGCCGACACCCGGTTGTCGCCGATGGCGGCGTGGAGGGCGTCGAGATCGGCGTAGTTCATGGTGGCGGCCACGTCGGTCAGTGCATGATCGGAGGTCAGCTTCTGCACGGGCAGGCCCTCGCGCCGGAGCTCCTTGATCAACTCCTCCCGTCCGACCTCGATGGCGTCCTCACGCCGCTCGCGCGAGAACCACTGTCGGATCTTGGTCCGGGCCCTCGACGAGGCGACCATGCCCAGCCAGTCGCGGGAGGGACCCGCCGTCGGCGCCTTGGACGTGAAGATCTCCACGGTGTCGGCCGAGCTGAGGCGGGTGTCGAGGGGGACCAGGCGACCGTTGACCTTGGCCCCGATGCACCGGTGACCGACCTCGGTGTGGATGGAGTAGGCGAAGTCGACCGGCGTGGCATTGGCGGTGAGGGCGATGACCTTGCCCTTCGGCGTGAAGACGTAGACCTCGTCCTCTTCGAGGTCGAGCTTGAGCGCCTCGAGGAACTCGATGGGGTCGGTGGTCTCGTTCTGGAAGTCGACGATCCGCTGCATCCACTCGATCTCGGCGGTGGTCGACGAGGTCTCCTTGGCCAGAGCGAGCCGCTCGGCCCGGCGGTCGCGCTCGGCCATCTCCGCCCGTTGGGCCGCCGTCATCGACGAGCCCTTTCTGTTCCCCTCGGACGCCGATGCCTTGGCCCTGTCCGCCCTGTCCGTCTTGTCTGTCTTGTCTGGGCGGGCCTTGGTGCCGGTGCCCAGCTCCTTTGCCGCCTTGCCGGCGGCCTGGTGGCGGTCGGTGCGGGCGGGATTCTCCTTGTAGCCCCAGTGGGCGGCGATGCCGTACTCGGCCCGTCGGTGCATCTCGTGCGTCCGGACCTGGACCTCGATGGGCTTGCCGTCGAGTCCGATGACCGTGGTGTGCAGCGACTGGTACAGGTTGAACTTCGGCGAGTTGATGTAGTCCTTGAACCGGCCCTGCACGGGTGGCCAGATGGCGTGGATCGAACCCAGGGCCGCCCAGCAGTCCCGTTCGGACTCGACGATCACCCGGATGCCCACCAGGTCGTAGAGGTCGTCGAACTCCTTGCCCCGCACCACCATCTTCTCGTAGATGCTCCACAGGTGCTTCGGGCGACCGGTCACTTCGGCGTTCACCCCGGAGGCTCCAAGGCGCTCACGCACCGACACCAGCACCCGGGCCAGGAACTCGTCGCGCAACGGTGCCCGGCTGGCCACCATCTGCTCGATCTCGGCGTACCGCTTGGCGTGGAGTGTGGCGAAGGCCAGGTCCTCCAACTGCCACTTGACCTCCTGGATGCCCAACCGGTGGGCCAGGGGGGCGTAGATGTCCAGCGTCTCTTGAGCAGTGCGGCGCTGCTTCCACTCGGGCATGACCGACAGGGTCCGCATGTTGTGGAGCCGATCGGCCAGCTTGATGATCAGGACGCGCCAGTCGTTGGCCATCGCCACCAGCATCTTGCGCACGGTGGCGGCCTGCTGGGCCTCCTTGGAGTCGAACTGCAGCCGGTCGAGCTTGGTCACCCCCTCGACGATGAGGGCCACGGCGGCCCCGAAGTCCCGTTCGATGACCTCAGTGGTCACTCCGGTGTCCTCCACGGCGTCGTGGAGGAGGGCGGCCGCCACCGTCTGGGCGTCCAGGCCCAGGTCGGCGACGATTCCGGCCACGGCGATCGGGTGGATGATGTAGGGCTCGCCGGAGCGCCGGAGCTGGCCGGCGTGGGCCACGGTGGCGGTCTCCGCGGCCCGGACGATCATCGACGTGTCGTCCCCGGGGTGCCGGCGGAGGAAGGCTTCGATCACCGGAACCATCAGATTGGCCAGATCGGCGGGCAGCGACGAGCCGGCGAAGTGCTCGTCGCCGACGGTCGCGGTCCCCTCAGCGGGGACTGGTGTGGCCAAAGCCATGTCTATACGGTACCTGTCGGACCGTCGGTACCGGTACTTCTGGGTGGCGGCCCGATGTGGTCCATGGGCCCGAATGGGCTGGTGGCGAGGGTTGCCGCGCTCCGCGTACCGGGTGCGGTGCCACCGGGACCCTCCTTCGGCGTGGTGGAATTCCGGAGAACATTCGATTGGTATGAAATCGGAACTTCCTTCGTGCCGGCAGGACTGCTCACCGGCACCGGGGCCGACCGAACCACGTCAGGACGCCGTCACCAGGCACAACCAGGGCGCACGACCAGGGCACGACCAGGGCACGACCCGACAGCCGGCCCCGGGGACGCTCAGCGACGCTTGCCCTTGCCGCCCTTGTTCCCCTTGCCCTTGCGGGGACGGGGAGGTGGTCGGTTCCCACCGGGGCGGGTCGAACCCGACGACGGCGGGCTCCCGCCGGTCGAGGACCTGGCGGTTCCCCCGCCGCCCGACGGCGAGGCCGCCTTCCCGCCGCTCTTGGCCGCCGAGCCCGACACCCCGGAGCGCTTGGCCGACGAGGCTGCGCCCGGACGGATGACCCCGCTGGTCTGCGAACGGGCCCGGTTGGTGCTCCGTCCACCGCCGATGGCACCGGCCATGGCTGCGGCGGCGGCCGGGGTGAGGGCGGCGGCGCGGTCCCCCCGCTGTTCGAGGCGCTGGCGAATGGTCGTGTAGCGGGGCTCGCGCTCCTTCATGTAGGCGAGCAGAGGAGAAGCGATGAAGATCGACGAGTACGCACCGCTGGTGAGACCGATCACCAGGGCCAGACCGAAGTCCTGCAGCGAGGTCGCTCCCAACACAAACGATCCGACCACCAGTACCGACAGCACCGGGATGATCGCCACCAACGAGGTGTTGATCGACCGGGCCAGGGTCTGGTTCATGGAAAGGTTGACCATGTCGGAGTACGTGATCCGCCCGGAGGCGCCGAGGCCCTTGGCGTTCTCCCGTATTCGGTCGAACACCACCACGGTGTCGTACAGGGAATACCCCAGGACGGTGAGCACGGCGATCACCGTGTCCGGACTCACCTGGAACCCGGTGAGCGAGTAGATGCCCACGGTGACCAGGATGTCGTGGACCACCGCCACCAGGGCGGCCACCGCCATCTTGAACTCGAACCGGACAGAGATGTAGAGGGTGACGGCGATGAAGAAGATGATCAGGGCTTCGATGGCCTTGGAGGTGACCTGCCCACCCCAGGTCGGTCCCACGTCGTTGAAGTTGACGTTGTTGGGTGAGGTGTGGGCCGCCTTGGCCAGTGCGTCCTGGACCTTGTTTTCGATGGCGGTGCGCTGCTCCACCGGCTTGGAGTTGAGGTCCGCCTGGACCTGGATCTGCTTGGTGTGATTGACCTGGTTGGTCAGCTGGACCACGGTGGGCTGCGGGATCCCCGCCGCCTCCACCGCCGAGGTCGCCTCAGCCACGGTGAGGGTCTGGGACGGGACCAGCCAGGACTGGCCTCCCTTGAAGTCGATGCCCAGGTTGAGGCCGCGGGTGCCGAGCGAGACCAGCCCGAGCAGGATGATCAGTGCGGAGACGCCGAACCACCACCTGCGGTTCCCGATGAAGTCGAACGAGGTCTCCCCCCGGTAGAGCCGGGTGAACAGGCCGTGGCGCTTCTCACCGACGTCCTCGGCCTCCAGCTCCTCGGCTGCGTACTCGAGCTCCTCCTCGAACGCCTCTTCGAGTTCGACGGATGCCTCTTCGGATTCGGAGTGGCCCGGGTCGTCGCCCGTCGTGCGGTCGGGAGGGGTCATGAGGGCACTCCGGTGGTGACGCCGAGGCCGCTGGCCATGCTCATGCCGCTCGTCTCGGTGCCGCTGCGACTCTGGCCCAGCAGGATCACGAACGGCCGGGTGAAGTAGTAGGTGAGCACCACGTCGAGGATGGTGGAGATCCCGAGGAACAGGGCGAAGCCCTTCACCGGGCCCACCGAGATGAAGTACAAGATGACCGCGCCGAGCAGCGACACCGCGTCAGCGGCCAGCACGGTGCGGAAGGCGCTCACGAACCCCTTGTCCACGCTGCTGCGGACCGTCCTTCCGCTGCGCGTCTCGTCCTTCAGGCGTTCGAAATAGACGATATAGGAGTCAACGGTGATACCCACCGACACGATGATGCCGATGATGCCGGCCAGGTCGATGGTGGTGCCGAGGGTCTGGCCCATGATGGCGATGATCGCCCACAGGGCCCCGCCGGTGACCGCCAGTCCGGCCACCACCACCACGCCGAGGAGGCGGTAGTAGAAGATCATGTAGAGCATGACCAGGAGCAGTCCGGCCAGGCCGGAGATGAGCCCCGCCTGCAGCGAGGCCTTGCCCAGCGTGGGGGACACGGTCTGCACGGTGAGGCGGTCGAGCTTCACCGGCAGGGCCCCGAAGGTGAACTGGGTGGCCAGCGTCTTGGCCTGGTCCTCGGTGAAGCTGCCGGAGATCTGGACCTTGCCGTTGAACGAGGTGAAGCTGGACTGGCCGGGCAGGGTGATCGGGGCGGAGATGACCTGGCCGTCGAGGTCGATGCCGATGATGGCGTGGAACTGCTGTAGGGCCAGCGTGTCCCACTGCTTGGCGCCTTCCGACGTCAGGTTGAGGTTGACCGACCAGACCCCGGTGTTCAACTGGGCGTTCGCCGACTTGACCGCCGTGCCGGTCATCCCGGCCGGGCCGAGGACGTACCGGGCGGTGAACCCGCTGGCCTTGGTGCCGGGCAGCAGCACCGTGGCGTTCTTCTCGTCACTGGTGGACGGGGTCGGCGGAAAGGTGGCGAACTGGGGGTCCTCGGGCGGATTGTTGGTGGCCTGGCCGGAAGTGGTGTTGACCGCCAGGTTGGCTGCGGTCAACGCCGAAGCGGCCGCACAGGTGGGGAGGGGTCCGAGGGAGAGCGTCTTGCCCTTGGCCAGGGTCAGCGGTGGGGCGTAACAGAGGGCCGGCCGGAAGAAGAGTTGGGCGGTGTTGCCCAGGGTGGCCAGCACCTTCTGGGTGTTCTTGACCCCGGGGATGGACACGGAGATCTGGTTCTTGCCCTGGCTGTCCACGGTGGCACCGCTGGTTCCGGCGTTGACCCGCTCGTTGAGGATGGTGACGATGGTGTCCAGCTGCGCCGGGCTGACCGGCTTATGCGTCTGGTAGACGACGGCCAGGCCGCCGTCGAGGTCCAGACCGAGCTTCGGGGACCATCCGGCGGCGAGGGTGGCGCTCAGCGCGATGACCGCGATGGCCACCACCGAGAGAAGACTGATCCACAGGGAGCGCTTCTTCTTCATGAAGGATCAGATGATCGGTGGACCGTCGACACCACGACCACCGGAATCATCGCTGCCGTCGGTCGACGGGCGCTTGCCGGTCGGACCGCTGGCTCCGTTGGTGGGCTCGTGGTCCTCCGGAAGGGTGTCGCCCTGCCCTTCGGCTCCGTCGTGCTCGTCGGATGCGCCCGGCTCCGACTCGCTGTCGGCCTCGTCGTGATCACCCTCGTGCTCGTACTCGTCGGCATGTTCGTCGTGGGCCTCGTCCTCGTCGCCCTCGTCCACCGGCTCTTCGAGCTTTCGGAGCACGTACTGCCTCATCACCACGAAGGAGGCGCCCACGCTGGTCTCGAGCGTGACCCGGTCCCCGTCGATCTCGATGACATAGCCCACGATGCCCCCGGCGGTCAGGACTTCGTCCCCGACCTCGAACGTATTGACCTGCTCCCGGAGCGCCTTGGCCTTGCGCTGCTGGGGACGGTAGATCAGGAAGTAGAAGGCGGCGCCGATGACGATGAAGATCAACAGGATCGGGCTGCCGCTCGACTTGGGCTTGGCCGCCGCTGCGGCCAGCAACGGCGAAAGTGCCGTGAGGGCGCCGGTCATCGGCGGTCGGGGGAGAGGTCAGGGGTGGCCACAGCGGACCGACTGTAGCCCAGCCCCACCCGGACCTGGTGCCGCCCGGCCCCCGCTCCGCCATCGCCCCCGCCATCGCCGCCACCCGGTCGACCTGCTCACGCCCCCCAGATGACCGCCGTGCGGGAGCGCAGTGCATCGAAGGTACCGGCGGCGATGGCGCTTCGGGTCTCGGCCAGCAGAGCGAGGATGAACGACAGGTTGTGCACACTCAGCAGCCGCCAGGCGGTCGGCTCCCCCACGCCCAGGAGGTGGCGGAGGTAGCCCCTCGACCAGCGGGCGCAGGTGGAGCAGGCACAGACAGTATCGAGCGGGCCGTCATCGGCCACGTAGCGGGCGTTGCGGAGGTTCATCCGACCCCCGCTGGTCAAGATCGAGCCGTGCCGGGCCATCCGGGTGGGGGCCACGCAGTCGAACTGGTCCACTCCGAGAGCCACCGCTTCCATCATCCCCACCGGATCGCCCACCCCCATCAGGTACCGGACCCGATCCACCGGGAGGTGGGGCGTGGTGGCGGCCAGGGCCTCGAGCATGGCCGGTCGTGGCTCCCCCACCGACAGGCCCCCGATGCCGTACCCGTCGAAGTCCAGCGCCACCGTCCGCAGGGCGCTCTCCACGCGGAGGACCGAATCGGTGCCACCCTGGACGATCCCGAATAGGGCCTGCCCTTCCGGTCTCGCCTCGAGCGTGCGGTGGCGGTCACGGGCGCGCTCGGCCCAGGCCGCAGTCCGCTCCACGGCGGTGCGGAGGACGTCGGGTTCGGCCGGGAGGGTGGCGCAGACGTCGAGGACCATCTGGATGTCCGCACCGATCAGGCCTTGGGCCTCGACCGCGGATTCCGGGGTGAGCCGCACCTTGGCCCCGTCGTAGACCGAGGAGAAGGTCACCCCGTCGTCGTCGACCGAGGGCCGCAGCGAGTGGACCTGGTACCCCCCCGAGTCGGTCAGGGTGTGACCCTCCCATCCGGTGAACCGGTGCAGCCCGCCGAGTCGGGCCACCACGTCTGCACCCGGACGAAGCATCAGGTGGTAGGTGTTGGCCAGCACCACTTCGGCACCCAGTGCGTCGAGATCGGCGCTGTCCAGTGCCTTGACCGCCCCGCGGGTGCCCACCGGCATGAAGGTCGGCACCGCATAGGAACCCCGCGCCGTGTGGACCACCCCGGTTCGGGCTGCCCCGTCGGTGGCGGTGATCTCCAGCCGGACGGCGCTCACGGCAGGGGGTGCTTCGGGCCGGAGCGGGCCACCACCATGGCGTCGCCGAAGGACAGGAACCGGTAGTGCTCGTGGAGGGCGGTGGCGTAGAGGTCACGCCACATCGGCCCGCAGAACGCCTCCACCAACAAGAGGAGGCTGGACCGGGGTAGATGGAAGTTGGTGACCAACAGGTCGACCACCCGGAACGGGAACTGCCCGTGGATGTACAGCCTGGTCCGCCCGGTCAGGGCTCCTGTGGCCGCGGCCGACTCGAGGGCGCGCACCGTGGTAGTGCCGACCGCCACCACCCTCGTCGCCGCGGTGCAGGCGGCCATGGTCGTCGCCGGCACCGAGTACCGCTCGGAGTGGATCACGTGCTCCTCGGCGGTGTCGGCGGTGATCGGCCGGAAGGTGTCGAGGCCGATGGCCAGGTCGAGTCGGGCGATGGTGGCTCCCGCGTCACGACAGGCCTCGAGCACGTCGGGGGTGAGGTGGAGGCCGGCGGTGGGAGCAGCGCTCGACCGGTCACCCAGTGGGCGCGAGGTGGCGTAGACGGTCTGGTACCGCTCGGGATCACCGAGGGGATCGTGGATGTAGGGCGGGAGCGGGACCTCACCCGAGCGCTCCACCACCGCCGGGTCCAGCAGTCGGACCAGTCGACGGCCGTCCTCCTCGCCGCCGAGGGGCTCACCGACCTCGACCACCGGCGGAGCGTCCGGGTCGTCGAAGAGCAGGGTGGGCGCAGGCAGCCGACGGCCCGGGCGGACCAGCGCCTCCCAGGTCGACGACCCCGGCGAGGTCGGCTCCAGCAGCAGTACCTCGGCGGTGCCGCCGGTGGCCTTGGTCAGATGGAGCCGGGCGCTGAGCACCCGGGTGTCGTTGACCACCAGGACGTCGCCCGGTTCCAGCAGGGACGGGAGGTCGCCCATGGTCAGATGTTCGACGGTCTGGTTGCCGTGGACACCGGGTCCGACAAGCAGCCGGGCCGAGCTCCTGGGCTCGACCGGCTTCTGGGCGATGGCCGACTCGGGCAGGCCGTAGTCGTAGGCGTCCATGGGGACGCCCGAGGTGATCGGACGGGTCTCCACCAGGTCAGAGCAGGGTGGGCTCGACCGGGGTGAGGCCGAGGTGCGCCCAGGCCCGCGGCGCGGCCACCCGGCCCCGGCTGGTGCGCTGCAGCAGCCCCTGTTGGAGGAGGTAGGGCTCATAGGCGTCCTCGATGGTGTCGGGCTCCTCACCGACGCACTGGGCCAGGGTGGTCAGACCAACCGGCCGCCCGGGGAACCGCCGACAGAGCACGTCGAGGATGGCGCGATCCACCTTGTCGAGGCCCAACTGGTCCACGCCGAAGACCTCGAGGCCGTCCACGGCGGCTGCCGAGGTGATGTTCCCCTCGGCCCGGACCTCCACGAAGTCCCTCACCCGCCGCAACAGCCGGTTGGCGATGCGGGGAGTGCCCCGCGAGCGCTCGGCGATCCGACGGGCGCCATCGGTGTCGATGGGCACGCCGAGGATGTCGGCCGATCGGGTGACGATGGCTTGCAGGTCGTCGACATCGTAGAGATCGAGCCGCCCGACGAACCCGAACCGGTCCCGCAGGGGACCGGCCACCAGTCCGGTGCGGGTGGTGGCCCCCACCAGGGTGAACCGCGGCAGGTCGAGTCGGATGCTCCGCGCCGTCGGGCCCTTGCCGATCAGGATGTCCAGCTTGAAGTCCTCCATGGCCGGATAGAGGATCTCCTCCACCGAGCGGTGGAGCCGGTGGATCTCATCGATGAACAGGACGTCGCCCTCCTGCAGGTCGGTGAGGAGCGCGGCCAGGTCTCCGGCTCGCACCAGCACCGGACCGGCGGTGATCCGCAGACCGACGCCCATTTCGGCGGCGACGATGCCGGCCAGCGAGGTCTTGCCCAGACCCGGGGGGCCGGCGAAGAGCAGATGGTCGACCGCCTGGTTCCGCTTCAGTGCCGCCTCGATGACGATCTGCAGGTGCTCGGTGAGCTGCCCCTGGCCGACGAATTCCCCCAGGGACCGGGGACGCAGCCCGGCGTCCTCGGCCTCTTCGGCGGGTGCCGCCCCGGGATCGACCGGTCGTCGTGCGCCTGAGGATCCGGCGTCGCCGTCGGGACCGTCGGCGACGATGTCCTCTCCGGCCACCGCCTCGACCGCTCCCTCCGCCACCGACAGGACTTCACGCCTGGCCTCGGGACTCATCGGCTGCGCGCCAGTTCGCGCAGGGCGGTGCGGACCATCTCCTCCACCGACCCATCCTCCCCAACCGATTCGAGGGCGGTGCGGATCTCGTCCGGTGCGTAGCCGAGTTCGACCAGAGCGGCGCGGGCCTCGGCCCGGGGAGAGCCGCCCGGGGAGCTGACCGCGCCCGCCCCGTCCAGTGACGGGAGGTCGAGACGGGCCTTCAGCTCCAACAACAGCCGCGCCGCGGTCTTCTTCCCCACGCCGGGCACCGTGCAGAGGGTGTCGACGTCGTCTTCCAGCACGGCGGTGGAGAGGGCTGCCGGCGACATCGACGACAGGATGGCCAGTGCCAACGACGGGCCCACCCCGTGGGCCCCGAGCAGCGCCTCGAAGCATCGCCGCTCGTCGGCATGGGCGAAGCCGTAGAGGACGATGGCGTCCTCGCGGACGTGGGTGTGCACGTGGAGGAAGACCTCACTGCCCTGACCGCCGAGGGTGGCCAGCAACGAGTTCGGCACCGACGCCCGGTAGCCCACACCCCCCACCTCCACGATGAGTTCACCGGGAGCGGGCCGGTCGACCAAGACGCCCCGCAGCGAGCCGATCACGCCGGCTCCCCGGTGGCCGCTGCCACCGCCCGCCTGAGCGGTTGGGTGGTCAGGTGGCAAGCGGCGAGGGCCAGGGCGTCGGCCACGTCTGGAGGGCGTGGCGGTTCGGCCAGGCCGAGCACCGAGGCCACCATGCGCTGGACCTGGTCCTTGGTGGCCCCGCCGTACCCGACCAGTGCCTGCTTGACCTCGTTCGACGTGTACTGGGCGACCTCGCACCCGGCCTCCGACGCGGCCAGGAGCGCCACGCCGGCAGCCTGGCCGGTGGCCATGGCGGTACGGACGTTCACCTGGAAGAAGACTCGCTCCACCACCACGGCATCCGGCTTGAACTCGGCCACCAACGCCCGAAGCTCCTCGGCCAGGGTGCGCAGTCGGTCGGGCAGCGGCACCGTGGGCTCGGTGGAGATCACCCCGCCGGCCACCGCGGCGAGCGCGCTGCCACGCCGGGTCACCACCCCGTACCCGCAACGCGACAGGCCGGGGTCAACCCCAAGGACGAACATGCGTTCGATGCTACCTCGCCCCACCGGGGAGGGGTGGGACCGCGACGATCCGGTTCACCCCTCGTAGGCGGCCATGACCGCATCGGGGATGTCGAAGTTGGCGTAGACGTTCTGCACGTCGTCGTGGTCGTCGAGCGCCTCGATCAGCCGCAGCACCTTCTTCGCCTCCGATTCGGCGGCCACCTCGACGGTGGAGGTCGGGACCATGGACAGCTCGGACGTCCCCGGTTCCAGCCCGGCGTCCTCGAGGGCAGTGTGCACAGCCATGAGTTCGGCCGGTGCGCTGGTCACCAACCACTGCTCGCCTTCGTCGGACAGGTCCTCGGCGCCGGCCTCCATGACCACCTCGAGCACCCGCTCCTCGTCGAAGGTGCGCGGCACCGCGATCACGCCCTTGCGTTCGAACTGCCAGCTGACCGCGCCCGGCTCGGACATGGTCCCGCCGCTCTTGTTGAACAGGTTGCGGATCTCCGAACCGGTCCGATTGCGGTTGTCGGACAGGCACTCCACGATGACCGCCACACCCGCCGGTGCGTAGCCCTCGTAGTTGATCGACTCGTAGCGCACACCCTCGAGCTCCCCCGAGCCCCGCTTGATGGCCCGTTCGATGGTGTCGATGGGCACCGAGGAGTCGCGTGCCTTGGCGTACATGGTGCGGAGGCTGGCGTTGGCGGTCATGTCACTCCCGCCCTCGCGGGCGGCCACTTCGACCTGGCGGATGATCTTGGCGAAGACCTTGGCCCGGGCCGCGTCCTTGGCGCCCTTCTGATGCTTGGTGGTCGCCCACTTGGAGTGTCCCGACATCGACTAGCGCCTCTTCTCTTTGGTCATGGCCACGAACAACTGATGAAGCCTACGGTCACCTGTCAGCTCGGGGTGGAACGAGGTGACCAGCACCGCGCCCTGTCGGCACACCACTGGGTGCCCACCGACCGCATCGGCCCCGTGCAACGAGGGGGGCAGGGTGGCCAGCACCTCGACCTCGGGCCCGGCTCGCTCGACCACCGGAGCCCGGATGAACACCGCGTGCACCGGCTCATCCCCCACCCCCTCCACCTCGAGCTCGCACTCGAAGGAAGCCCGCTGGCGACCGTACCCGTTGCGTCGGACGGCCAGGTCGATCACCCCGAA
>JADGOG010000006.1 GCA_017883065.1 Acidimicrobiales bacterium | reverse complement strand
AAGGACCTGCGGGCCGCCCTCGATCTGGCCGGAACCCTCGACGTCGAGTTGCCCCTGGCGCTGATGACCGAGGAGCACTGCGACGAGATCTTCGGAGTGGGAGAGGTGACTGCATGACCATCAGCGAGCATCCGGTGATCGGCGAGGAGCGCCTGCTCATCGACGGCGAACTGCGACGGGCCCGGTCGGGCCGGACCTTCGAGGTGGTCAACCCGGCCACCGAGGAGGTCATCGGAGTGGTGGCCGACGGCGGGCCCGACGATCTCGACGACGCCATCACTGCGGCCCGCCGCGCCTTCGACGACTCCAGCTGGGCGACCGATGTGGAGCTGCGGGTACGCGGCCTGCGCCAACTGCAGTCGGCCTTCCTCGCCCACGCGGACGAGATCCGGGCCATGACCGTCGCGGAGACAGGCTCCCCACTCTCGCTCACCTACTCGGCCCAGCTCGACGCCCCGGTCGATTCGCTCGGGTGGGTGGCCGACCTGGCCGAGGGGTACCAGTGGGAGACCGACCTCGGTGATGCGGCCCCCCTCGGCATCCCCTCGCACCGGTGGGTGCGGAGGGAGCCGACCGGTGTGGTCGGCGCCATCACCCCGTGGAACGTCCCCCACCAGATCAACCTGGCCAAGTTGGGTCCGGCCCTGGCTGCAGGCAATACCGTCGTCCTCAAGCCGGCCCCGGACACCCCGTGGTGTGCCACCGTGCTCGGTCGCCTGATCGCCGAGGAGACCGACATCCCGCCCGGCGTGGTCAACATCGTCGCGTCCTCGGAGCACACCGTCGGTGCCCTGTTGTCGAGCGACCCGCGGGTGGATCAGATCAGCTTCACCGGCTCGACCGCCACCGGCAAGCGGGTGATGATCTCCGCCGCCGACACCCTGAAGAAGGTCTTCCTCGAGCTCGGGGGCAAGTCGGCCTTCGTGATCCTGGACGACGCCGACCTGCGGGGAGCGTGCGCCACCGCCGCCTTCACCGTGTGCACCCACGCCGGCCAGGGCTGCGCCATCACCACCCGGTTGCTGGTTCCCCGCCACCAGTTCGACGAGGCGGTGGAGTCGACGGCCAAGGTCCTGTCCAAGCTGCCCGCCGGCGATCCCACCGACCCGGGCACCATCTGCGGACCGCTGATCAGCGCCCGCCAACGTGATCGGGTGGAGGGGTACATCGCACTGGCCGGCGAGGAGCACGGCACCATCGTCACCGGTGGAGGCCGTCCCGACGGCATGGAGCGTGGGTACTTCGTGGAACCGACCCTCATCGTGGGTGTCGACAACAGCGCACGGGTGGCACAGGAGGAGATCTTCGGCCCGGTGCTGGTGGTCATCCCCCATGACGGCGACGATCACGCCGTGGCGTTGGCCAACGACTCGGCCTACGGTCTCTCCGGTTCGGTGTGGTCGGCCGACCGCGAACGGGCCATCCGGGTCACCGACCGTATCCGCACCGGCACCGTCGGGATCAACGGAGGGCTGTGGTTCAGTCCCGACATGCCCTTTGGGGGGTACAAGCAGTCCGGCGTCGGCCGCGAGTCCGGTGTCGCCGGTTTCGAGGAGTACCTCGAGACCAAGTCGATCGCCGAACCGGCGTGAGTGGGAGGAGCCGACGATGAGTGAGACGGACGCGGATCAGGACGCGGGAAGGCGGGACCCGGACTCGCCGCGAGCCCGGGGGATCGCCAAGATGCAGGAGGTCTACGGGTTCTCCGTCGATCCCGACGACATCGCCGGACCCTACGTCGACTTCACCGTCGACCATCTGTTCGGAGCGGTGTGGACGCGACCGGAGCTGGACATTCGCGACCGCCGCCTCATGACCATCGGGGTCCTGGCCGCTCTCGGCCAGTCCCAACTGGTGGAGATCCAGTTCACCTCGGCCCTCGAGCGGGGAGAGCTCACCGAGGACCAGGTGCGCGAGACGGTGCTCCATCTGGCCCACTACATCGGGTGGCCGCTCTCGACCGGGGTCAACGAAGTCGCCGAAAAGGTCATCGCCCGTCGTCACAAGAAGAAGAAGGAAGAGTCATGAGCGAGCAGGACACCCCCAGCGAGACCACCGCTCCGATGGTCCGTTTCGACTTCACCGGCAAGGTGGCCATCGTGACCGGATCGGGCGGTGGCATCGGTCAGGCTTACGCCGAAGCACTGGCCGGGGCGGGTGCTTCGGTGATGGTGGCCGACATCGCCGACGACAAGGCCGCCGAGGTGGTCGCAGGCATCCGCTCGTCCGGGGGCATCGCAGAGTCGGTGCGGGTGGACGTGGCCGACCCGGCCTCCGCCCAGGCCATGGCCGACCGGACCGTCGAGCGCTTCGGGGGGATCGACTACCTGGTCAACAACGCGGCCATCTTCGGCGGCATGCAGCTCGACCTGCTGCTCACCGTGGACTGGGAGTACCTCAACCGGTTCCTGTCGGTCAACATGCTCGGTGCGCTCAACTGCGTCCGGGCGTGCTACCCGGCGATGAAGGCCAGAGGCGGGGGAGCCATCGTCAACCAGTCGTCGACCGCCGCATACATGTACGCCGGCTTCTACGGGCTGGCCAAGGCCGGGGTCAACTCCATCACCCAACAGCTGGCCCACGAACTCGGTGGCCAGCAGATCCGGACCAACGCCATCGCCCCGGGGCCGATCGACACCGAGGCGTCCCGCACGGTGGTGCCCGATGCCTTCATGAAGCCGATCCTGGCCTCGCTGGCCCTCAAGCGCCAGGGCGAGACCTCCGACCTGGTGGGCATGTGCCTCTTCCTGCTGTCCGACGAGGCCTCGTGGATCACCGGCCATGTGTTCAACGTCGACGGCGGCCAAGTGGTCCGCCCGTGACAGAGCGGCCAAGTGGTCCGCCCGTGAGCGACCACCGGATCGACATCGAGGACGCCGACGGGGTCCGACTCATCGCCTTCGACCGGCCCGAGGTGCGGAACGCCTTCGACGCCGGCATGTACCGGGACGTCGCTGCCGCGCTCCGGGGGGCGTTGGACGACGACGCCATCCAGGCGGTGGTCCTCACCGGCCGAGGCAAGGCCTTCACCTCCGGGCAGGATCTCCGCGAGATGGCCGCCATCGCCGCCGGCGAGGCGGGACCCGACGCCGGATCCGGGTTCCGGGACCTGCTCGACGTGGTGGTCGCCTTCGACAAGCCGCTGCTCGCCGCCGTCCACGGCGTGGGGATGGGCCTCGGGTTCACCCTGCTCGGCCATGTCGATCTGGTCCTGCTCGACGAGCAGGCGCTCCTGCGTGCCCCGTTCGCCGAGATGGGCGTTCCTCCCGAGGCGGCGAGCAGCTGGCTGCTCCCCGAGCGCATGGGGTGGCAGCAGGCAGCCGGCGCCCTGCTGGCCTCGGAGTGGATCGATGCCGATCGCGCCGTGGCCTCGGGAGTGGCCTACCGGTCCTGCCCGACCGGGACCGTGCTCGACGAGACCATGGCGCTGGCCGTTCGGATCGCGGCGTTCCCCCCGCGGGCCACCCGCGAGATCAAACGGCTGATGATGACCGCCCGCCGGCCGCAGATCGTCGCTGCCCGGGAGCGGGAGGAGTCGGCCTTCGCCTCGCTCTTCGCCGACCCGGATGCCAACCCGGGTGCAGGTCTCACCGCCAGCCTGGAGCGCTGACGACGGTGCGACTGGGCCTGACCGCATTCCTGACCGACCGGGACATGACGCCGGCCGCCTTCGCCCGGGCCGCCGAGGAGCGTGGCTTCTTCTCGATCTACTTCCCCGAGCACACCCATCTCCCCGTGCGCAACGACACCCCGCCGGCATTGGTGGACGGGGTGCACGCCGACGACTACCGGCGGAGCCTCGACCCCTTCGTGGCCCTGGCGACGGCGGCCTCGGTCACCGATCGGATCATGCTCGGCACCGGAGTGGTGCTTGCCGCCCAGCACGACCCGATCGTGCTGGCCAAGCAGATCGCCACCCTCGACCACCTGAGCGGCGGTCGGGTCGTCTTCGGAATGGGGTTCGGGTGGAACCGTGACGAGGCCGCAGACCACGGTGTGCCGTTCGGGGAGCGTCGCCAGATCGCCAGAGAGCACGTGCTCTGCATGCAGGCGCTGTGGTCGGAAGAAGAAGCCGAGTTCCACGGCGAGTACGTCTCGCTCGATCCGTGTTGGAGCTGGCCCAAGCCGGTCCAACAGCCCCGGGTCTCCACCCTGATCGGAGGTGGGGCCACCCCGACGGTCTTCGGGGCCATCGCCGAGTACGCCGACGGGTGGATGCCCATCGGAGGGTCGGGGCTGGCCGACGCCATCCCGGCCCTCCGTCGGGCGGTCGAGGAGCGCGGTCGTGACCCCGAGACGATCCGGGTGGTCCCGTTCGGGACGGTGCCCACCCAAGAAAAGCTCGCCCACTACCAGAGCCTGCACGTCGACGAGGTGGTCCTCCGGGTGCCATCGGGGAGCGCCGAGGAGATGCTCCCCGTGCTCGACGACCATGCGGCCTACCTCGAGGGACTAGGAGAGAGCCGTGGCTGACGACCTGGAGCCGATCGCGCCCCCCGGAAGGCCGTGGAGCGGCGGGGGACGCGAGGAGTTGGCCGACGCCGTGCGCCGGTTGATCGCGGTCACCGTCACGTCTCATGCATCACCGGAGCAGATCGCCGAGGCCGCGGTGCGGGCCGGGGCCCTGGCCGATGAGTTGGAGCGCCAGGTCCCCGCACCCGGCTCCCCGCCGACGCCGCGGTTCTCCGACCGGTCGGTCACTCCGGACAGGGTGGCCACCCTGGCCTCGTTCATGCCGTTCGACGTCATCGCCGGATCGTGCAATCCGCTCGCCCTGCCCCTGACCATCGAGTTCGAGCCACCCAAGGCCATCTGCCGTGCCGTCTTCACCGCCCCCTACGAAGGGGCACCCGGCATGGTCCACGGCGCGGTTCTGGCCGGCACCTTCGACATCGTCCTGACCGCGGCCAACGTCGTCGCCGGCGGGCCCGGGCCGACCGTCTCCCTGACCATCCGGTATCTCAAGCCCACCCTGATCGGCATACCGTCCCTGTTCGAGGGGTGGGTGACTTCGCTCGACGAGCGGAGGACCCATAGCCGGGGCCACCTCATCCAGGACGGGGTCGTCACCGTGGAGGCGGAAGGCGAGTTCGTCAACATGGACCGGTCGAAGATCAATACGCTCCATCGCAGGCCCGGCGGCGACCAGCCGGTGGCATCGGGTTCGTAGATGGACGCCGCCTGCAACCACCCTTGCCGACCAGCGGAGCAGTTCTGCATTCTCTAGAGTCATACCGACGGAGGCCGACTGGGGGACAGATCATCGATCTGCCGGCGGTCTCCACAACCTTGGGGGAGAGTTCACCAATGCATGTGACTGCACACGGGGCGGGATCCACACGTCGAAGGACGGGCCTGGCGCTGGGGCTCTCGGTGCTGGTGCTGGCCGGCACGCTCAGTGTGGGCTGGTCCGCTGACGCCTCGGCGGGCACCTCATCGACGTCGGGGTCGACCAAGCCCATTCCGGCCTCCGCGTTCGGCGACCGCACCGGCATCACCGCCCACTCGGTGTCGGTGGGCAACGTCTCGACCCTCGAGTTCGGGCTGTTCAAGGGAGCCGCGGTGGGGACGAAGGCCTACGCCGCCTACGCCAACGCCCACGGTGGGATCAACGGCCGCAAGATGCGGGTGGACAGCGGGGACGACAAGTACTCGGGGGCACCCAACAAGCAGCTGACCCAGGCCGACGTCCAGAAGGACTTCGCGCAGGTCGGTGGGTTCTCCCTCCAGGACAGCTACGGGGAGGTCGTGCTGGCCGCCAATCCCCAGGTTCCCAACGTCACCGTCTCCCTCGACCTGACTGCCGGCAATCTGCCC
Source organism: Acidimicrobiales bacterium (assembly GCA_017883065.1). Taxonomy (GTDB): domain Bacteria; phylum Actinomycetota; class Acidimicrobiia; order Acidimicrobiales; family RAAP-2; genus Bog-756. The sequence continues at coordinate 40,579 of JADGOG010000006.1, read as the reverse complement.
AACTCCTTCAGCCCGGCCCCGGCGGCCAACGGCTGGCAGGCTGGTCCGCTGGCCTACTTCAAGTCCAAGTACCCGAACGCCATCAAGCACACGGCCGCCCTGGTGGCCGACCAGCCATCGGCCACCTCCAAGTGGAACGCCGAGAAGCAGGCCATGGGGACTCTGGGCTACAAGGTGGTCTACGACCCCGCCTTCGACATCACCCAGACCGACTTCAACCAGAACGTCATCGCCATGAGGAATACCGGGGTGAAGATCCTCTTCCTCGAGCAGATGCCCGAGAACTACGCCGCCGCGGTGGTCAAGGCCCTCAAGCAGCAGGACTTCCATCCGGTGTTGGTGCTCGGCGGATCCACCTACAGCGAGGCGCTGGTGCCCGATTCGGGAGGGGCCCCGGCCATCAACGGATCGTTCCTCGCCCAGAACACCGCGCTGTACCTGGGGGAGGACTCGAGTGCCATTCCGGCCACCTCCACCTTCAACACCTGGGTGCAGAAGGTGTCACCCGGGTTCAAGCCCGACCTCTACACGCTCTTCGGCTGGTTGTCCGCCCAACTCTTCGCCCAGGCCCTCAAGGCGGCCGGCACCAATCCGAGCAGGGGCTCGGAGCTGCAGCAGCTCCGGAAGATCACGTCGTTCTCCGGGGGGAACCTGGTGGGCACGGCCAACCCGGCCAAGAAGGTCCCCACCAACTGCTACATCATCGCCAAGATCGTGAAGGGGAAGTTCCAGCGGGTCGACGACCCTACGGTCAACGGGCCCTCGCACGGCTTCCGCTGCGACAAGCCCTTCTACTACGCCAAGTAGGTCAGCTCGGCCCCTGAGGCCGGTCTGACCAGTGCCGGAAGAGCTGCGCCGGCCGATCTGTGCCGGAAGGTCAGGCGTCGACGGAAGCGGCTGCAGCCCGCTTCATCAGACGGGACTTGCGATTGGCCGCCTGGTTCTTGTGGATGACGCCCTTGGCCGCGGCCTTGTCGATCCGCTTGATGGCCAGACGCACGGCATCGTCGGTGTTCTCCGCACCACCCTCGATGGCGCTGTGCGCCCTCTTCGTGCGGGTCCTGAGCTCCGAGCGCACGGCCTTGTTGCGGGCCTGCCGCTTGATGGTCTGGCGATTGCGCTTGATCTGACTCTTGATGTTTGCCACTACCGGTCCTTGTCGTCCGTGCTGCCTTCGTCGATGTGTTCAGTCGTGGTGTGAGCGGGGTGGGGCTCTGACGCCGCCCTACCATCGTCACCACCGGAGATCGGACCCCGGGCGGTCCCAGTGGGACCCAATTCCGGAGACAGTGCAGGATAGCAGGCCGATCGGGCCGGATCCCACCGAGGGGCTCCCGGCCCGGCCCTCCGCCCACCGGGCCCGGATGCTCCGAGGGCCGGCTGTGTCGGCGGCCGAGCCCCCTTGGGTACGCTGGTCTCTCCGTGCTCCCTGTCGACCGTATCCGCAACTTCTCCATCATCAGCCATGTCGACCACGGCAAGTCGACCCTGTCGGACCGGATCCTGGAGCTGACCGGGGCGGTCGATCCCCGTCAGATGCGTGAGCAGTACCTCGACTCGATGGACATCGAGCGGGAGCGGGGGATCACCATCAAGGCGCAGAACGTGCGGGTCCCGTGGAGCGGGCACACCCTCCACCTCATCGACACCCCCGGGCACGTCGACTTCGGGTACGAGGTCAGCCGCTCGCTGGCCGCCTGCGAGGGAGCGGTGCTGCTGGTCGATGCGTCCCAGGGCATCCAGGCCCAGACCCTGGCCAACTGCTATCAGGCGCTCGAGAACGACCTCGAGATCATCGCCGTCCTCAACAAGATCGACCTTCCCGCCGCCGATCCCGAACGGTGTGCGGCCGAGATCGAGCAGGTCCTCGGGCTCCCCGCCGCCGAGATCCTCCATATCTCGGCCAAGACCGGGAAAGGGGTCCCGGCATTGCTCGACGCCATCGTCGATCGCATCCCGCCGCCGGTCGGTGATCCCGACGCCCCGTTGCAGGCGCTCATCTTCGACTCCGCCTACGACCAGTACCGGGGTGTGGTGAGCTCCATCCGGGTCATGCAGGGCACGCTGCACGTCACCGACCGCCTGCGCTTCATCCATCTGGCCAGCAACCACGAGATCGAGGAGATCGGGGTCCGCACCCCGATCACCGTACCGGTGGACGAGCTCGGCCCCGGAGAGGTCGGGTACCTGATCGCCGGCATCAAGGATGTGGGCGGGGCCCGGTCCGGCGAGACGGTGACCACGGCCAACCGCCCGGCCGACTCCGCCCTGGCCGGCTACCGCGACCCCAAGCCGATGGTGTTCTGTGGCCTCTTCCCCATCGACGGCGACGAGCTGCCCGACCTGCGCGACGCCCTGGAGAAGCTCCGTCTCAACGATGCCAGCTTCACCTATGAGCCCGAGTCGTCCCGGGCCCTCGGCTTCGGGTTCCGCTGCGGCTTCCTCGGGCTGTTGCACATGGAGATCGTCCGTGAGCGCCTCGAACGCGAGTTCGACCTCTCCCTCATCGCCACCGCTCCGTCGGTGGCCTACCAGGCCTATCTGAACGACGGTTCCCACGTCGACGTCGACAATCCGAGCGAGCTGCCCGAACCAACCCACCTCGACCACGTGGACGAGCCCATGCTGCGGGCCACCATCCTCACCCCGTCCGAGTACACCGGCACGGTGATGGACCTGTGCCAGGGGCGCCGGGCCGAGATGGTCAAGATGGAGTACCTCTCTCCTGAGCGGGTCGAGTTCGTCTACACCATCCCGTTGGCCGAGGTGGTGGTCAACTTCTTCGACCAGTTGAAGAGCCGCACCAAGGGTTACGCCAGCCTCGACTACGAACCCGAGGGATACGCCACCGCCGACCTGGTCAAGGTGGACCTGCTGATCAACCACACCCCGGTGGATGCCTTCTCGACCATCGTCCACAAGTCACAGGCCGACTTCTACGGCCGCCGGATGACCGAGAAGCTGCGCGAGCTGATTCCCCGCCAGATGTTCGACGTGCCCATCCAGGCCGCCATCGGCGGTCGGGTGCTGGCGCGCCAGACGGTCAAGGCCCGACGCAAGGACGTGTTGGCCAAGTGCTACGGCGGCGACATCACCCGGAAGCGGAAGCTGCTCGAGAAGCAGAAGGAGGGCAAGAAGAAGATGAAGAGCATCGGCCGGGTGGAAGTCCCCCAGGAGGCCTTCGTCTCAGCCCTCAAGCTTGACGACTGACTGGACGATCCCTAGGTGATCGCTCTTTCCGTCGACCGAGGTACAACCGGTGCTCCCACAACTGACGTCTAACGTGTCCGCGGTGTCCGACGACTACTCGATCTCGGTCTCCCACGTCTCGAAGACCTACCGGATCCACCGCCAGGAGGACAAGGACGCCTACGCCGCAGAGGCTCTGATCAAGCGGCTGAAGGGCAAGAAGAAGTACTCCGAGGAGTTCGACGCTCTCCATGACGTCTCCTTCGACGTGGGCTGGGGAGAGGTGGTGGGCATCATCGGCCGCAACGGTGCCGGCAAGAGCACCCTGCTCAAGATCATCAACCGGATCACCGCGCCCACCACCGGCCGCATCGAGTTGGGGGGACGGGTGGGCAGCCTCCTCGAAGTGGGCACCGGCTTCCATCCCGAGCTCACCGGCCGGGAGAACGTCTACCTGAACGGCACCCTGCTCGGCATGCGCCGCAAGGAGATCGATCAGCGGTTCGACGCCATCGTGGAGTTCGCCGGCACCGAGCGCTTCCTCGACACACAGGTCAAGCGGTACTCCACCGGGATGTACATCCGCCTGGCCTTCGCCGTGGCCGCCCACCTCGACAGTGAGATCCTGGTGGTCGACGAGGTCCTCGCCGTGGGCGACTCGGACTTTCAGGCCAAGTGCCTCCGCAAGATGCGCGAGGTGGCACGTGACGGCCGCACGGTGATCGTGGTCAGCCACCAGCTGCAGACGGTGTCCGACCTGTGCAGCTCGGCCATCTACCTCAGCGCTGGACACCTGATCCACCACGGCACGGTCGAAGAGGTGCTGGAGGAGTACAAGCGGAGCTTCGCCCGCAACGCGCCGCTGATGAAGGAGGCAGCCCACCGCCCGGGCACCGGAGAGATCCGGTTCGACGAGGTCGGCGTGGCCGCCGACATCACCAAGCCGGGACAGGACGTCGAGGTGGAGTTCACCGTGGGGGCCAACCCCGGTTTCGGTAGCCGCTTCCACCTGTCCTGCTTCATCAACAACGAGGACGGGATGGTCATCGCCCAGTGCGACTCCCGGGTGGTCGACTTCTGGCTCGATCCCTCCACCGACAATCAGGGCCGGCTCAAGCTCCGGACGCCCTGGCTCAAACCCGGGGCCTACACCGTCGATCTCTTCATCTACGCAGGAGGCCGGGCCACCGACATCTGGGAGCAGGCCTGTCACTTCCAGGTGCTTCCGGTGACCCCGTACCCCTGTCCGACCACGCCCGACGGAACCGACCACGGCGTCGTGTACCCCGACTTCGACTACTCCCAGAGCTGAGCGACCGTGGCCAAGATCGTCATCACCCCTCCGGGCCGGTTCTCACTCCCCAAGGTCGCTGACCTGTGGGAGGCACGCGAGGTCCTCTACCGCTTCGGGGCCCGCGACGTCACCCTCCGCTACCGGCAGACGGCCATGGGCGTGGTCTGGGTGGTGCTCCAGCCGCTGCTCACCGCCCTGGTCTTCGTCCTGGTCTTCCACAAGGTGGCCCATCTCCCCACCGGAGGCCAGCCGCCGATGGTCTTCATCTTCACCGGCCTGCTGGCCTGGAACCTCTTCAGCGGGATCATCCCCCGGGCCCAGGGATCCCTGGTCTCCAATCGGGATCTCGTCTCGAAGGTCTTCTTCCCCCGGATGCTGGTGCCCCTGGCCGTCGTCTATTCGTGCATCGTGGACTTCCTGGTCTCAACCGTCTTCCTGATCGTCCTCCTGGTGGCCTACGGGGTCAATCCAGGATTCGCCGTTCTGCTCACTCCTCTCTGGACGCTCATGGTGATCCTGCTGGCCTCCGGCGTCGGACTGGTGACCGCTGCCCTCACCGTCCGCTATCGGGACGTGAACTACTTCGTCCCGTTCATGCTGCAGTTCCTGCTCTACGCCAGCCCCATCGCCTACTCGATCGCCAGCGTCCCCTCCAAGTGGCGTGTGGTCTACGACCTGAACCCGCTGACCTGGCTCCTCCAGGAGTTCCAGTGGTCGTTCGTGCGCCAGCCGCTGCCACCGCTGTGGGAGATCGTCGCCTCCATCGTCGTACCCATCGCCGTCTTCGTCGGCGGCGCGATCATCTTCGAGCAGATGGAGCGGGGCTTCGCCGACCTCATCTGAGGGACGGTGATCGGACTTGCCCCGAAAGGAATCTGCAGTGGCAGCGACGGACACCATCGACGCCGGCCCGTGTGGCGGACTGGCCGCGTCGCCGATCGGCACGAGCGTGCATGATGACTGATCGTCGGGTACTGCTGTTCAGCCCGCTGACCGACCGCGACCCGACATCCGGGGATACGTCATACACCGAGGCACTCCTCGCCCACCCTCCACCCGGCGTGCGCTACATCACCTACCAGGAGGCCATCGCGGCCGGAACCGTTCGGGTGCGCGGGAGGAAGCCATGGCGCAATCCCCGTGATCCGTCCGACCTGGCCATCTTCGGACTCCGCCTCATCGAATCGGGATTGAGGAAGTGCGGGGTCCTGTTTCGTGAACCCAACTGGTTCATCACGGCGCAGCCCGGAGCATTCGACCTGATCCACCAGCATCTGTTCCCCATCCGGCAGGTCGGAACCAGACTGCCGGTCGTGTCCAGTGCCGGCTATCCCCTTTCCGAGCTCTATCGATTCCGGGAGGGATGGTCACCGACTCGGGCCCGCATCGCCACTGCCGGCGAATCGATCATGGCCCGGCTGTTCGACGTCCACGTGCCATGGCTTCACCCGGTCGGCAACGGGGTGATGACCGTGTACGGGGCGCACTTCCGCTCATGGCTGATCGCCCGCGGGGTGAGCGCTGACCGGATTCTGATCGCCAGCACCGCACTCCCCGAGTTGGAACGCAGCCCGTTGGTCTCGGACGGGAGGACTCTGGGCTTCATCGGGCGCGATTTCCTCCGCAAGGGTGGCGACATCGCCATCGGTGCCTTCCGGCGACTCCACGACCAGGATCCGACGTGGACGATGATCGTGGTCACGACGCGGGAGCACGCAGCATCCTCGGTCGACGCCGGATCAGGGGTCGAATTGATCGTCGATCCGAGCCGAGAGGTGGTCCTGCGGGAAGTCGTCCCGAGGATCGACATCCTGCTCTGTCCCACTCGTTCGGACTGTGGGGCCCCGTACGGCATCCTCGAATCCCTGCAGGCGGACACCTGCGTCGTGACGTCGACCATCCCGTGGCTCGACGACCGCTTGGGGCCACCTTCGGTGATGAGGGTGCCGAACACCGTCGATTCGGTAGTGGCCGGCGTGCAGGATCTGGTCCGCAGCGGCCTGAGCGAGGCGCAGTCCGCTGCGCACGAGCTCTGGAAGACGGAGTTCTCGATGTCCGAGCTGCACGCGGACCTGTCGCGTGCCTATGACCTGGCCATCGGCCTGGCTTCGACATGAGCCCTCCGGCGGATATCAGTGACGACCGGCCCAGCATGCTCGTCCTGGCGCGGCCGTTCGACCTGTCGGACGCACCCTTTGACGGCTTCGTGCAACGCCACCGCCGGATGGTTGCGATGCTGGCGCTCGACTTCAGGGTGACGGTTCTCTTGCTGGCCACCGAGGCGGACGCACCATCGTCGTCCACCATCCCAGGGGTGCTCACCTGCGAGTCCATCGTCCTCCCGACCCGGCGGAGCGACCGGTGGGCGGTCATCGCCGACGCGACCAGGAACGCCCTCGGCATCGATGGCGACGGTGACCGCATGCTCGGGGATTGCCTACGACGCATCGCCCCGGACCTCGTCCTGGGACTCGGACCGTGGTTGGGGGTCGAGTTCCGGAGCGCCTTCCGGGCATGCCCGACGATCTACCTCTTCGAAGAAGATCTGACCCAGATGTCCGAGATCGCGTCGCAGTCACGGCAAGGCAAGTTGTTCCGTGCCCTCGCGACATGGATCAATGCCCGATCCAGAGCCCAGCCCGACGTGGTCGTCTCCATCAGCAGGGCGGAACAGCGCCGGGCGAGGCGTAGGTATCCGCGGTCCCGGCACCTGTGGCTGCCATTCACCTTGCCGGTGGAGGAGTGGCCGCCGGCGTCGTCACCGAGTACCGGCAGTCGGGTGCTGGTGGCCGGCAATTTCAGCGAGCCCCGCAACTCGGAGGGTCTCGTCGCCGTCCTGGACGAGCTCGCCTCGCGCCGGTGCGGGGACGACGTGCGCATCCGCATCGCTTCGGACGCCGGCCTGCATCCATCCATCCTTCCCTTCCTCGAGGGACCCTCTGTCGACTACGCCCACCCGGCCGGCGTGCTCCAGGACCGCTATCGAGAGGCGTGGGCAGCGCTTGTACCGGCGTTGCGTGTCACCGGACAGAAGTCGACGATCCTGCAAGCGTGGTCCTGTGGATGTCCCGTCGTGTGCTCAGCGGCCGCCGCGGCCACGGTCGACGTACCCGAGGCCGTGGCCAGTGGCATCGACGCGGCCGGCATGGTGGACCAGCTGCTGGCGCTCCGCGACGCTCCCGACAGGAGGGACAGGCTGGTGCGGGCAGGATTCGAGGCTCTCGAGGGTGACTTCGATCCCGCCCGGCAGGATGATGTCCTCCGCGAGACTGCGCTCACGTTGGCGGCGAAATGAACAGCCCGTCGAGAGACCGTCCGCTCGGCGCGATGGTGTCTGCTCCCCGAGGACGAGGTCTGATCACCGGCAGCCGAGCATGAGCAGGCCGGCAGTCCCTCCGGTGCACGGCGCGGCGCTCCGGCTCCCTCACGGGACCCATGTCTGATCCCCTCGTCAGCGTCGTTCTCACCACCAACCGCGGTGGCCCGTTTCTGCGCGAGGCGCTCGAATCGGTGGTGCACCAGACGTGGAGGAATTGGGAGATCGTCGTCGTCGACGACGGATCGCCCGACGGAGAAGCCATCGACCACATCACCCGGAACATCGAGCGATGCCACGTCCACCATCAGGCGAACGCGGGTCTGAGCGTGGCTCGGAACACCGGCGCCGCACTGGCCAAGGGCAAGTTGATCGCCTTCATCGATGACGACGACACGTCGGAGCCGGAACGTCTGACGTGCCAGGTCGCAGCGCTCGAGGCCAAGCCCGACGCGGTGGCATGCCACACGCAGTACGACGTCGTCGATGTCGGAGGTGCTCACATCGCCGGTGGCCACGATCGGCCGGAGCCGGAGACGACAGTGGACGCACTGCTCCGGCTGGACGCCTGGGTGCTGATCGGAACCATCTTGGTGCGTAGGGAGGCGTTCGAGCGCATCGACGGGTTCAACCCTCTGCTCCTTACCAGCGAGGACATGGATCTCGTCTGGCGTCTGGCGTTGATGGGCCCCCTCGTCTACGTGCCTGATGTTCTGGTCCATTCCCGACAGCATCCCGACAGCATGACCACGAATGTCGTGCGGACTGCCCTCGGGGCCGTGCGCGCCCATCAATTGCAGCAGTTGGCTGCCGAGCGGCGTGGTGACGAAGCGCTGGTCAAGAGCGCGAAGGCGGGCATCCGACAGGACAGGCGCTACTGGTCGTCGCGCTTGATCGATGCCGCGCTCACCCATCGACACGACGATCCGAGCAGGGCACTCGGCGAACTGGTCACGGGGATCCGGATCTCGCCCGTCGGTGTGGGGCGCTCCATCGCCCATCGACTGACCCGCCGATAGGTCCGGCCGCTCGCTCCGTCGAGATGCGCCGGAGTCCATTCACGGGATGCAGGACCGCCAGAGTGCTGCATGGGCCGCCACACTGGCTTCCCAGGTGAAGGATTCTGCTCGTTCCCGTCCTCTCGCGATCATCGCCTTGACGTCCGGTCCCATCTCGAGTGCGGCGATCAGACCGCCCGCCAGACCCGTTGCGTCCGGCTCCACCAGGAAGGCGGCGTTTCCGCATACCTCCGGAAGTGAACTTCGGTCCGATGCGACCACCGGCACGCCCGCCGCCATGGCCTCGACGGCGGGCAGACCGAAGCCCTCGTAGGTCGAAGGGACCACGACGACCGTGGCGGCGGCCATGATGCGGGCCACCAGCTCGTCGATGACCATGCCGATGCAGACGGTGGCATCGAGCGGTCCGAACAGCTCGCTCCGGCGAGGGTCGTGCGGCCCCATGAGGACGAGCGACACGTCAGGGCGTTCACGCCGCACGGTTGGCCATGCGGCAGCCAGGCCGGCGAGGTTCTTCCGCCCGGTACAGCCGCCGGCATGCAGAATGAACGGCTGCCTGATCCCAAGCGCGTCCAACTCGACGTGCGACAGCGGGGTGGCATCGAAGAAGGCGGCATTGACGCCATTGTGAATGGGCACCGGATCGGAGACGCCCAGCCGCCAGGAGACCTCATCGGCCGCGTACTGTGAGGGGCAGATCACCACGGCGGCACGTCGTGCGCTGGATGCAGCATCGGGAGGAGTGTGGCCCTCGTCGGAGAAACGCCAAGGTGCCAGGTCATGGATGGTGAGCACTTCACAGGCAGGCGCCGGTGGGAGGCGAAGGTCCAATCGGTGAACCACGTCGTGGCCCCGGTACAGCAGCCGACCGGCAGCCCGGCGGAGACCGGGAGTGGCGTCCGCGAGCAGTCGGGAGGGCAGGCGACGGGTGCCCTCCAACGGCGAGCGCAAGGTCCGTACGGCGATGTCGTCCACCGTCCACTCCCTGCCGAGCTCGACCGCGGCCCGACGGCGCAGCTCCTGCTCGTAGGTCTGCTGGCCCATCACCCGGTCCGCGGCGATCCTGGCCAGCCCCAGTCGCCACGTCATCGACGGATCCGGGGTGTCAGGGTCGGCCGGGGGGACGGTGCGACCGAGGCCCCCCGAACGTTGCGGTGAGGTGCTCGGAGATGACCGAGATCATCAGGCGACGTTGCTCCAAGCTCCACGAAGCGTGCTCGAGCTCGTCCAGCTGCAGCAGGTGGAATCGGGGATCCTGTCGGAGTGCCCGCACCTGACCCGTCGCCCCCAACGAGAGGGGCAGGAGGTCGTGCGGTCCGACGATCAGCATGGTGTCGACCCCGGATCCGACGATGCGTTCGAGTGTGGTGATGCCCTGTCGCTCGAACAGGAACCGGTTGATGGGGAACCAGACGTACTCGGGTATCCCGGGATGCCGGCGGGCGAGGGCCGCCGTCCAGGTGCCGACTTCCACCGCCTTGATCCAGCGCTTCAGCTCGTCGGGGTTGCGCCGCCGGCCCAGGAGGCGAATCGCTGGCGTGGTGGCGGCCACGAACCAGTGCTTCGGAACCTGTCTGGCTGGTCGAAAGGCAGTGCCGGCCGGCTCTGCCGGTTCGAACGAGAACGTGGGATTGATGATGCAGATCCCTTGCGGAGGGTCGGACAGCGCCTGTTCGACGACCTGGTACGCGCCCGAGCAGAATCCGATGAGGACGACGTCGGTCGGGTCCACCGGAGCAATGGCACCGACGGCGGTTCGCACGTCTTCGATGGCCTCGAACGCACGAGCCACATGGGGGATCTGGCCCGGTCGCGGATCGCTGTCGCCATTGCCGCTGAGATCGAACCTCAGCACCCTGAAGTCCAGCGCGGCCAGCCACCGGGCCAAGTCCACCCAGATTCGGGCCTGCCCGATGTGATGGGTACCGCCTTCGTTCACCAGCACCACAGTCGGCCGTCCACCTGTATCGTTACCTTCGGTGACGATGCCGAACAGGCGGAGGTCGCCCAGTGTGACCATGCGTTCGATGATCTCGTTTCCGGAGGAGGTCCGGCCCACGGCTGCGGTGGTCGGCCGGGGTGGCACGACCGGAACTGGCTGACCAGTGAAGGCATCGGACAGCCAGGAGGTGATCCGGTCGATCGTCTCGTAGGGCGGGACCTGCTTGGCCGAATCGAGCAGAGCAACCTGACCGGTGGCTTCCTGCCACTCGACATTCAGGTCGTCGAGCCGGCGCTCGAGCGCCTTGGGCCGCGAGACCTCGGGGGGAACCAGCGTCAGGATCCGAGGTGCGAAGTCTCCCGGCATACGGGTGAGGTCAAGATCGGAGAGGGTCTTGACCGTTTCACGTTCGATGCGGATTCCGGGCGCTTCGACCGCATCGTCACCGGCGGGCCCGCCTTCGCCGCTCATCTGCCTGAGGAAGCGCTGCTCACGGAGGAATGCCCGCCCGGAGAGGCACGGGTCCCACAACACCAGTACGTCCACGTCGCTTCGCCTCGACGCCTCATGGGCAGCGAAGAGCGCCCCCATCCGTACGCCGACCAAGCCGACCGAGTCGACGCCGATTCCGACCAGGTACTCGGTGGCCACGGTGACACTGGAGAGCCATGTCTCGACCCGGTCGGGATCGGTCTCGTTCCCGAACGAATCGCCCGTGCCGTCGTAGTCGTACCGCAACACGGCGACGCCCTGCGCGGCCAGCTGATCGGCGAGCAGCCGGTAGCTGTAGTACACGCAGGATGCCTCGATGCCGAGCGGTTGGCACAGGACGACACCGCCGCGGACCTGGTGGTCCTCGGGAAGGTGCAGCCATCCGAACAAGGGTCGCTCGGTCGGTCCGAACCAGAACGGCGTCGAATCGACAGGGGCACTCTCAACGACTGTGCTCAACACTCCTCCTCAGCGGCGACGCCCGTGACATCTCCTCTGTATCGTCTGCCGGACGTGCCCACTTGACCGGAATGATGGCCGGGCAGTCGGGATCGTCCGTCCTCGCGGGGGCCTCGGCCCCTCCGACAACCACTCGATGCCTCTGACCTCGGGCACCCCGATAGCCTTGGGGGGGTGCCGAGGGTAGAAGCTCCGAACGCCGCTTCGGGAATAGTACCGAGGGACGCCGGGCGAGCTGGACGGCCGGCGACGAGTCCCGCGGGCGGCCGCGGCGACCGGGCGCGTCAAGAGGTTCTGGTGGGCATCCTGCTCACCTCGGTGATGGTGGTCGGTGGGTTGTACCTGGCCGTTTGGCCTGGTCCCGGGCCGATCGACCGGGTGGTGCTCGACATGGTGCACGTCCACAAGAGCGCGGCCTTCATCGAGGTCACCCGCTTGCGCTACCCACTGGTCGTGGTGATCGGAGCGGTGATCCTCGCCGCCATCACGGTGCGACGGGACCGGGCGCGGGGGTTGGCCTGCCTGATCGGTCCGCCGCTGGCCCTGGTCACCTGCGAACTGGTGGCCAAGCCGCTGGTGGGGCGGACCCTCGGTGGGGCGCTCTCCTATCCCTCGGGCACCGCAGTGGCGGCCGCGGCATTGGCCACGGCGGTCGTCCTGGTCACGCCGGCCCGGTGGCGGGTGGTGACGGGAGTGGTGGTCGGGGCCTACACGCTGTGGGTGAGCCTGGCGGTGATCGTGCTCCAGTGGCACCTTCCCACCGATGCCCTGGCCGGAGTGTCCTACGGGGTCGGCGTGGTGCTGATGGTGGACGGCCTGGCCTGGTACGGAGTGGGCGCCGTCGAACGGATCCTCCGGGAGCGACGCCGGTCCGGGTCCCACGTCGACCGGACCGTTCCGCCGGGGGCCTGAACCACCGGTGGACCGAGCCGGCTCAGCGCCTGGTCACCCGGGTGGGGGCGTCTCGTCGGGCTCCACCGGACGACGGATGACCGCCACGGTGTCTGCCGGGCTGTCCGGATCGAAGTGAAGCCGGATGGGGTGATCGGGATCGTCGGGCTCGCCCGAGGCCTCGATCATCAGTGCCGGTTGGTTCTTCTTGTTTTCGAGCGCCTCGCGTAGCCCCAGGCTGATGCCGGTCATCATGGCGCCGGTGGCCGACCTCTTCATCCAGCGGTTGAATCGGAGCGGATCCCTGTCGTCGTCGATCTCGAGCTCATTGTCGACCACCGCGCCGCCCGGCTGCTCGTCACCGTCGACAGGGGAGTCGCCCGTGGGGGCGCCCTCGTCGTCCGGCGTCGGATCGGGGGCGGTGTCCACGAACCCACGGTAGCCCCCGAGCGTCTCCGTCCCTCCCGTGCCCCATGGGGACAGGTGGTCGCACCGGTCGGGCCGGCGATCATCAGGGCGCCCCACCGGCGATCGTCCGCCAGGCCTGCGTCCGTGCCTGTATCGAACCACCCTCGTTCACCGATCCGCGAACGCCGCCGGTGCCGTAGGATCGCTCCCGTGCTTGACCGATTCCACCCGCCGGTCGAGGAGTACCTCGAAACCATCTTCGCCCTCGAGGAAGAAGGTATCCCGGTCATCCAGGCTCGTCTGGCCGAGCGCCTGGACAAGGCGGCGCCCTCGGTGTCGGAGATGCTGGACCGTCTCGAGTCCGATGACCTGATCACCCGCAGCTCCCGCCAGATCGCCATGACCGCCAAGGGCACGGCTCTGGCCGAGGGCGTGGTGCGCAAGCACCGCCTGGCCGAGCGCCTGCTGGTGGACGTCATCGGCCTCGACTGGGACAAGGCCCACGCGGAGGCCGGTCGGTGGGAGCACGTGATCTCCGACGATGTCGAGGAGCGGCTGGTGGCGCTCCTGGGCAACCCGACCACCTGCCCGCACGGCAATCCCATTCCGGGCGTGGCGTCGGACGGGCCTGCCCAGAGCCCCTTGGACGAGGCGGTGCCCGGTGAGCGGATCCGCCTCGAGCGCATCACCGAAAGCGTGGAGCACGACGCCGCCTCACTGACCTACCTCGGCGACCACGGGCTCACCCCGGGCACGACCGCGCTGGTCCAGGCCAAGGCTCCTGACGGCACCCTCACCCTGCTGGTGGGCGAGTCGGCCATCGCCCTGGGGCCGGCCATGACCGCCCGCATGTTCGTCGCCCCCGCCTGATCCGGGGTCCGGGCTCCGGTTCCGACGGTCCGGCATCCCACCGGGGTAGGACGTCCTGGCCATGGGGGTCGGGTGCAGTCCCGGTGCAGTTGCCGCCTGCGGCCCCGCCCTGGCAGCCCGAGAGGGGTCAGCACTCACTAGAGTGGAGTGCCAACCCTTCGCGCACCCGGGTCCAGCCGATCCAGTCGGCAGTCACGGGAGAGCGCCCGAGCGAGACGCCCATGCCGACCACTGACGACAATCGAACCGAGGACGGTGCCACCGGTGCGGGGGCGCTCGACGCCCGCAAGGCGGCCATCCTCAACGCCGTGGTCACCGAGTACATAGGTTCCGCGCAGCCGGTCGGCTCCCAGCACGTGGTGGACGCCCCCGGGGTCAGTGTCTCATCGGCCACGGTGCGTTCGGACATGGCTGCCCTGGAGCGGGACGGGTACCTCGCCCAACCGCACACCAGCGCCGGCCGGATCCCCACCGACAAGGGGTACCGCTTCTTCGTCGACCACCTGGGACGGCCAGGCTCCCTCGACCCGGTGGGTCGCCAGCAGGTGCGCCAGTTCTTCGACCATGCCCACGGAGAGATCGAATCCATGCTCGAGCGGACCTCGGGCCTCCTGGCCGACCTGACCGACTGCACCGCCATGGTGGTCGGTCCGTCCCACGAGTCGGCGGCCATCCGATCGGTCCAGCTGGTCGGCCTCGGCCAGCGCCTGGCCTTGTTGGTGGTGGTGCTGGCCGACGGTGCGGTCCAGAAGCAGTCGGTCGAACTGCCCGACGAGGTCGACGAGATCCGCCTGGCCGACGCCGCGTCGCGACTCGCCGCCCACTCGCTCGGCCTCCCGATCACCCAGGTGGGACCACTTGTCGTCCCTACCGGTGATCCGAAGACCGACACGGTCGTTGCCATCGCGGTCGACGCCCTGCGGTCGCTCGGGAGCGCCGAGGCCGTCGACCAGCTCTTCGTGGGCGGCTCGTCCAGGATGGCCGCCGCCTTCGACGCCGTCGACACGGTGCGCTCGGTGCTCGGCATCCTCGAGCAGCAGTTGGTGGTGGTGACCCTGCTGCGGGACATCCTGGACACCGGCCTGTCGGTGGCCATCGGCACCGAGCACGGGGTGGAGCCGCTGGCATCGTGCGCCATCGTGGTGATGCCGGTCTCCGTGGACGGCGTGGAGGCGGGCACCATCGGACTGCTCGGTCCCACCCGGATGAACTACCCCCTGGCCCTGGCCGCCGCCCGCGTGGTGGGGGACCGGTTGGGGCAGCGGCTGAGCGAGCCGAGCCGATGACCACCGCCGACCTCTACGAGCTGCTCGGCGTGAGCCGCAACGCCACCGACGACGAGCTCAAGCGCGCCTACCGGGCCAGGGCGAGGGAGTTCCACCCCGACGCCAACCAGGGCGACGCCGACAACGGCGAGCAGTTCAAGGAGATCAGCCTGGCCTATGAGGTCCTGAAGGATCCGGAGCGCCGGGCCCGGTACGACCGCTTCGGCGCCGAGGGGGTGTTCGGCGCCGCCGCCGGTGGTGGCGGAGCCTCGGGCGATCCCTTCTCCGGAGGGTTGGGCGACCTGTTCGACGCGTTCTTCAACGGGATGGGCGGGACCGGCGCCGGTGGCCGGTCCGGGCGTACCGGACCGATGCCCGGCCCCGATGCCGAACTGGTTCTCCGGCTCAGCTTCCGCGAGGCGGTGTTCGGGGTCCAGCACGATGTGGACGTCCAGACGCCGGTGCACTGCGAGTCGTGCGAGGGAACCGGTGCCCGCCCCGGTACCTCGCCGGTGCGGTGCCCCGAGTGCCAGGGCGCCGGCGAGCTCCGCCGGGTGCGGCAGTCCATCCTCGGGCAGGTGATCACCGCGGTGCCCTGCAACCGCTGCCAGGGGACCGGGCAGTCCATCGACGACCCGTGCCCCGACTGTCGCGGCGAGGGTCGGAGGAACGAGCAACGGACCTTGACGGTGGACATCCCGGCCGGGGTGGACGACGGCAGCACCCTCCGCCTGGCCGGCCACGGACCGGCCGGGTTCCGGGGAGGTCCCAACGGAGCCCTCTTCGTGCACGTGTCGGTCCAACCCGACCCGGTCTTCGAGCGCAACGGGGTCGACCTCCATGCCGCCGTCCACATCCCGGTGACCATGGCCGCGCTGGGCGGCAGCGTGCACTTCGACACGCTTGACGACACCCGCGACCTGTCCATCGCCGCCGGTACCCACAGCGGTGAGGTCATCCAGCTGAAGGGGCTCGGCGTCCCCAAGCTGCGAGGCCGGGGCCGCGGCGACCTCTTCGTCCACGTCGAGGTGGACACGCCGAACGATCTCGACGACCACCAGCGCGAGCTCCTGGCCGCACTGGCCATGGCTCGTGGCGAGGACCTGGGGAACGCTCCCCACACCGAGGGGATCTTCTCGAAGCTGCGCTCGGCACTGAGCTGAGCATGACCGCGGGTCTGCCGCTTGGGCCGGAACCTGCCCTGGTGGCGGCGGCGTCCATGGTCTTCGTGGACGACGTGCGGGCACCGGTGCTTGTCGAGGAGGACGCCCACCATCTGGTCAACGTCCTGCGTCTGGGCGACGACGAGACGGTCATCGCCTCCGACGGTGCCGGTGGGTGGGTGCCGTGCCGGCTGTCGGGACTGGCCGACGGTGGAGCGACGCCGGGTGGGGGATCCAAGCGGCGGAGGGCACCGGTGTCCCTGGTGGTGGCGGGATCTCCGTCCACCCAGCCCGGTCCCGACCCGGTGATCACCGTCGCCTTCGTCCCCACCAAGGGTGAGCGCCCCGAGTGGGTCACCCAGAAGCTCACCGAACTGGGCGTGGACCGCATCGTCCCCCTGCGGTCGAGCCGGTCGGTGGTGCGGTGGGAGGGCCAGCGCGGCGATCGGGCGGTCGACCGGCTGCGGCGGGTGGCCCGCGAGGCGTCGGCCCAGTGTCGTCGGACCTGGCTGCCGGAGGTGACCCCGGTGATGGATCTGGACGGTCTGGCCACCCTGACGGGCGCCCGTCCATGCCTGGCCCGCATGGGCGGACGGCGTCCGGGACTCACCCCTCCGGTGATCGCGGTCGGTCCCGAAGGGGGATGGGACGACGACGAAGTCTCCCGCTGGGGCGACGGGGTCGGCCTCGGGCGGACCGTGCTCCGGGCGGAGACTGCGGCCGTCGCCGCGGGCACATTGTTGTGCGCGCTGAGGGGCGGTGTGGTAGGCCCGCTTGCGTAACCACGCTCCGTGAGCAAAACTACACCTAGTGGCAGGGTGCTCCTTCTAGGAGGCCGGCGATCCTTTACCGGGGTCGACCGGAGCTGAGTGTGACTCCCTCAGGGGTCGTCGGTACTGAGTGTGCGCCTGCATCACAGGGCAGAGCCGGGGCTAATGGGGCAATCGGTGCAGATCAGCGGAGGTGCACATGGCAGTGGTCAATAATGGCGCGGAGATCCTCGACGACGACGACGAGCAGGAGGAGACGGCACGCATCGCCTATGCCCGTGCCGTCGGTGCACGGCTGCGGACCATGCGCAAACAGATGCGGCTTTCGCTCCAGGCGGTCGAGGCCATGTCCGAACAGGAGTTCAAGGCGTCCGTGCTCGGTGCCTACGAGCGTGGTGAGCGGGCCATTTCGGTCCCCCGCCTGCAGCGACTGGCCAAGCTCTACGACGTGCCCGTGGACCAGCTGCTCCCGCCCGACGACGTGGCCGTCACCCGCTGGGGGTCGAACGGCAGCAGCGACGTGGTCACCCCGCTCAACGCCCGTCGTGCCATCCAGGCGGGGACCGTCTCCGACAAGGTGGCCATCGACCTGACCAAGCTGCACACGGTGAGCGGACCCGAGCGGGATCTGCTCCGCCGGTTCCTCAGCATGATCCAGGTGCACCGTCAGGACTTCAACGGTCGCATGATCACCATCCGGGCCGAGGACGTTCGAGCCATCGCCTGCCTGTTCGGTGTCACTCCGGACAGTATGGGATCGCGTCTGGATGAACTCGGGCTCCTCGTCAACGTCTGATGGCCGGCAGGGGGTCCCGATGACCGAGCCGATCACCTGGTTGAGCACCAAGGAGGCGTCCGAGCGCCTGGGCGTCACCCTGCGCAGCCTCTACCGCTTCATCGACGAGGGCGACCTGGTCGCCTACAAGTTCGGCCGGGTCATCCGCATCCAACAGACCGACGTCGACAGGTTCATCGCGGCCAGTCGGATCGCACCGGGCAGCCTCGAACATCTCTATCCCGAGGTGAAAGGGAACAACGGCCGTCCCGCGGTGGCCATCCACGAGGTCGCCTCGTCCGAGGCCGGCTGAGCCCAGGTGGCTGACTGCCTGTTCTGCGGCATCGTGGCCGGCGACGTTCCCGCCTCCGTGGTGCGGACCGACGAGCACACGGTCGCCTTCCGGGACATCGAGCCCCAGGCACCTGTCCACGTGTTGGTGGTGCCCAAGCGGCACATCACCAGCGCGTCAGCGGTGACCGAGCAGGACGCCGTCGAGGTGGCCGCCCTCCTCGCCGCGGCCAAGGCCGTGGCGGACAGCGAGGGGATCGGTGGCGAGGACCGCGGCTACCGACTGGTGTTCAACGTGGGACCCGACGCCCTCAACTCGGTGGACCACCTCCACCTCCACGTGCTCGGCGGACGCTCTCTCGGCTGGCCACCCGGCTGAGCCCTTCCGACCCGGGTCCCCACCGTCGATCCGGATCGCGGTGGCCGGACCGCTGGTAGGGTCAAGGTCAGAACGCACGTGGCAGGCACCCAGGTCAAAATTCTCGTTCCCGGTAACCACCTCATGGCCGGCCTGCTGGGCCCGCGCGATGAACTGCTGCGCCTGGTGGAAGGGGCGTTCGACGATGTCCGCATCACCGTGCGTGGCAACGAGATCTCGCTCGAGGGGGATCGTGCCCAGCGGGTGGCCTCGCTCTTCGAGGAGCTGATCATCCTGCTCGAGTCCGGACAGGGTCTCGACGCGGTGCAGGTCAACCGGTCCATCGACATGCTGCACGACGACGTGCGACCCTCCCAGGTCCTCACCGCCGAGCTCCTCCGGTCCTCCCGCGGCCGTGCGGTGCGTCCGAAGACGGGCGGGCAGAAGCAGTACGCGGACGCCATCGCCTCCAACATCGTGACCTTCGGCATCGGCCCCGCCGGCACCGGAAAGTCGTACCTGGCGGTGGCGCTGGCCGTCCAGGCGCTCCAGGCCCGCCAGGTCAACCGGATCATCCTGACCCGTCCAGCGGTCGAGGCCGGCGAGCGCCTGGGCTTCCTCCCCGGGGACCTGATGGCCAAGGTCGACCCCTACCTCCGCCCCCTCTACGACGCGCTCCACGACCTGCTCGAGCCGGAAGGGGCCCAGCGGCTCATCGACCGGGGAGCGGTCGAGGTGGCCCCCCTGGCCTTCATGCGCGGACGCACCCTCAACAACAGCTTCATCATCCTCGATGAGGCCCAGAACACCAGTCCCGAGCAGATGAAGATGTTCCTCACCCGCATCGGCTTCGGCTCCAAGGCGGTGATCACCGGTGACATCACCCAGATCGACATCCCCGGCGGCCGTTCGGGCCTGGTCGGCCTCGAGCCGGTGCTGTCCGGCATCCCCGACCTCGCCTTCATCCATCTGAACCAACGCGACGTGGTGCGACATCGCATCGTGGCCGACATCGTGGCCGCCTATGAGCGCCGGACGCCGGACGGCCGCATTGAGCCTTGACGTCTACGCCGCCGACGAGCAGGCGGACCTCCCGATCTCGGTCGACCGTTGGTCGGCGCTGGCCCGGTCGGTCCTCGAGGCCGAGGGGATCGTCAGCGAGACCGAGGTCTCGCTCCTGTTCGTGGACGAGGTGACCATCGCCTCGCTGAATGAGCGCTTCCTCGACAAGGAAGGGCCCACCGACGTGCTCTCCTTCCCCATCGAGGACGAGGCGGACCGCAGCGGCCGGTCGCCGGACGAAGGCGGCACCGGACCTGGGTCGATCGAGGCGGACACCGGTCGCCTGGTGCTGCTGGGGGACGTGGTGATCTGCCCGGCGGTGGCCGCCCGCAACGCCGCCGACCACGGGGTCAGCGTGGACGACGAGCTCGCGCTCTTGGTGGTCCACGGGATCCTCCACCTGCTCGGGATGGACCACGAGCTGGACGGGGAGGCCGAGAGGATGGAGCAGCGAGAGCAGCAGCTGTTGTCTCGGTTCTACCGGGCGACCCAATGATCGGAACCGCCACCGCCACCGGCACCTTCACCTGGGTCGACGCGGTGTTGCTCGTCGTGGTCGTGGTGCTGCTCGGCGTCTCGGCGATGCTGGCCCTGGCCGAGACCAGCCTGGTCCGCACCAGTCGGGCCAAGGCCCTCGCCCTGGTCGACGACGGCCGCCGTGGAGCCAAGGTCCTGCTCCGTCTGACCGAGAACCCCCAGGGCTTCCTCAACCCGGTCCTCTTGATGGTCCTGATCTGCCAGCTGGTGGTGGCCACCCTGGTCGGCATCCTGGCCGCCGACTGGTTCGGGGCCTGGGGCGTGGTGGCGGCCACCGTGTTCGAGATCGTGATCATCTTCGTGCTGGGCGAGGCGGTGCCGAAGAACTGGGCGGTCCACCACCCGGAACGGGCCGCGCTGTTCAGTGCCCCGGTGGTGTCTGCCATCGTCAGGTTCTGGCCGGTGCGGATGGTGTCCGGGACCCTGATCGGACTGGCCAACCTGCTCATCGGCGAGAAGGGCCAGTATCTCGGTTCCGAGGTCACCGAGTCCGAGCTGCTGGCCATGGCCGACGTGGCCGTGGAGGGCGACGTGATCGAGACCGAGGAGCGCGCCCTGATCCACTCGATCATCGAGTTCGGGGACACCGTGGTGCGGGAGGTGATGGTGCCCCGTCCGGACATGGTCACCGTCGGAGCCGACCAGACCGTCGAGGCGGTACTGGAGCGGGCTCTGGAGGCGGGCTACAGCCGGATGCCGGCCGTCGAACAGCAGGTCGACGACGTGGTGGGCATCGCCTACACGAAGGACATGATCCGGACGGTTCGCGCCGGCCGGGGTGCCGATGCGGCGCGATCGCACCTCCGGGCCGCCCGGTTCGTGCCGGAGACCAAGCGGGTGTCCGACCTGATGCGGGAGATGCAGGCGCACAAGTTCCACCTCGCCGTGGTGGTCAACGAGTACGGCGGCACGGCCGGCCTGGTCACCCTCGAGGACCTCATCGAGGAGCTGGTGGGGGAGATCGTCGACGAGTTCGACGTGGAGGAGGCGCCGGTGGAGCGCCTGGGCTCGGGCGAGCTTCGGGTCAGCGCCCGCTTGCCCGTGGACGAGATCAACGAACTGATCAATGCCGATCTGCCCGAGGGGGCGTGGGACACGGTGGGTGGACTGGTGTTCGATCTGCTGGGCCACGTGCCGGTGGCCGGCGAGTCGGTCACCGTGGACGGGTTGCGCCTGGTGGCGGATCGGGTGACCGGACGGCGTATCGAGCGGGTCCGCATCGTGCCCCTGGTGGCGCCGACCGGTGCGGAGCCGGAGTGACCGCATTCCGATCGGGCTTCGTGGCGGTGGTGGGTCGTCCCAACGTGGGCAAGTCGACACTGGTCAACGCCATGGTGGGCACCAAGGTCTCGATCACCTCGCCCCGCCCCAACACCACCCGGTCGCAGATCCGGGGCGTGCTCAACCGCCCCGATGTCCAGGTGGTCTTCGTCGACACGCCCGGGCTCCACAAGCCCCGCACCGCGCTGGGCGAGCGGATGAACGAGTCGGCCACCTCCTCGCTCGACGACGTGGATCTGGTGGTGGCCATGGTCGAAGCCACCGGAGCCGTGGGTCCGGGTGACCGGATGGTGCTGGCCCAGTCCGCCCGCCGGGTCCGGGCGATGGCCCGCGCCGCGGCCCTCGAACGGGAGGTCGGCGCGGCGGACGGGCCGGCGGCCGGCTCACCCACCTTGATGGTGGTGGTGAACAAGATCGACCGGGTGGGCGGTGACGGCGTGCTCACCCATCTCACCGCAGTGGCCGACGTGATCGCCGCCATCGACGAAGACGGCGGCGGAGCGCCGATTCCCGTCGAGTACTTCCCGGTGTCGGCCACCTCGGGTGAGGGCGTGGATGTGCTCATCGACGCCGTGGTGGCCCGGATGCCGGAGGGACCCCGGTACTACCCCGAGGGGATGGTCACCGACGTGGCCGAGGCCTTTTGGGTGGCCGACCTGGTCCGCGAGGAGCTGCTCCACCGGGTCCAGGACGAGCTGCCCCACAGCATCGCCTGCCGGGTGACCGAGTGGGAGTGGCCGCGCGTCCGCTGCGAGATCCTGGTGGAGCGCGACTCCCAGAAGGGCATCGTCATCGGCAAGGGCGGCGTCACCCTCAAGGAGGTGGGCACCGCCGTCCGCCAGCAGATGCCGCCGGGCGCCTACCTCGAACTCTTCGTCCGGGTGGAGAAGCGGTGGCAACACCGCGAGGACGCACTCGACCGACTCGGGTTCTGAACCCCGGACTCCCGAGGACGGGAGTGCCACCGCGGCGTGGGGGACCTCGGCGGCCGCCTCGGTCTCAGCCCTCTGCGGTGATGTGCCGAAGGAACCTCTCCACCTCGGAGCGGTCCACCGAACGCTTCATCGGAGGGACCCGGGCCAGCAGCGCACCCCGGTACCGGGCGGTGGCCAGTCGGCTGTCCAGCACGGCGACCACGCCACGGTCCTGGCTCGATCGGATCAGACGCCCGGCGCCCTGGGCCAGCAACGTCCCCGCCCGGGGCAGGTCCACCGTGCTGAAGGCCCCGGACCCGGCGCGCTCCCGACGCGCCTCGAGCACCGGCTCGTCGGGTCGGGGGAACGGGATCCGATCGATGGTCACCAGGGACAGGGTGCGCCCCGGGATGTCCACCCCCTGCCAGAATCCAAGGGTGGCGAAGAGGCAAGCGGACTCGTCCTCCCGGAAGGCTTCCACCAGCGCCGGCTTGGGCAGATCGGACTGGGAGAGCAGCGGGAATGGCAGCCGGTCCCGGAGGGCGTCGAGCGCGGCGTTCATCGAACGCCAGCTGGTGAACAGGGCGAGGGTGCGGCCGCCTGCCGCGGTGATCAGGGCCTCGAGCTCGCCGTGGAGCGCGGGCTCGGACTCGGGGCGGCGGCGGTCGGGGAGGGAGCTGGCCACGTACAACATGGCGTGCTCCCGGTAGTCGAACGGGCTGCCCACGTCCAGCGTCTCCACGCCGTCGGGAGGCAGACCCAGCCGCTCGTTCAGGCCGATGGGCACGGTGGCCGAGGTGAGGATTCCGGTGACTGTGCCCCACAGCTGCTCGGACAGGATGGGGCCGACGTCGATGGGCGAGACCCGGAGGCTGGGGGCGCGGGTGCCGCTGTCCACCCAGGCCACCTCGTCGTCGTCCAGTGTGGCCACCCGGGCCAGGTCGGCGGCCAGGTGGCCGGCCGCCAACAGGACCCGGTCCCGTCTCGACCGTGAGGCCGACGACTCGTCGTCGCCCGCATCCCGTTCGGCCCGGCGCAGGCCGTCCACCAGACGGCCGACGCGACCGGTGGCCAGGCCGAGTACCTGCCCGAGGTCGGGATCGGCACGGCCAGGTGCCGGAGCCGGTGGGGTCGGCGTGGGCGCGTCCAGCCCGAGTTCGAGCCCGAGGGGCTCGGCCCGGCCACCGGGGCCGGTCACGTCCGCGCTGTCGTGCCCGCCGGCACCGTCTCCGCGGTCGGGAGCCAGTGCGCCGTGCGGGACCCGCCGGCCACTGAGGGGTCGGAGGGCCCGGTTGAGCATCTCCCCGAGGTCGGAGACGGCGTCGACCGCGTCGAGCGCCCCGGGGGCCCCGGGGTCGAGGTGCGGCCGGGCCGAGGCGGCCAGGGCCCGGAACCGTCCGGGCCCGATGTCCACGCCGAGGCTGTCGGTCATCACCTCTTCGACCTCGTGGGCCTCGTCGAAGACGACGATCTGGTGCGGGGGGAGAACAGCGCCGCCGCTGGCCAGGTGGGCACCGTAGAGGTGGGTGTTGACCACCACCACGTCGGCTTCGGCCGCCCGAGCCCGCGCATCCTCGGCGAAGCACTCGCGACCCGAGGGGCACCGGAACGCTCCCGGGCACTCCCGGGCGGTGGTCGACACCATGGCCCAGGCCCGGAAGTGCGGTTCGAAGTCCAGCTCGGCCCGGTCTCCGGTGGTGGTGTCCCCGGCCCAGCGGACCAGCCGCCGGACCTGGTCCCCGAGCCGCCCCGTCTCGACCGGATCCTCGACCACCCCCGCTGCGGCACCGTTGGGCGTGAGCGGGTCGTCAGCATCCGGTGGTTCGGCTCCGGCAGCTTCCAACGGGCCGGCACCGCCGCCGCCTCCGGGCAGCGAGAGCTGCTCGCCTTTGCCTCCCACCTCGGAGACCCGCTGTCGGCAGACGTAGTTGCTCCGGCCCTTGAGCACGGCGAAGGAGAGCTCGGTGTCGAGCGCCTGGGCCACCAGTGGCAGGTCGTGGGTGGCCAGCTGATCCTGCAAGGCCTTGGTGGCGGTGGCCACCACCACCCGCTGGCCGGAGAGGGCGGCGGGGATGAGATAGGCCAGCGACTTGCCCGTACCGGTGCCGGCCTGGACCACCAGATGCCGACCTTCGGCGATGGAGCGTCCCACCGCTTGCGCCATGGTGCGCTGGCCCTGGCGCGACTCACCGCCTCCGGGCAGGGACTCGGCCACCCTGGCCAGAGTGACGGTCACCTCGTCGGTCATCAGCCGACCCTACCGGGGCGGCACGGCCGGGCCCGGCACGCAGGAGCCGTGCCCGTCCCACAACTGCGCCTCAGGTCCCGCATCGGGACCGGTCGGTCGGTCGTTCAGTCAGTGCCACTCGACCGCCAGCCCGACCGCCACGCCCAGGCCCACCACCACGATCACCCACCGGAGGACGGCGGCCGGCATCCGTCGTCCGTACCGGCCCCCGACCTGCCCGCCGATGATCGAGCCCGCCGCGATGAGCCCGGCCACCGACCACGAGATCTGGGTGGTGGCGATGAAGACGATGCCGGCCACTCCGTTGACGATGAGGACCAGCGCGTTCTTGGTGCCGTTGAGCCGTTGGAGGTCGTCCTCGATGAAGATGGCCAACAAGGCGATGAGGATCACCCCCTGGGCCGCGCCGAAGTAGCCGCCGTAGACCCCGGTGAGGAACACGCCCGCCAGGAGCTCCACCCCCCCGTGGGCCCGCTGCCGGTCCCGCCGGTCGAGACCGGCGCGCATCCGGGGCTGGAAGGCCATCAACAGCGCGGCCAGGGCCACCAGTGCGGGGACGGCGGCCTTGAACACGTTGTGGGGGAGCGCGAGCAGCAGGGTCGCCCCAGCCAGCGCGCCGAGCAGGGACGCCGCCCCCAGCTGGACCAGGCGGGTGCGCTGGCCGGTCAGCTCCCGTCGGTAGGCGACATTGGCACTGACGTTCCCGGGGGTGAGGCCGACCGTGTTGGACACGTTGGCCAGGACCGGGGGGTAGCCGAGGGCCAACAGGGTGGGGAAGGTGATCAACGAGCCCGACCCGACGATCACGTTGACCGTTCCGGCGGCGACACCGGCGGCAAAGATGGCCAGTGCGGCCAGCGGGGACATGAGGAGGGTCTAGCGCCCAGGGACCGACGACTCAATACGCGCCAGCGCCGGGCGGTCGACGCCGGCCACCCGGCTGCCCACAGGTTCGGGCCTTCCCGCCGAGGCGATAGGTTCCCAGGGTGCACTCGGAGCAGGAAGACACCGACGAGGGGGAGACGACGCCGCGTCCGGTGGTGTCGGCGTCCGACCTGATCGGTGGCCCGATCCCCGCCCACGTGGCCTGTGTCATGGACGGGAACGGACGGTGGGCGGCACGCCGCGGCCTCCCCCGGACGGAGGGCCACGCCGCGGGAGAGGCCGCGCTGCTGGATGCGGTGGAAGGTGCCCTCGACCTGGGCATCCCGTGGATCACCATGTACGCGTTCTCCACGGAGAACTGGCGGCGCCCGGCTGATGAGGTGCGCTACCTGATGGGATTCAACGAGAGCCTCCTCATGCGCCGTCGCGACGAACTGCATGAGAAGGGGGTGCGGATCCGGTTCGCCGGCCGTCGCGACTGGCGGGTCCCCAAGCGGGTACTCCGACGGATGGACGAGTCGATCGACCTGACGGCCGCCAACCGCCGGTGCACCCTGACCATGGCCTTCAACTACGGCGGCCGGGCGGAGATCGTCGACGCCGTGCAGCGCCTGGTGGCCGACGGGGTGCCGGCCGACAAGGTGAACGAGAAGGCCATCCGCTCCCGGCTCTACTTCCCCGATCAGCCCGATCCCGACCTGGTCATCCGCACCTCGGGCGAGCACCGCATCTCCAACTTCCTCCTGTGGCAGCTGGCCTACAGTGAGCTGGTCTTCGACGACGTGCTCTGGCCGGACTTCCGGCGCTCCCACCTGTTCGAGGCGGTGCGAGATTTCCAGCGCCGTCAGCGCCGGTACGGTGGAGTGACGTGACGAACGACCCCTCAGGACGTCAGCACCGGTCGTCCGACCGCCTTCGTGACGACACCGGCGGGGTCTGGATCACCACCGGCATCGTCCTCGGCATCGTGTTGTACGCGTTCATCGTCTTGATGCTGGTCGCCGGCTTTCAGGCGGTACTGCCCCTGGTCATCCTCCCGCCCGTCGTCCTGGGCCTGATCGCCGCGAACAGCCTGCTGGGTGGGGGTCGTTCCTACGGCCGCCCGGCGGGCAAGACGGCGGAGCAGGGCCAGACCCCACTCACGTCCGGCGGACCCGGCGTTCCGAGGAAGGCAGATGCGGCCATGCAGGCCAACGGGACCGGGCCGTCCTCGGGGAACAGGACGGCCGAGGAGCCCAACCCGCCGCGATGACCCTCTTTCGCGATCGTGGCGTGGTGTTGCGCACCATCCGCCTCGGCGAGGCGGACCGGATCGTGACGCTGATGACCGAGGAGCACGGCAAGGTCCGGGCGGTGGCCAAGGGCGTGCGCCGCACCACCTCGAAGTTCGGGTCCAGGCTCGAGCCGCTCAGCCACGTGGCCCTGCTCGGCTGGCAGGGGCGCGGCGATCTCGACACCATCAACCAGGTCGAGGTGGTGGACACCTTCCGTGTCGTCCGCGAGGACCTCGACAGGATGGCCTCGGCCATGTCCCTGCTCGAGGTGGTCGACCAGATCGGCCAGGAGCGTCATGCCAATCCCCGTCTCTACGCCATGTTGGTGGGAGCACTGGCTGCCCTCGCCGACCAGGATTCACCGATGGTGGCGCCCGCCTTCTTCCTGAAGGCGCTGGCCCTCGAGGGGTCGGCCCCGGTCCTCGACATGTGCGTGTCCTGCGGAGAGGAGGACGCATCCGTCCTGGTCGCCTTCGATCTGGTCGAAGGTGGCGTCCTGTGCCGCACCTGTCGCCGGGGCCGCTCCCTGTCGCCGGATGGGTTGAGCCTGCTGCGCCGCACGTTGGGCGGGGGACTGTCCGGCGTGCTCGCCGAACCCCGCTCTCCGGTCACCGACGAGGTCACCGCGTTGGCCACCGAGGCGATGGAGGCCCACCTGGACCGGCGCCTCCGCTCGGTCCGGTCGGGCCAGGTCTCGTGAGGCCGTCCGCTGCTCCTGGCACTCCTGGTGGCTCTGGACCGGAGGGACGGTGACAGGGAGCCCTCCCTTCGGTGTCTACGTGCACGTGCCGTTCTGCCGGTTCCGCTGCGACTACTGCGCCTTCGCCACCTACACCGACCGCGACCATCTGATGGAGCGGTACGCGGAGGCCTGTGCCGTCGAGGTGTCGCGGGCCCGCACCGACGAGGGGATCCCGCCGGCCACCTCGGTGTTCTTCGGAGGAGGGACGCCGTCCCGACTCCCGGCCGACCTGCTCGTCGGGATCCTTGACGGGGTCCCTCGGCTCTCCGGCGCGGAAGTCACCGTGGAGTGCAACCCCGAGGACGTCACCGCCGAACGCCTGGCCGCCTACCGGGCCGGT
Source organism: Acidimicrobiales bacterium (assembly GCA_017883065.1). Lineage (GTDB taxonomy): Bacteria > Actinomycetota > Acidimicrobiia > Acidimicrobiales > RAAP-2 > Bog-756. Next base: position 12,794 of record JADGOG010000006.1, on the reverse strand, counting down.
GGCGTCACCCGCGTCTCCCTGGGCGTCCAGTCCACCGCGCCCCATGTGCTCGCCGGGCTCGGTCGGCGCCACGGGTCCGACCAGGCCCTCGAGGCCGCGGTCATGGTGGCCGATGCCGGGTTCGACTCGTGGAACATGGACCTGATCATGGGTGGAGCGGGCGAGACTGATGCCGACTGGGAGCGGAGCCTCACCGACGTGCTCTCCCTGGCCAAGCCACCGCCCCACGTCAGCGCCTATGCCCTCACCGTGGAACCGGGGACACCCCTCGCCGCCGCCCCGGCCCGGCATCCCGACGACGACGTGCAGGCCGACCGGTACGCGGTGGCCGACCGCATGCTGGCCGACGCCGGGCTCGCCTGGGAGGAGATCTCCAACTGGGCCCGTCCCGGGCACCGCTGCCGGCACAACAACCTCTACTGGGACCAAGGGGAGTACCGGGGCATCGGGTCAGCCGCGCACTCCCACCGAGCCGGTCGCCGGTGGTGGAACGTCCGTACCCCGGACCGGTACCTGGCGGCCGTCGACCGCGGCGGCTCGGCCATGGCGGCCGAGGAGGTGCTGACCGACGAACAGCGACGGTTCGAGGCCCTGGCCCTTGCCCTGCGCACTCCATCCGGGGTGCCCGCCGCCGCCCTCCCCGACGGGCCCGATCTGGAGGGCCTGATCGAGCTGCGGGGCACCAGGGCGGTGCTCACGCTGCGTGGGAGGTTGCTGGCCAACGCCGTGACCACCCGTCTGATGCCGGGGGAGTCGGCGCAGCGATCGACGCCCTCCGGGGACGAACGACCGGTGGCAGCCGGTACCATTCCCCCCTATGTCCGATCCTGACGTCACCCCTGACGCGCCCTCCGACCTGCCCGATTCAGATCTGATGGAGAACGTGGTCGGTCTGTGCAAGCGACGTGGATTCATCTTCCAGTCGGCGGAGATCTACGGGGGGTTCCGTTCCACCTACGACTACGGGCCGCTCGGGGTCAATCTGCTGCGCAACGTGAAGAACGCCTGGTGGGAGGCGATGGTCCAGCGTCGTGACGACGTGGTCGGCCTCGATGCCGCCATCCTCTCGCCCCCTGCGGTGTGGGAGGCGTCGGGCCACCTCTCCAACTTCACCGATCCCCTGATCGACTGCCGCAAGTGCAACCAGCGCTGGAGGGAGGACAAGATCGACGGGGTGTGCCCGAACTGCGGCTCCACCGAGTTCACGCCGGCCCGTGCCTTCAACCTGATGTTCAAGACCCACGCCGGCCCCGTCGAGAACGAGGGGGCGGTGGCCTACCTCCGACCGGAGACGGCCCAGGGCATGTTCATCAACTTCGTCAACGTGCTCCAGACCACCCGCAAGAAGCCGCCCTTCGGCATCGCCCAGGTGGGCAAGTCCTTCCGCAACGAGATCACCCCGCAGAACTTCGTCTTCCGCACCCGTGAGTTCGAACAGATGGAGATGGAGTACTTCGTCCCGCCGGCCGAGGCCCAGCACTGGTTCGAGTACTGGTTGGACGAGCGGTTCTCGTGGTACACCGGACTGGGCATCCCCGCCGATCAGCTCCGGCTCCGCCACCATGGCGCTGACGAACTCTCCCACTACTCGGCCGGCACCGCCGACGTGGAGTTCCTCTTCCCCTGGGGCTGGGACGAGCTCGAGGGCATCGCCAATCGGACCGACTTCGACCTCAAGGCCCATGCCCAGGCATCCGGGGAGCGCCTCGAGTACTTCGACCAGGTGGCCAACGAGCGGTACGTCCCCTACGTGATCGAGCCGGCGGCCGGGGCCACCCGGACCATGATGGCCTTCCTCCTGGCGGCCTACCACGAGGACGAGATCGCCGGCGAGGCCCGCACCGTGCTCCGGTTGCATCCCAAGCTGGCGCCCTACCAGGTCGGCGTCCTCCCCCTGTCGAAGAAGGAGACGCTCGAGCCGTTGGCCCGTTCGGTACTCACCTCGCTGCAGCCCCACTTCATGTGCGACTACGACGTGACCCAGTCCATCGGCAAGCGGTACCGCCGACAGGACGAGGTGGGCACACCCTGGTGTGTGACCATCGACTTCGACTCTCTTGAGGACCACGCGGTCACCGTGCGGGACCGTGACACCACCGAGCAGGTGAGGGTGCCCATCGATCAACTGGTGGCCGAGCTGCGTTCGAGGATGGACCAGGCCTGATCGGTCGTTACGCACCGGTGACGGGGAGGCGGCCGACTCCACTGACGGTCGGACTGCACCGTCCGATGGCCCCTTGGGATCCCCTAGATTCCGCACCGGCTATGCCAGTATCGCCGGGTGATCAGGCGACGAGCCGGGCGGTCCGCCGGGAGCGGATCGAGTAGAGCCGACGGTGGGATCAGGTGGCTCGGCCCGGTGGTGTCGGCGGCGCTCGTGGTGGCGGCGTGCTCTGTGGCGGTCTCCACCGCAAGCAAGGCTGGAGCCGCCTCGACCGACAGCTACCAGGTGACCGTGGTTGCCCGGCAGTGCCCCGCCTACACCGACATCATGGCCAACCTCGCCCGCAACGACATCCAAGAGGGCCTGCAGGACACCGGGAAGAACAGCGCCTATCTTCCGGGCCAGCCCGTCTCGCCTTCCATCGAGACGCCCAACAGTCCCAACTGCACACCGATGCCCGGGTGGAAGTTCTCCTTCGGTGACGGGATTGCCGGCAAGGTCTCCAACCTGTCGACGGTGTCGGGCCCCGGTTCACCGGTCACCGTGCAGCCCTCGACGCCGCTGCTCGATCCCCTGGGGCGTCCGACCGGCCAGTCGATCGCCGCTGCCACCACGGTGACGCTCACCCAGGCCCAGGTGAACGCGGCACTGACCCGGAAGCTCTGGATCCAGGGTGGGACGCCGGCCGATCCGCTGGTGACCGGGTCACTGGGCTCCGGGTACGCCTTCGGGGCATTGCGGTGCTCGATCGACGACCTCAACGGGGACAACGTGGAGTGGCTCGGCTTCTCCTCGGGGACCACCCACGTGTTCTGCTACTACTACGCGGTCCACCAGGCCCCCTCGGTCGGCAGGATCATCCTCCACGAGCAGTTGGGAGCGGGCGAGACCGGGACCAACGCCTTCCACTTCGCCGGCAACGTCTCGTTCAACCCCGGGGGCACCTTCCAGATACCGGTGGGCGGGCCAGCCCCCTCCACCGGCTCGGTGTCCTTCGTGCGGAGCGCCGCGTCGGGGGTCGCCTGGAACTTCCACCAGACCACCTACCCGGGGTTCACCCTGGCCTCGCTCACCTGCGCCGCTCCGGGTGGTAGCGCCACCACCACCGATCTGCCCACCGCCACCGCCACCGTCACCCTGGTCCCCGACGACACGGTGACCTGCACCTACGTCGATTCGGCGACGGTCGACAACAACATCACCGTGGTCCAACAGACCACTGGCGGGTTCGGCGGACCGTTCTCCTTCAGCGTGACCCCGCCGAGCGGCCCGACCACCGTCCTGTCCGCCGCCACCACCGCGGCCGACACCCCGGTCCAGGCGGGAGCCGTGACGGATGTCGGCGGGTCCGGCCCCCAGACCTACGCGATCGTCGAGACGCCTCCCGCCCCCACCCCGGCAGGGAGCTGGTCGGTCACCGGGTTCCAGTGCACCGGTGGCACGGTGGGGTCCGACGGCCCGACCAGCCCCTCCCAGACAGTGACGCTGCTACCGACGTCGGCGGTGGCCTGCACGTACACCGATCGCTTCACCCCGAACGGCAGCCTGACCATCACCAAGACCACCCTCACCGGCATCGGGTCGACCTACTTCGTGGTCACCCCGGTGGTGTCGTCCCCCGATGCCACCGGTGAGGCGGCCGGTCCGTTGTTGAACGCCACCACCACCGAGCCCGGCGTGGCCGTCAGCGCCACTCAGGTGGACGGCGACCCCCTCAACCCGCTGGCCCCCGGCCAGTACTCGATCGTGGAAGAGGGCCCTGTCGACAGCACCGCCGGAGCATGGACGCCGGAGTCGATCGTCTGCACCGGGTCGGAGACCCAGCCGACCACCGCCGATGTCCTGGTGACCGTCACCTCGGCCAATCCGCACGTGACCTGTGCCTTCACCAACACCTTCGCCCCCTCCACTCCCGAAGCCGCCACCATCACCGTTACTGCATCCGAGCCGGGGTCGACGGCGGCCTCGTCGACATCTCCGGGGACGTCCTCCAACGGCCAGCTGGCGGCCACCGGCGCTGACGTGCGCATGCCACTGGCTCTCGCCCTCGGACTGGCTGTCCTCGGCCTGGCACTGATCGGCGTGGACCGGATGCGGCGATCGCGGCGGAAGGTCCCGGTGCGTCCGGGCCACGCACCCCCGGACTGAGCGGTGAGCGGTGAGCGGGGGGTGGGGTACCCCGGCCGCGTCGGCCGGGTCCTCCTCGCCATGGCCGCCGTGGTGGGCCTGTTCGTCGCCTATCAGTTGTGGGGCACCGGCCTCGCCCAGTCCCACCAGCAGGAGGCATTGCGCCGCCAGTTCGCCGACGCGGTCCGGGCCCATCAGGACTCCGAGCACGGGGCGGTGCACCCACCGGGCGACTCCTCGTCCCCGGTCAGCTCCGGCGAGCGGGCGCCCGCCGTCGGCAGGCCGGTGGGGACGCTGGTCATCCCCGAGATCGGCGTGGACCAGGTGGTGGTCCAGGGCACCGGGACGGCCCAGCTCGCCGCGGGTCCGGGCCACTATCCGGGGACACCGCTCCCCGGCCAGGCGGGGAACGCCGCCATCGCCGGGCACCGGACCACGCACGGTCGGCCGTTCTACAACCTGCAGAACCTGGCACCCGGGGATCCGCTCACCGTGACCACCCTGGAGGGGACCTTCCGCTACTCGGTGGTCCGCTCCGAAGTGGTGGCACCCACCGATATCGCCGTGCTGGACCCCTCGCCGGTGCCCGAGCTGACGCTCACCACCTGTACACCCCGCTTCAGCGCGGCCCAACGGCTGGTGGTGGTGGCCCGTCTGGTGGCGCCGTCCACGGCTGCGCCGGTGCCGGCGACGGTCCCCGTCGGGCCGCCGCCGGCGACCCAGGTCGGCCCGGATCCGGTGCGGGACGCCACCGACTGGTTCTGGCTGGCGCTGTGGGCTCTGGCCTGCGCAGCCGTGGCGGTGACGGTCCGGGTGGCGTGGCGCCGGATGGGGCGCCGACGGGCCTGGTTGGCCGTCGTGGTGGTGGCGCCGGCAGCAGTGGTGGCGCTGTTCTTCTTCTTCGGGGCGGTCAACGCCATGTTGCCCCCGAGCTTGTGAACCCCCCGGACCGTTCCTCTCCGGGAGGTTCCCCAGGTAGGATCATCTGGTTACGCCGACGCCTGCTGTCGCCGTACGGAGCGGGCCGCACGCCCACGCACCATCCACATCGAATCCATCCCAGGAGCCCCTGTCCCCATGCCGTTCGTCTTCGACTTCGATCACAAGCACCGCAAGCCTCCGATGGAGATGAAGGACCTGCTCGGCGGAAAGGGCGCCAACCTGGCCGAGATGACCTCCGTGCTCAATCTCCCGGTCCCCCCCGGGTTCACCATCGCCGCCACCGCCTGCCGGGCCTACATGGAGGCCGGCTGGCCCGAGGGCCTGACCGACGAGGTGGCCAAGGCCAGGGTGAGGCTGGAGAGGAAGATGGGCAAGCGCATCGGCGATCCCAGCGATCCGTTGCTGGTGTCGGTGCGGTCAGGGGCCAAGTTCTCCATGCCCGGCATGATGGACACCGTCCTCAACCTCGGCCTCAACGACCAGTCGGTGGAGGGTCTGGCCAAGCAGACCGACGACGAGCGGTTCGCCTTCGACTCCTACCGTCGGTTCGTGGCCATGTACGGCCGCATCGTGCTGGGCATCCCCGGTGACGAGTTCGACGCCCTCCTCGACGCGGCCAAGGAGTTGGCCGGCACGACGTCGGACGCCGGCGTCCCTGTCGAGCTCCTGCGCTACCTGGTCGACGCCTACCAGCAGATCGTCGAGCGTCACACCGGCACCCCGTTCCCGCAGGATCCCGACGAGCAGCTGCGTGGAGCCATCGAGGCGGTCTTCGCCTCGTGGAACGGTCCCCGGGCCATCGCCTACCGGGTGCAGGAGCGCATCGCCCACGACCTCGGAACCGCGGTCAATGTGCAGGCCATGGTGTTCGGCAACCGCGACGACACCTCGGGAACCGGCGTGGGCTTCACTCGCGACCCGGCCACGGGAGCCACCGGCGAGTACGGTGACTTCCTGGTCAACGCCCAGGGCGAGGACGTGGTGGCCGGCATCCGCAACACCGAGCCACTGTCCGCCCTGAAGGACCAGTTCCCGAAGATCCACAAGGAGCTGCTCGGCATCTTCGCCCGGCTCGAGGCCCACTACCGGGACATGTGCGACACCGAGTTCACCATCGACCAGGGCAAGCTGTGGATGCTCCAGACCCGTGTCGGCAAGCGCACCGGGCGGGCGGCGCTCAAGATGGCCGTGGACATGGTGGGGGAGAGGACCATCAAGCTGAGCAAGGCCGAAGCCATCGAGCGGGTCACCGGCGACCACCTCGACCAGGTCCTCCACCCGCAGTTCTCCGGAACAGGCCACACCGTGCTGACCACCGGCCTCGGGGCCTCGCCGGGTGCCGCCGTCGGTCGGGTCTACCTGACCGCGGATGACGCTCAGACCGCCGCCGAGCGGGGCGAGAAGGTCGTCCTGGTCCGGTCCGAGACCTCACCCGAGGACGTGCACGGGATGCTGGCGGCCGAAGGCATCCTCACCGCCCGTGGCGGCCTGGTCAGCCACGCTGCGGTTGTCGCCCGGGGTTGGGGCAAGCCGGCCGTGGTCGGGGCCGAGGCGGTGCGGGTGGGCGGCACGTCGTTCACGGTGGGGGGCACCGTGGTCAACGAGGGTGACTGGATCTCGCTGGACGGCACCAACGGGACGGTGGTGCTCGGCCAGGTCGAGGTGTCCATGGGCGAGACGCCTCCGGAGTTCGACACCATCCTCGGATGGGCCGACGAGATCCGGGCCGGGCACCTCGACGTCCGGGCCAACGCCGACAACGGGCCCGACGCCACCAATGCCCGCCGTCACGGCGCCGAGGGCATCGGGCTGTGCCGGACCGAGCACATGTTCCTGGCCGAGGACCGCCTGCCCATCGTGCGTCAGATGATCCTGGCCTCGAGCCCGGCCGAGGAGAAGGCCGCCCTCGAGGCGCTGCGCGTGGCCCAGAGGTCCGACTTCGTGGAGATCCTCGAGGCCATGGACGGCCTGCCGGTCACCATCCGCCTCCTCGACCCGCCGCTCCACGAATTCCTCCCCGACACCCAGGATCTTGCCGTCAAGGAGGCCACGGTCGGGCTGACCGGCGAGGAGTCCCGTCTCTACGAGGCGGCCAAGGTCTGGCACGAGTACAACCCGATGCTCGGCACCAGGGGGGTGCGGCTGGGCGTGATCAAGCCCGGGCTCTACGCCATGCAGGTCCGGGCCCTGATGGAGGCCGCCCTGGACCGGGCGGCGGTCGGTGGTCATCCGATCGTCGAGATCATGATCCCGCTCACCGTGTCCCGTGAGGAGATGGCCCTGGCCCGCTCATGGGTGGAAGGTGCGATCGCCGAGGCCCAGGTGGCGGCCGGATCGTCGTCGGCCCTTGGCACCAAGGGTGCGGGCAAGCTGGAGGTGCTGATCGGCACCATGATCGAGACGCCCCGTGCTGCGCTGCAGGCCGGTGAGATCGCCGAGGAGGCCGAGTTCTTCTCCTTCGGCACCAACGACCTCACCCAGATGACCTTCGGGTTCAGCCGTGACGACGTCGAGGGTCGGATGATGTCGGCCTATCTGGAGCAGGGACTGCTCAAGCGCAACCCCTTCGAGGTGGTCGACGCCGACGGCGTGGGCGAGCTGGTCCGATTGGGCGTGGAGCGTGGCCGGGCCACCCGGCCGTCGCTGAAGATCGGGGTCTGCGGCGAGCATGGCGGCGATCCCGAGTCGATCGCCACCTTCGCCAAGGCCGGCCTCGACTATGTCAGCTGCTCTCCGTTCCGGGTCCCGATCGCACGACTGGCCGCCGCCCAGGCGGTGCTGGCCGGGCACACCGCGTCCAGGTCCCGCTCCAAGGCCAAGACCCCGGCCAAGCCGGCGGCGAAGGCCGTGCCCAAGGGACGGACCAAGGCCAAGCGGTAGGGGCCGGCCTGGCCGGAGGCAGCGACCTGCCCGGACGGGTCCGGCCAGCGACCTGCCCGGACGGGTCCGGCCAGCGACCTGCCCGGACGGGTCCGGCCAGCGACGCGGTACCGTCATCACCTATGGGCATCCCCGATGAGGACGTCGCCCGGGTCCGGGCGGCCACAGACATCGTCGCCCTGATCGGTGAGCACGCCGCGCTGAAGCGCCAAGGTCGTCGCTGGGTAGGCCTGTGCCCGTTCCACGGGGAGAAGACCCCGTCGTTCAGCGTCAACTCCGAAGAGGGCTTCTACTACTGCTTCGGCTGCCAGGCCAAAGGTGACGCCATCACCTTCGTGCGCGAGATGGACCATCTCGACTTTGTCGACGCGGTGCGCCAACTGGCCGACAAGGCCGGCGTCACCATCCACGAGGACGCCAGTGCCGGCCGCGACAGCCAGCGGCGGAAGGTGTTCCTCGATGCCATGGAGGAGGCCACCGAGTGGTACCACCAGCGCCTCCTCACCGGAGCGGACGCCGGCCAGGCCCGGGACTACCTCCGCAGCCGGGGCTACGACGGGGACGTGGTCCGACGGTTCCGCATGGGATGGGCCCCCGACGGATGGGACGAACTGTGTGTCGGGCTGCGACTGTCCGAGGAGATCGCGGTGGGTGCCGGGCTCGGGTTCATGAACCGACGCGGCCGACTCCAGGACGCCTTCCGGGCCCGGGTGCTCTTCCCCATCTGTGACCCCTCGGGTCATCCGGTGGCCCTCGGAGGCCGGGTCCTGCCCGGCAGCCAGGACCCGGCCAAGTACAAGAACTCGACCGAGACGCCCATCTACTCCAAGCGGCGCACGCTCTACGCTCTCAACTGGGCCAAGCAGGACATCATCAAGCGGGACGAAGTAGTGGTGTGCGAGGGCTACACCGACGTGATCGGCCTGTTCGGGGTCGGCGTGGAGAGGGCGGTGGCCACGTGCGGCACGGCGCTGGCCGAGGAGCACGTGAAGCTCCTCCGAGGCTTCGCCTCCCGGGTGGTGCTCGCCTTCGACGCCGACGGTGCCGGGCAGTCCGCCGCCGGCCGGTTCTACGAGTGGGAACGCAAGTTGGAGATCAACGTCGCCGTGGCCGCCCTCCCACCGGGAACCGACCCCGGCGACCTGGCCCGTTCCGATCCGGACGCGCTCCGTGCCGCCATCGAGGGAGCCAAGCCGTTCCTCCGGTTCCGGGTGGAGCGGATTCTCGACGGTGCCGATCTGTCCACCCCGGAGGGCCGGGCCAAGGCAGCCGACGCCGCCCTGGCCGCCGTGGCCGAGCACCCCGACAACCTGGTCCGTGACCAGTACGTCATGCAGGTCGCGGAACGGTGCCGCCTCGAGCCCCTCCTCTTGAGGGACCGGCTCGAGCAGCTGCGCAAGGAGGGACCTCGTCTGGGTTCCTCTGCGGGGTCCGGGCGCAGCTCGCGGGGGTCGCCGGTCGCCCCGGGTCGCCGGTCCGGGCAATCGGCGGCGAACGGTCCCGACGATCCCTGGATGAGCGAGCCGGACGACGGATGGGAACCTGACACCTACGACGATGGCCGCGGCGAGGGCGGGGAGACCCGGTCCGGAGGGGCACGCAGCGGACCGGGCCGATCCGGAACACCGGCGCGGGAGTTCCGCCCCGGCCTCGAGGCGCTCCGCCTGGCCATCCACCGCCCAGACGACGTGAGCGACCGTCTCGAGCTCGCTCTGTTCCGCGACGAGCTCCAGCGGGCGACGTTTCAGGCCCTGTTGGACGCCGACGATCTTCACCAGGCCATCGACGGGGCGTCACCGGAGGTCCGGGCGCTTCTGGTTCGCCTGACCGTCGAGGAGCCCACCGGTGAACCCGACGAGGTGGTCCTGCAGCTCATCCGGGAGGCGGCCCGTCGGGAGTTGACCCTGATCACGGGCGAAGCCCGCACCTCGCCGGCGGCGGTGGCCGAGGCCGCCGACGTGTCCCGGTGGGTGCAGGAGCTGGACGATCCGAGTGCCTCGGTCACGGCGTCGGCCAGATTGGTAGCCTGGCTCGTGGTGAGATCGACAACGGATGGGCAGGGGCAGGGAACGTGATCGGCAAACAGGTGCCGCGCCTCTTGACGGTGATGCCTGGATCGGTCGACGGCTCCGCCCACGGATTGGCGGGCGCAGCCCGCGTCCCTGGGGAGCCGCCCCTCGACGCGCTCCCCGCCGAGCAGTTCGAAGCCTTGATCCGCATGGGTCGGGCACGGGGTGGACTCACCCAGGACGACGTGATGACCGTCCTGCGTTCGGTGGAGTTGAACGCCGACCTGATCTCCGATGTGGTCGAGCGCATCAGGGACGCCGGCATCGAGTTCACCTACGACGCCGGTGAGCCGACGGTGGTGCCCCTGTCGGACGCCGGCATCGACGCTCTGGTCGCCGACTCCGATCCGATGGAGGCGGGCGCCACCATCGTGGTGCTCGAGCCGGCGGGTGCCCCGACCCACCGCACCGGCGGCCCACCGGCCTCCGGTGGTCGGAGCGAGTCGGCCGCCGTGACGGAGCCGCCGGTCAAGAAGGAACGGCCGCCGCGGCGCCCGGCGAGCTCGGACGGATACTCCGACTCCGACGGATTCCGGGGCTCGGCCGCCGACCCGGTGCACATGTATCTGAAGGAGATCGGCAAGGTGAAGCTGCTCGACGCCGCCCTCGAGGTGGAGTTGGCCGAGCGGATCGTGGCCGGCAACGAGGCCGCCGAGCGGCTGGCGGCCTTCGAAGGTGGCGTGGGGGAGTCGTATCCGAACCGGCGGAGTGATCGCATGCTGGTGAGCCGGGGCCAGGCTGCCAAAGAGGCGCTCATCGAGGCCAATCTCCGCCTTGTGGTCTCTATCGCCAAGCGGTACCGCAACCGCGGCCTGGCGTTCCTCGACCTCATCCAGGAGGGCAATCTCGGCCTGATGCGGGCGGTCGAGAAGTTCGACCACACCAAGGGGTTCAAGTTCTCGACCTATGCCACCTGGTGGATCCGACAGGCCATCACCCGGGCCATCGCCGATCAGGCCCGCACCATCCGGATCCCTGTCCACATGGTGGAGACCATCAACAAGGTGGTCTGGGCCCAGCGGCAACTCCTCCAGGAACTCGGACGGGAGCCGAGCGCCGAGGAGCTGGCCGGGCGGGTGGACTTCACCATCGAGCGGGTCCGGGAGATCCAGCGGATCAACCAGGACACGGTCTCCCTCGAGCAGCCCATGGGGGACGAGGACGACTTCAGCCTGTCCGACCTCATCGAGGACCGCGAGGCCGTCGTGCCAGACGATGCCGCGGCGCGCATGATGCTCGATGACGCAGTACGGGAGGCGCTCGGACACCTGTCCCCTCGGGAACAGGACGTGGTCCGGCTCCGATTCGGGCTCGAAGATGGCAAGATCCGCACGCTGGAGGAGGTGGGCAAGGCCTTCGGCGTGACCCGCGAGCGGATCAGGCAGATCGAGGCGAAGACGTTGGCCAAGTTGCGTCGACCCGAGTCGGCCCAGCTCCTGCGCGACTACCTCGACGAGGCCTGAGCGCCGGCGAGGACCCGCCCCGAAGGGGCATCCGGCTCAGTGGCGTCTGCTGTTGAGTGCGGTGGCCAGTTCCTCGGAGAGCTCGAAGGCGATGGCATCGGCCGCATCGTCTCCATCGCGCCAGCCCAGACGCACGCCGATGGTGTCCTTCATCCGCTCGACACCGAGCGAGGCGATCGCCTTGGACTTGTCGGCCACCAGCGTGGCCGTGCCGGCCACCGGGTTGGACCGCCCCACCTGTCCGACCACGCGGACGATCTGCAGATAGCGCTGGCGCCCGGCCCGCGTCCCCAGTAGATACCCGACGCCGAAACCGATGACCGTGCCGATGCGGAGCTTCACCGGACCATTGTGCCCCTCAGGACCACTCCGTGCACCTTTGCCCGTCGATGGGTCGGGCACCGGCTAATGTCCTCAGGCATGCCGAGGCGCGAGTTCGCCCCGGTGGAGGTCCTTCCGGGGTAGCTCAATCGGCAGAGCGAGCGGCTGTTAACCGCTAGGTTGAGAGTTCGAGTCTCTCCCCCGGAGCTGTTCGAGGCACGTGCCCTATCCTCGGGGGATGGCCTCGTCGGCAACCTCCTCCAACTGCGCCTTCTGCGGGCATCCGGGCTCCCACCGGCGGACCGATCGTCCGAGTTCGGGCGGTGCTCCGCTCTGCGAGGACTGCGACCGGTGCTGGTCCGAACGCCAGAACAGGGAACGGCCTCCGCACCACTACTGAGCCCCGATCCGCGGCGTTCCACGGGCGTAGTCCCGGTGGTGAAGATCGCCCTCGCCACCACGTCCGACGATGCCCTGGGCGAGGAGGACGAGGACCGGCCTTCCACGTGGCGGCGTTCGCCCGTGCCGGGGTAATCCCGGAGTACGGCCAGTGGCAGGACCCTTCGGTGCGCCGGGACCGCTGGGACCTGGTGGTGGTCCGTCCGGTGTGGGACCACGTGGAGCAGCCGGACGGGATCCGGGCACTCCGGGCGCAGTGAGCGCCGATGGCTCAGAATCGACGAGCCGTGGTGCGCGACGTACGTTGTGACGAGTCGAACCGTGACGAAGGGGGCTCGTCGAGGATCCCCGTCATCAGCCGTTCGAACGAGGCGTAGAAGTCCCGAAACTCCAAGAGGCGATGGTCCGCCTCGCCACCGGCGGCGGTCA
>JADGOG010000150.1 GCA_017883065.1 Acidimicrobiales bacterium | reverse complement strand
GATGTGGGGGTCCCAGACCCCCTGGGGCTTCCATCACGCTGTGGTGAACCGAAACGATCGCGAACCCGAAATGCTCCCTCGGGGAGTTGAAGTCGCGACGTGGAGCTCATGAGATCAGGCATTGCTGCCTCCTTGCTCGAACTGCGTGATTCGCAGCTCAGTCGCTGGCCTACTCATCGACCCCGATGGGCAAGAACTTGACCTCACCCCTCGATGGCGACGGTCGACGGTACGAGTTGCCGTCGGTAGCATCGGGTGCCGTGACGCTTCGCGACGCCCCTGCGGCCACGTTGGATCTCGAGCCGTTCCGGCGAGAGCTCACCGGCTACTGCTACCGGATGCTCGGCTCGGGTTTCGAAGCCGAGGACGCCGTCCAGGAGACGATGCTGCGGGCCTGGCGCAGCGTGGACGGGTTCGAGGGGCGTTCGAGCCTGCGCTCCTGGCTGTACCGCATCGCCGGCAACGTCTGCATCGACATGCAGCGCAGCGTCCAGCGGCGGGCCCGGCCCATGGAGATGGGTCCCGACTCGCTCCCGGTCGAGTCCATGCTCGGCCCGATGCTGCCCGAGGCCGTCTGGGTGACCCCGATCTCCGATGTCGGCGTGGCTCCCGAGTCGTCGGATCCGGCCGAGGTCGCCCAGTACCGCGAGTCGATCCGGCTGGCCTTCGTCGCCGCCCTCCAGCACCTTCCCGCCCGCCAGCGGGCGGCGCTCATCCTCTGCGAGGTCCTGCGATGGCAGGTGGCCGAGGCGGCCGAGCTCCTCGGCACCAGCGTCCCGGCGGTCAACAGCGCCCTGCAGCGGGCACGGGCCACGCTGCGCCACCACGCCGCCGACACCCCGCTCGAGCCCCTGGACGATGCCGACGCCGAACTGCTGGGTCGCTACGTGGACGCCTTCGAGCGCTACGACATCGAGGAGCTGGTGACACTGCTGCGCGACGACGCCGTGCAGTCCATGCCCCCGTTCGCCATGTGGATCCGAGGGGCGGCCAACATCGGTCGGTGGATGGTCGAGCCCGGGCCGAGCGGCTGCCGGGGATCCCGCCTCCTTCCCACATCGGCCAACGGCTGTCCGGCCTTCGGCCAGTACCGCATCGACCCCGCCGGTGGGTACACGCCGTGGGCGGTCCAGGTGCTCGAGATCTCAGGGGGTCAGATCATCGGGATGAACTTCTTCCTCGCCCCGCTGGACCCGGAACGGCTCTTCCCGGCGTTCGGGCTCCCCCTCCACCTGGACGCCTAGGCCGGCCAGGTCGAGCAGGTCCCGGAGCGGGGGCGAGAGCTCGGTCAGGACGATGGCCCCGCCGAGCCTCCCGGCCAGGAGCGCCATCCGGGCCAGCTCGTCCACCGTCCCCAGATCGGGGAGCCCCTGTCCTTCCACGACCCAGGACAGCACCGCCCCGCCGGCGGGTCCCACCATCGAGACCCGGCACCACGGTTGGACAGAGTCCATCCCATGGAGGACGGGACCCGGACGCCGATCTCATCGGTGCTGAATTCATCGGTGCTGAATTCATCGGTGCTGAATTCATGGGTGCAGGGCCGTTCGGGCTGGACGCGAGGTCGCCGGGCACGGAGGATGGTCCAGCCGGAGGGATGTCCGCCGGCGGCGATGAGTTCCGACGGTCCCTTCCGTCTGGACTGCCATGAGAGAACGCCTGACGGTCGAGTCCGATGCCCGACCGTTCCACCCGCAAGCGAGGTCGACCGTGCCCCCCAGCAGCGATGCCATCCGGACCGAGTCGTTGGTCCGCGAGTTCGACGGGGTCCGGGCCGTCGACGGGGTCGACCTCCGGATCCCGACCGGCGAGATCTACGGGTTCCTGGGGCCGAACGGCGCCGGCAAGTCGACCACGGTCCACATGCTGTGCACCCTGCTGGCCCCGACCGGGGGCCGGGCCCTGGTCGCCGGCTACGACGTGGGGACCGATCCGGGCAAGGTCCGCCTACGCATCGGGGTGGCCCTGCAGGAGGCGGCGCTCGACCCGAAGCAGACGGGAACCGAGCTCTTGAACCTCCAGGGCCGGCTGTACGGCCTGACCCGTCACGAGGTGAACCAGAGGGTGGCCGAGCTGGCCGAGCTCATCGACCTGGGCGACTTCCTCGACCGGTTGATCGGCACCTACTCGGGAGGGATGAAGCGCCGGCTCGACCTGGCTGCGGCACTCATCCACAACCCGGAGGTGGTCTTCCTCGACGAGCCGACCACCGGGCTCGACCCGGTCAGCCGGGTCCAGGTCTGGTCCGAGGTCCGGCGGCTCAACGTCGAGTTGGGCATCACCATCTTCCTCACCACCCAGTACCTCGAGGAGGCCGACGAGCTCGCCCACCGGGTCGGGATCATCGACCACGGTCGGATCGTGGCCGAGGGCACACCGACCGACCTGAAGAAGGCGGTCGGCTCGGACGTCATCATCGTCCGGGTGGAGGGGGACCCGACCAGCGCGTGCCCGGTACTCGAGGACGTCCCCGGCGTCGACGGCGTCGAGGTGCACGGCAGCGAGCTGGTGGTCAGCACCGGCAGCGGCTCGGCCACCATCAGCCCGGTGGCCGTGGCTCTCGCCGGCACCGACCTGGTCGTGCGCGACCTGACACTCCGCACTCCCACGCTCGACGACGTGTTCCTCGAGCTCACCGGCACCCACATCGAACCCGCCGACACCGAGGAGGACCGGCCATGACCGTCGTCGCCCACCCCGTCGACCCACCCTCGGCCGGCCCGCTGATCCGGGCCCGGCCGGCGGGAATGTTCCGTGACCTGACGTCGATCGCCGGGCGTGCACTCCGTGCCGTGCCCCGGGACATCTCGGTGGTCGTCCCACCGGTGTTCATCGCCCTGTTCTTCTTCGTGGTGAACATCGCCACCCTGAACAAGGTGACCTCGTCGATCCCGAACTTCGACTACACGTCCTTCGCCATGGCCACCGCCGTCCTGCTCGGGGTGACCGGCGTGTCGCGCGCCCCGGCCCTCGTCCTCGACATCCAGAGCAAGTACTTCGACCGCCTCCTGCTGACACCGGTGCGGAGGACGGCGATCCTGGTCGGTCACATGGCCGCCGACGTGGCCGTGGCCGCGGTGCTGACGGTGCCGATCCTGGTCCTCGGGTTCATCCTGGGGGTGCGGTTCCACGGCGGGCCCCTCGGTGTGGTGGGGTTCATCCTGTTGGCGTCGCTGTGGAGCCTGGCCTTCGCCGGCTTCGCCTACGCCATCGCCCTGAAGACCGGCAACCCGGCGGCGGTGAACTCGACCTTCCTCCTGTTCTTCCCGTTCCTGTTCCTGACCACCTCGTACGTGCCCCGCAGCCAGCTGTCCGGCTGGCTCAACACGGTGGCCGGGTTCAACCCGGTCACCTACCTGCTCGGCGGCCTGCGATCACTCGAGGTGGGGGGCGGCAGCCAGTGGGCTCCCCTCGGCCAGGCGCTGCTGGCCGTGGCCATCGTGGGCCTGATCAGCATGGCGCTGTGCTTCGCCGCCATGCGGGGAAGGGTCAAGCGGGGATGAGCAAGAGGTGCGGCGAGAGAAGCGGAAGACCGCGGGAAGCCGTCCTGACTCCTTCGCGGCGATGCCGGTCAGGTCGCCCGTGATCCGACCGACGTGGGTGCTCCGCCGGGTTGACCGACCGCACCTGGGCTGAACGGGGACCACGAGCCGGTGTCCACGTGGTTCCCGGCGTCCACGTCGAGGAGGACCCCGGTGATCGAGCGTGCCTCCTCGGACAGGAGGAACGCCACCGCCGCGGCGATGTCCTCGGCCTCGGTCATCCGCCCGAGGAGCAGATGTCGGCCGGCACCCTCGCCGTCGTCGCTACCCCAGAGGTCCCTGGTGGCCTCGGTCCTGGTGAGACCGGGGCTGACCGCGTTGACCCGCACGCCGCGTCGACCCAGGTCGTTGGCCAGGGTCCGGGTCAACGCATTGAGGGCGGATTTGGCGGCGGCGTAGGCGGCCATCGACGGCGTGGTCTTCTTCGGCGACCCGCTGGAGATGTTCACCACGGCTCCCCCCTCGTCGGCCAGGCCCCGCGCCATGGCCGCCTGGATGAGCGACAGCGCCGGCCAGGTGTTGAGGGACACCGTCGCCATCAGGTCCTGTTGGGTGAGGTCGAGGGCGGAACCCACGAAGGGGACGCCCCCGACGGCGTTGACCAGCAGATCGACGCGCCCGAACGCCTCGATGGCCGTGTCGACGAGGAGGGCCGAGACGGACGCGTCCTCGGCCGAACCGGCACAGGCCACGACATCGAGGCCCTGATCCTGCAGGACCCGCTCGGTGGCCAGCAACCGATCCTCGTGGCGCGCATTGATCACCACCGATGCACCCTCCAGCGCCAGGCGGCGTGCCGACTCCGTGCCGATCCCCGGATCCGTCGACGCTCCGGTCACGATGGCGACCTTGCCCTCGAACCGGCGACCAAACGTGCGCTCGTCCACTGCATCTCCTCGCATGGGCTCCGGCGGCCACCCCTTCGCAGTGAACCTAGGCGCAAATCCTGACGTGAGGAAGCGCAACCCGTGGACCGGCGGTGGACCGGAACGGAGTGGCGGAAGGGTGAGGTGGGACACCGGGTGCGCCGGCCGCCGCGGGCACATCCGGTGACGCCGCCGGCGGTCAAGCTCGGACTCGGGCATGCCGATGATCCTCCCGGTGAGCGCATCGGAACCGAGACCGGAGGAGCGGGTGATCCTGCGGACGACCGCGGCCGATCCGCGGTCCGACTGGGTCCACGCGTTCTCGGCCGGCCGGCTCGTCCTCACCGACCGACGACTCCGCTTCGGTCCGTTCACCGCGCTCGACGGGACGGATCGCCGTGCGTGTGAGCTCTCGGTTGACGACATCGAGCGGGTGTCGCTGGTCCCGGTCCCCATCTGGGTCCTCGGGCTGGTCCGCATCTGGCTGCGGGGCATCCGCGTCGTGACCACCGACGGGACGAGCAGGACCCTCGTCTTGAGGGGAGCCCGGGCCTCGGAGTGCGTCTCGTCGCTGGAGCGGATCATCACCGAACGGCGCAGGGCCACCCCGCGGTTGGCGGACGCGGCGTCGAAGTGACCGGGGCGCCGTCCGGACGGCGCCGTCAGCTCCCCTCGGCCGGCAGCAGCACGTTGGGGTTCAAGATCCCGTCGGGGTCGAGTGCCCGCTTGAGCGACCGGAACGCGGTGATCTCGGCCGGCGTCCTCGACAGGTGGAGCCACCGCTTCTTCGCCGTGCCGATGCCGTGCTCGGCGCTGATGCTCCCTCCGAGCTCCGCCACCAGGTGGAAGACCACGTCGTCCACCTGGTCGTCGTCCGGGGCCGGGCCGGTCACGTTGACGTGGATGTTCCCGTCCCCGACGTGTCCGAACAGCCAGGTGCGGGCCTCCGGGTCCACCGCCGAGACCGCTCCGGGGGCCCGGTCGATGAACCCGGCCAGTGATCCGTGGGGCAGGGTCACGTCGAGCTTGTGCGGGGGACCGAGGGCGTTGATGGCCTCGGTGTGTGCCTCGCGGTAACGCCACAGGCGGGCCCTGCGGGCCGGCTCGGTGGCCACGGCCACGTCCGCCAGCTGGTCGACGGCGTCGGTGACCTCGGACAGCGAACCGGTGGGGTCGGCCCGGTCGGCCACCTCCACCAGCAGGTAGGCCGGATGGGGATCCGGGAACGGCAGCCCCATCCCGGTCGCCGAGCCGACCAGCTCCACCCCGGGTGCGAGGACCAGCTCGCAGGCCTCGAGGGTCGGGAGTGAGCGGCGGAGCAGGGTGGCGGCATCGAGGGCGTGGCGCACCGTGGGGAAGGCCATCAGGGCCGCCGTCCGGTGCACCATCGGGGGCACCAGCCGCAGCCGGGCGGCGGTGACGACGGCCAGGGTCCCCTCGCTGCCGCACACCAGCCCGGGCCAGTGGTAGCCGGTGTTGTCCTTGACCAGCCCCCCGAGGTGGGACACCACCTCGCCCGTCCCGAGCACCGCCTCGAGGCCGATGACCTGGGCCCGGGTGTCGCCGTAGCGGATGACGTGGAGCCCGCCGGCGTTGGTGGCGACCGTCCCACCCACGGTGGCCGAGTCGCGGCTGGCGATGTCCACCCCGTAGGACCACCCCGCCGCCCCGGCAACCAGCTGGAGCTCGGCGAGGGTCGCCCCGGCCCCGGCCGTGAGCTGTCCGGCCTGCTCGTCCACCGGCTCCAGGGTCCGGAGGCGGAGGAGGCTGAGGACCACCTCACCCATGATCGGCACCCCGCCTCCGACCAGACCGGTGTTGCCGCCCTGGGGCACCAGGGCCAGACCGAGTTCACGGCAGGCGGAGACGACGCCGGCCACCTCCTCGGTCGACCCGGGCCGGACCACCACCGGGGAGTGGCCCACGAACCGGCCGGTCCAGTCGGTGGTGTACGAGGCCACGACCTCCGGGTCCACCACGACGTGGGGGCCGACCACGTCGCG
>JADGOG010000058.1 GCA_017883065.1 Acidimicrobiales bacterium | reverse complement strand
CGGAGCCCGACCGCCCAACTGCGCGCCCAGGGACTTTTTCCTCTAGCGGGTGGGGGTCGTGGCTGGAACGATCTCATCAGGAGGTGATGCTCATGAGAGTCGTGATCGTCTACGAGTCCATGTTCGGGACTACCCACTTGATCGCCGATGAGATCGGCAAGATTGCCGCTTCGCAGGGGGAGGTGGCGGTCGTCCCGGTGGCAGAGGCGACCCCGAACGTCCTCGAAGGTGCCGAACTGGTGATCGTCGGTGGGCCGACCCACGTGCATGGTCTCTCGTGGCCCACCACCCGGGCCGAGGCCGAGGCCGAGTCGGAGCAGTATGAAGCCCTTGTGCTGGACCCCGATGCCGAAGGCCCGGGACTCCGTGACTGGTTCCATCAGGTCGGCGACGTGGACAACGTACTGGGGGCAGCCTTCGACACCCGGCTGAACAAGGCGGAGGTGGTGACGGGACGGGCGTCCAAGGGCATCGACCGACGGCTCCGAAACCATGGCTACCGAACCATCGCCGAACCCGAGAGCTTCCTGGTGGACAAGGAGAACCACCTCGTTGACGGGGAGGCGGACCGTGCCCGAGCGTGGGCGGAGACCCTGTTCGATCACCTGGCCGACCGAGACTGAATCAGCGGGGTTGATCGCAGTCCGGTGCCCAGTGCCTGAATGACGGTGATCACCCGGTTGGCGATCCGGGCGACCTGCTCCCCCGAGCAGCGGTCGACCGGTGGTCACACCTCGATGGAGGGGCCGGCCAACGTCCGACGGACGGCCCTGGTCACTCCGTCGCGTCGGTGACGGATGTCTCGCTCGCCGGCGAGGTGGGGGTGACGGATGGGCGGTCCGGCTCCACGACCTGGCCCCTCCTCTCGCTACGAATCGACCGGTACCGGTGGATGAGGAAGCCGGCAATGACCACCGCCACCGCGCCTGCGGCGACATAGCCGGCAATGCCGAATGCGCCCACCATCGAATTCCAGCTGCTTCCGAGGCCGTAGCCGACACAGGTCAGCACCGTCACCCAGATGGTGACACCGATGGAGGTGAGTGTCATGAACTTGGCCAGGTTCATCTCGGCGATTCCGGCCGGCAGGGAGATGAAGGTGCGGATGACCGGGATCACACGCCCGTACAGCACCATCCACTCACCCCGGCGGGAGAACCACGACTCGGCGTTCTCGAGATCTGCATGGGCGAGAAGCACGTACTTGCCGTAGCGGTCGATGAAGGCCCGACCGCCGGTCCGGCCGACGACATAGGCGAGGAGCGAGCCCGCCACCGAGCCGATGATGCCGATGATGATGACGAGCGCCAGGTTCAAGTGCCCCTCGGTGCCCCCGATGACCGCCCCACTTGCGAGTGCTCCGCCCAGCCCGAGCGTGACCTCCGAGGGGATGGGGACGCACGCCGACTCGAGCACGGTGAGGACGAAGATCGCCAGGTATCCCCAGGTCTCGAGGAATTGCTGCACGTGACGAAGTGTCCCATACCGATGGTTGATCGGGCCGCGGGCCGGTCACATCAGTCCACACACCCTCAAGTCACCACCGGAGGGGCGGAGTGGGGTGTCCGGCCAGAGCTATTCACAGGTGGCGCTACGGTCGGACCCAGGTCATTCTCCGGCGGAGTCCTTAGGGTTTGGAAGTGGAGGCAAGCAGACCTGTCGAGCACTGTTTGACGAACTATGACCTGGATCATCATGCTGCCGTTGATCACACTTGCCGCCACCCTCGCGGCAATCCCCGTTCTCTACGATTCGGGCCGCACGGACTGATCCGCTGTGGCGGCGGGAGAGTACCCCGCCGACCCGGACGACGATCAGGACGGCGCGGCCCCGATGACGGTGTCCACCCGCTGGCGCAGTGCAGGCTCCGGCAGCGCTCCGACGATTCGGTCCCGTACCTGGCCATCCGAGAGGACCAGCAGGGTCGGGATGCTCATCGCCTCGTAGCGAGCGGCCGTCCGCGGGGCGATGTCGACGTTGACCTTGACCACCTTCAACCGGCCCGCCCTGTCCACGGAGAGGCGCTCGACCGCCGGGGACACCATGCGACACGGACCGCACCACGGTGCCCACAGATCGACGAGTACCGGCAGAGGTGATCGCACGGCAACCAGGTCGAAGGTGGCATCGCCCGCCTCGACCAACCAGGGCAGCGCTGCGTGGCACGTTCCGCAGTGCGGCACACCTGGGGCCTGGGCGGGCACCCGGTTCCGCCGTCGACATGTCGGGCAACGGACCACGTCCGTCGGAGGCTCGGTCGGCACGCTCCATCCTCGCGCGCTCCGCCCCGGCACCGCTGACTGGTGGCATCCGCTTACTGGGGCGAGCCGCCTACCTCGACCTAGTCGTGGGCTGCCGCTGTCGTGCCGGGCTGCGTGGTGGGTATTCGTCGGGTGAAGAACAGGGACAGCACCGATAGGAGTGCCAGGACAGCGAGCGACGTACGCATCGACTTGATCCGGGCCTTGGTGTTCTCGTCGACGATGGCGGTCGCCGTCTCCGGGGGAACCCCGGCCTTGTCGAGGGACTGGGTGAGCTGCGCGTCTGAGACGAACGGGGCGCCACTGGCAAGCTGCACTGTCGCCTGAGAGGTGATGTCCTTGGGCACAGCCGGGTTCTGTGAGATTCCACTGAGGAACGATGCCGTGAGGCTGGCGATGAGGATGGACCCGGCCAGGGCCGTCCCCAGGGAGATACCCAGGTTGGTGACCGTGTTCTGGAGACCCCCCACCTCGCTGCTCTTCTCGTCGGGTTCCGACGAGACGGTCACGCTGCCGAGTTGGGAGGCCAGAGCACCGATGCCGAAACCGGCGAGCAGCAACGGCACGGTGGTGACCCCCGGACCGGCTCCGGCATCGAGCCCAGCCAGCAGTGAGACGATGCCGAGGAGCAGTCCCACGAGGCCCAACTGGACCACGCGACGAGGTGAAGCATTGGGCCAGAGTTTGGGGATCCCGGCGGCTGCAAGCAGCAAGGTGATCGAGAGCGGCAGCAGTCGCAGTCCGGTCTGGAGAGCGGAGAGCCCCAGCGCCACCGAAAGGAACAGCGGAATGATGAAGAACAGTCCGGCCTGAAGGAAGAATTGGAAGAAGAAGACCGTCAAGCCGCCCCTGAGCTGCCGGTTGTCGAGCATGTCGGGCTCGACCAGAGGCTCCGCCCCGCGGGCCACCTGGCGGCGCTCCCAGGCGAGGAAACCCCAGAGCACGGCCCCGCCCCCCAGGATGAACCAGATGGTGGCCGACACACCGAAGAGCGAGGGCGCGTCAGGCTTGGGCTCGATCCAGCCCCAGGTCGACGAGCGCAGCACGCCGAGCACGAAGAGGCCGAGGCCGAGGGCGGAGAGCGCCGTGCCCACGAAGTCGATTCGGGGTCGACGCGGGGACGGTGCATCCTCCATCCGGCGGGCCAACAGAAGCACCCCGGCCACGATCGCCACCTCGCCGGCGAAGACCCACCTCCACGAGAAGTAGGTGGTGAAGAGACCACCGATCAGCGGGCCGACCGCCACGGCCATCGCCCCTGCGGATGCCACCAGACCGTAGGCACGGGGCCGTTCGGTGGTGGTGAAGTTGGAGGCGACCAGGGCGACGATGGCGGGCATGATCAGGGCGGCGCCGAGGCCTTCGAGGAACGACCATCCCACGATCATGACGCCGATGTTTGGCGAGAACGCCGTGGTGAGCGAGCCGCAGCCGTAGATGACGCATCCGACGGCAAAGACGCGCTTGCGGCCGAAGATGGCACCGATCTTGCCGCCGGTGATCATGAACATGGCCATGACCAAGGTGTAGAGGGTGATGGCCGTCTGGATCCCGGTCACCGTGGTGCCGAGGTCGTGGGCCACCGTGGCGATCGACACGTTCATGACCGACGCGTCGAACATCATCAGGAACTGGCCTGCGGCCAGCGTCGCCAGGACGATGCCGGCTGCTCCTGCCGCCTTGTTCTCTGTCTTTCCCACGTGGCGGATGCTAGTGGTCGCCGGCACCGGCGACCCAGATCAACCCCCGGACCGGTGAGCCACTACCCGCCGGCACTCGACTGGTCGCTCGTGACCGGCACAACTCTCGTGGCGCCACTTCGCGACCTCATCGGTGCCCGGACGTCGAGCACCCCGTCGGCATAGTGGGCGGTGACCTTCGACTCATCGGTCCCGGCGGGAAGGGCGATGTCCCGCTCGAAGGACCCGTCGCGAAGGTCCGACTCGGGGATACCGACCCCGTCGTCGCATCTGGCGCGGATATGGAGAACGTCTCCGGATATCGACACGGTGATGTCTCGATCCGGGCGAAGACCGGGAACGTCAGCCATGATGACGAGCTTTTCGTCGTCGCGGAACTCTTCAGCCATCGGAGTTCCTCGTCGCCAGTCGCGCCGGGGTTCCGTGACTCGGATGGCCGGGCAGGTTCGCGGCGAACTTCAACGATGAGGCATACATCGACGTCTCCTTGCTCAAGTTGCTCGTGAGTCTCCAATGATTTCATGCCGGAGTTGCGGGCGACCACTCGGGTCACTGCGCCGACGGCTCCAGTCCCGGCGCTCCCTCTCCATAACTGCGTGGCTCGGAGACCGCGTGGGCCCTCTTCGGGCGACGTGGTCGGCTTGTGAGGGGAGAGTCCTCAAAGGTCCTATGGCCCTAACCCAGGCCGAGAGCTCTCCCTAGAATCGAATCCGGGCACTGTCAGCGGCTCCGGAAGGGTTGATCGGGTGATGGTCGAATCGAACAGGAACGACATCGAGATCGTCGGTAGGACCTCGGAGAAAGAGGTGGGGGACAGGATCGAAGTCGAGTGGAGGCTCAGTGCCAAGCCCGAACTGGAGTGGGCGGAGATCTTCCAGATGGCCGACCTCTCCGAGAGGGAGGGAACCCTCGAGTGGGAGCAGGGCGGGGGTCCCGAAGTGCTGCGCGACGCTGTGCGCTGGTTCGTTCCAGCCAGTGAGATCGAGGGCGCGGATGCCGAAGTGAGGCACCGCCTGTCCGTGGCGAATGGGAGATTCGGGATCAAGCGGTCCGAATGAGGAGCGGCCTGCGGGCGCCTACCCGGTCGGTCCACGTCGACCCGACGGTCGTTCGGCGCTCCTTCGGATCTGGTCCCAGCCCGCGGGACTCAGTGCGTAGTTGGCGACGCTGCCCGAAGCCAGCTCGGTCCCCGAGGAAGGGCGCACCAGGGTGGCAACGATGGCACGCACCAGTGGGACAGCAGTGAGGGGGTCACCTCTGATCGGGGTCAACTCCTCATGGCTGCCCGCGAAGAGGCCCTTGTGGCGAAGCGCCTGCCAGAGCTGCGAGACGACCCCCCGCCTTCCGGCCCCCTGAGTGGCCGCGCCGAGCACGGCAAGCACCAGTTGGTGGGTGGCCACGTCGGGACCCAATCCTCGAACGGGAGCCGGACCAGGGTGTCCTCCGGTGGCGATCATCACGAGGGCGCCGACCAGGTCGACCCCGGAGCGGGCCGCATTCACCGGTTCGACCAGGCGAGGATTGACATCGATCACCAGGGGCCCATCGGGTCCGACGATCACGTCGGCGCTGAGCGCCCCGTTCCAGCCCAACCCGCGCCCGAGACGTTCGAGCGACTCACGCGCCCCGGGCAGGTCGATGCCCCGCTTGTGGCTCGCCCCCCCGTTCGCCCCCTCGGCCACGCGCGAGTTGGCGTGGAATGCCACGAGCGTTCCGGAGTCGAAGACGCTCTGGCACATCACCAGGGGCCCTTCGACGGCGGCCTGGATGAGAACAGGGTCAGCTTCGCTGTCGATCCGCAGTCCGGCGGGACCCTCGATTCGACGAACTCCATCCGATGCGGTGCCGATCGGTTGCTTGATGTAGGCGGGGAAGCGTGTCCATCCATCGGTCACCTCGTTCGCCAACGGCTGTGGAATGGCCAAGCCTGAGAGTGTCCGCCAGGCCGACACCTTGTCCTGCACGGCCGACAGGGCCGCGAAGCTCGGCACCGCCGTGTTGACGCGGGCGTCGTGGAGCTTCTGGGGAAATGCCGCCAGCACTGCGACCTGTTCCTGTGTCGGCAACATCACGTCGAAGGCGCCCTCCCGGTAGATCTCGAGAGCTGCGGACAGCCAACGCAACGGATCGTCGCCATAGGAGGGCACCCGCCGGACCCTCTTCACGTGCCGGGTGAATCGTGCCAGGCACAACGGATCGGGAGAGAGCACCTCCACCTCATGGCCGGAAGCCGACAGTAATCCTGCGGCCTGTCTCGACGTCAGACCCGAACCGTCGGTGAGGAGGACTCGCATAACTATATAGTATATAGTTATTAGGTGAGCCGTACACCCGTCTTCGATCGTCTCGATGTCCTTCATGCCGCCATGGAGCTGGCTGACGGATGGGGATTGGATGCCGTAACCATGCAAGGGGTTGCCGGCCGCATCGGGGTGACCCCGATGGCCCTCTATCGCCTGGTCGCCAGCAAGGCCGACCTCCTGGACGGTCTGGTCGAGCTGTTCCTCACCGAGCTCCCCACTCCTGCGGACGATCTGCCCCAGGACGAGCAGCTCGCAGCCATGGCCGACGGGCTACGACAGGTCGCCCGTCGCCACCCGGCGGTCACTCCGCTGCTCCTGCAGCGTCCCGCCACCACCCCGGGATCAAAGCAGGTGCGCCAGGCGGTCTACGGGCGCCTTGCCGCAGCCGGAGTGGATGCCGACAAGATCGCCAGGGTCGAACGCCTGATGAGCACGGCGATACTCGGCTTTCTTGCCAGCGAGGCCGGTGGCCGCCTGTCCCATCATCCTCGGCGGGTACTCGACGAGGACTTCCTCGCACTGCAACGGATGCTGGGCGCATTCATCGCCGACCAGTCGACCGGTGAGGGTAGGTGAGTGGGTCGATGGGAAGAGGTGAGCCCCGGCCTTGGCCGTGCGCTGCCCGGACGGCGTCCTTCGGCGGAAGAGCGAGAACAGCCTGGTGACCAGCGGCGATGGGCGAAGCGGACCAGGAGTCTTGGCCGGCCGTCTCGCCGAGTCCCCAACCGGGTCGTCTGTGCGACCAGTCATGAAGAACCCCTGGTCACGGCGACGGATCCGCGGTTCGTACCCGTACCGCCGCCCGTCTCGAGGGCTGTGGTCGGTCGGTCGGAACCGGCGGAGTCGCCGCAGGTGTCCTGGTCGGCTCGCCGACGATGGTCCAATGGCCCTGTCGGAGAGCAGTTCGGGGAGGCATCCTGAAAGTGATGACAGACGCTGAGGGGGCTCCCGCACCAGCGGTCGATGCTACGGAGCCTATGGCTCGGCTGCTCCGTGATCTGCGCACGTCGCCCCAGGGACTGCCGAGCCGCGAGGTGCAGCGTCGGCTCATCGTGTACGGCCCCAATGAACTCGTGCGGCAAGCCGGCCACCGACTCTGGCGGGAGTTGCTCAGACAGTTCACCCATCCATTGGCCCTCCTGCTGTGGGCTGCTGCCGGACTGGCCTGGCTCGGCGGCATCGTCGCAGTGGCGCTGGCCATCGTGGTCGTCATCGTGCTCAACGCGTTCTTCGCCTTCTTGCAGGAGATGCAGGCGGAGCGGGCCGTCGAGGCACTGAAGGACTACCTGCCCCAGCACTCCACCGTGGTGCGTGACGGCAAGGTCGACGTCGTGCCGGCGGCCGAACTGGTCCCGGGGGACGTCATCGTCGTCGAGGAAGGCGACCGCATCTCTGCTGACGCCCGCCTCCTCGCCGGGACGATCGAGATCGATGCGTCGACCCTGACCGGCGAGTCGATGTCGGTGGAGCGCTCGTCGGAGTTGACCGATACCGATCTGCCCCTGTTGCAGGCGCGTGATCTGATCTTCAGCGGCACCACCTGCACCGGCGGCGAGGCCCGGGCCATCGTCGTCGCCACCGGCATGCACACCGAGCTCGGACGCATCGCGGCACTCTCGCAGCGCGTCCACAACGAGCAGAGCCCCCTCGAGCAACAGGTTCGCAAGGTTGCATGGCTGATTGCCACGATCGCGGTGATCATGGCTGCTGCCTTCATGCCGGTGGCCACCCTCGGCGGCGGGATGAGTGTTCGGGTGGCACTCGTCCTCGCCGTCGGGCTGATCGCCGGCAACGTGCCCGAGGGTCTCCTTCCGGTCATCACACTCGCTCTGGCCATGGGCGTACGAGACCTGGTGCAACGGGGGGCGGTGGTCAAGCGGCTCAGCGCGGTGGAGACCCTCGGGTCCACCGACGTCATCTGCACCGACAAGACGGGGACACTGACCGAGAACCACATGCGTGTCACCAGGCTCTGGACTGCGGCCGGCGACCACCCGGTGCCGTCCCAACCTGTGCCACCGGCGACGCCTGCCGACGCCGACCAGGCGTTCGAGACGATGCTGGTCGTCATGGCGGCCTGCAATAACGCACGCCTGGCCGGTGAGTCGGGGCCGGAAGGGGATCCGACGGAGGTGGCGCTTCTGGAGATCGCCACCCGGGAGGGGGTGAGCCTCACGGAAGCCGAACGTGGGAGCAGACGCGAGCGACTCTTCCACTTCGATCCCGGTCGCAAGCTCATGTCGACGATCGATCACCGCGACGGGCACCGGTGGGTCGACACGAAGGGGGCGCCCGAGAGTGTGCTCCCCCGGTGCGCGTCGACGATGGGGCCCGATGGACGCAGCACGCCACTCGACGACGTGGGTCGGAGCTCCGTGATGGACTACGTCGAGACCATGGCCGCTGGCGGGCTGCGGGTGCTGGCCTTCGCCGTCCGGAATTTCGACGGCGACCAGGAGGTTGCCGGTGAACGAGATGACGTCGAGTCCGACCTGTGCCTGGTCGGTCTGGCCGGAATGGTCGATCCACCTCGACCGGAGGTGGCCGACGCGGTGGCGCGTTGCCACAGCGCCGGTGTCCGCGTCGTCGTCATCACCGGAGACCACCCCCTGACCGCCAAGGCCGTCTCCCGCAGCGTCGGGATCGGAACCGACGCATCGACCGTCGTCACGGGGCAGGTGCTCGATGCCATGACCGAGCAGGAGCTCGACCAGCTCCTCGGCGGGGGGGAGGAGATCATCTTCGCGCGTGCGTCCCCCGAGGCGAAGCTGCGCATCGCCGACGCCTTGCGCGCCGAAGGTCACATCGTCGCCATGACCGGGGATGGAGTGAACGACGCTCCGGCACTTCGGCGGGCCGACATCGGCATCGCCATGGGGGAGAGCGGTACCGATGTCGCTCGTGAGGCCGCCACCATGGTGCTCACCGACGACAATTTCGCCACCATCGTGGTCGCCATCAGGTCGGGACGACGGGTCTACGACAACATCCGCAAGTTCATCGTGTACATCTTCGCCCACGCCACGCCGGAGATCGTTCCGTACCTGGTCTTCGCACTCGCCCGTGGGCTGGTGCCCCTCCCGTTGACGGTGATGCAACTTCTGGCGTTCGATGTGGGCACCGAGACGCTTCCCGCGCTTGCGCTCGGCAGGGAGCGTGCCGAGCTGGACATCATGGAGCGTCCACCGCGCCCGCGACGGGAAGGGATCATCAGGCGGGCAATGCTGCTCAGGGCGTGGCTGTTCCTCGGGCTGATCGCCGCTGCCTTGGAGATGGGAGCGTTCTTCTTCGTGCTGGTCCAGGCCGGCTGGCATCCCGGCGCGCCGACCGGGACAGGTCAGCCTCTGCACCATGCGTACCTGCAGGCCACCACGATGACCTTCTTGGCCATGGTGATGAGTCAGATCGGGACGGCCTTCGCCGCCCGGACCGAGCGGGCATCGTTGCGTTCCATCGGCGTGTTCTCCAACCGGCTGCTGCTATGGGGGATCGGCTTCGAGCTGGCGTTGAGCGCCATCTTCATCTACCTGCCGCCCTTCCAGCACCTGCTCGGCACCACCGCGCTCCCCGTTCATCTGCTCCTGCTCACCGTGCCGTTTCCGTTCATCGTCTGGGGAGCCGATGAGTTTCGACGCTTCTTGGTGCGCCGCCATGTGGCGCGGCGGCCCGTTGCCGGAGCCGTCAGTCCCGAGCTCGTGCCCTCATGATCGCAACTGGACGGTGCAACTCGCAGGTGGCGTCGTGGGCGACCGGTGACGAGTCGGAGACAGATCCTCTGTGTGTGGATGGCGATGAGCCCATCCGGACTGACGCGTCGACGCAACCGTGGGGCGCGAACCGCGTCAACGGAGCCAGATCGCTCGATCGGTACCCAGAGCACCGATCCAGGGTCCGCCACGACGTACCCGATGTTAGGTTCGCCGTGTGATCGAGGAGATGTCGGACGATGAGGTCGAGGAGTTCATGCACCGCCGGGTCGTGGGTCGGGTCGGCTGCCACCTGGATGGGCTCACGTACGTCGTTCCCGTGATCTTCGCCTGGGAGGCGGGAGCGGCCTACGTGTACTCGACCGAAGGCCAGAAGGTCACGATGATGCGGGGCAATCCGCGCGTCTGTTTCGAGGTTGACGAGTACGAGGCGGGCGGTGGGTGGCGGAGTGTCATCGTCCAGGGCGTGTACGAGGAGCTGGTGGGGGACGATGCGGCTGCCGCGCTCCAGTTGCTGACCGATCGCCTGGCAACACCTTCACGAGCCACGAACGATCAGGGCCAACGTGGTGAGGGAAAGGTGCCGGTGGCGTTCCGGGTCCGTGCTGAAGCGGTGACGGGCCGAAAGGTGATCCGCCCGTCGGCATAGCGCTCACCGCGACTTCGGGAAGGCGGGACCGCATGCCGTGGCGGCGCATGCAGCCGGCGAAGTAGGGACTTCCGACTCTGCTCGTCCCCTGCGGCGTGGTCCAGACTCGGATCTGTGGAGCGCCGACGGTGACACCAGGAGACGGGCAATTGGCGTCAGGCGAACGCGACCCCACGGTCGGTGGCGGGCACCACCATCCGACTCACGGTCGGCCCGGTGGCATCCACCAATTCGACGACCGGCCACTGCTGGTCTTTTGGGAGACGACGAAGGCCTGTGACCTCGCGTGCGTCCATTGCCGGGCCAGCGCCCAGGGTGATCCGGGGCCCGATGAGATCACCACCGCCGAAGGGCGGGAACTCATCGACGAGCTGGCGGCAATCGGCCGACCTCGTCCCATCCTGATCCTCACCGGGGGTGACTGCATGAAACGCCCGGATATCACCGAGCTCGTCGCCTATGCCGGCCGACGATCCGTACCGGTGGCGCTCTCTCCGTCGGTGACTCCGCAGCTGACCGATCGGGCGCTCGACGCACTGCACGCACATGGCGTGAAGACCGCGTCGCTGAGTCTCGACGGTGCGACATCGGGGACCCATGACGGTATCCGGGGCATTGCCGGACACTTCGACTCCACCCTCGAGGCGATCGCCAGGCTCCAGCGCCACGGACTCACCGTGCAGATCAATACCACGGTCATGGCCCGGAACCTCGGAGAGCTCGCCGACATCGCCGCGCTCATGCACGAGATGGGCGTCGACACATGGGAAGTCTTCTTCCTGATCACCACGGGTCGGGGGACCGAGATCACCGGGTCGACACCGCAAGAGAACGAGGACGTCTGCAACTTCCTCGTCGATGCCTCCCGCTACGGTTTCACCGTGAGGACGGTGGAAGCGCCGTTCTTCCGGCGAGTCGTCGCCGAACGGCGGCGTGAAGGCCACGATGGTTCTGGCCCGACACCGACCGGCGATCTCTACGACCACCTCAGGGATCGACTGGTCGACCGACTCGGTGCGCCGACCGCGCCGGTGCGGGCCCCGAGTGCGGCGACGAGGGACGGCAAGGGGATCATCTTCATCGCGGCCAACGGCGATGTCTACCCATCGGGATTCATGCCGTTGCGACTGGGGAATGTCCGGAACCAGAGTCTGGTCGAGATCTACCGCGATCACCCCGTGCTGCGAAAGATTCGGGACGCGACGTTCGTGGGTGCCTGCGGGGCCTGTGAGCACGCCCAACTCTGTGGAGGCTCGAGAGCCCGGTCGTTCGCCTCCTCGGGCGACCCGCTCGGCTCCGACCCGGGCTGCATCCGGGTGGCGGACCGAGCTGTCGCGGCATCCATCTGAAGGCGTTGTCGCAACGCGAGAGCGCCCTTGTTCAGCAGCGTCGGGCTCGCCTGCTTGCGTCGTCGGTGCGGTGTGCGTAGACCCTGGAGCGGCGCGACACTTGTCCATGGACACTGCATCCGCCCGAGCTGCACTAGCCGATTGGCAGGGCTCGTTCCCGGTCGACACGTTCGCCAGCGATCACCAGCTGCGTTCGATCCTGGCCCGGGCCCTGGGTGCCGACCGCCTTGCCGCTCTGGAGACCCGGGCATCCGCGTTCGCCCGGCAGGTCACGACCGTGATCGGACCGGCGGCCAGTCGATACGAGCAGCGACTGCACCTCCCCGAACTGGCCCGATACGACGGCATCGGCCGCAGAACCGAGTCGGTCGTATTCGATCCGTCCTATGTGACAGCCGGAACGGCGGTGTGGGCCAGCGGGCTCGTCGCGCTCTCCAGCCAGCCCGGTTCGGCCTACGAGCAGGCCACCCTGCTCTATCTTCTGTCCCTCGAGGGCGAGGCGGGCCATGCGTGCCCGGCCACCTGCACCATCGGCTTGGCCCGCGCCCTGCGCCGAGCCGCCGACCCCGCTGTGCGAGACACCTTCCTCCCGGCATTGGTCGATCCCGACTATGCCGCCGCGACCAGAGGATCCCAATTCCTCACCGAGGTGCAGGGAGGGAGTGACGTCGGTGCGAATGTCTGTGAAGCGGTGCCGACCGGTGACGAAAGCACCTACCGCATCACTGGCGAGAAGTGGTTCTGCTCCGTGGCCGACGCCGGCCAGTTCTTTCTCACCGCCCGAGTCAGCGGTGGAGAGGAAGGCACGCGGGGGCTCGGCAGTTTCGTCGTTCCTCGTACCGTCGACGGAACACCCAACGGCTTCACGCTCCGGCGCCTGAAGGACAAGCTCGGCACAAGAGGCCTCGCTTCGGGAGAGATCGACTTCGAGAGTGCCCTGGCCTGGCCCATCGGGCCGGTGGAGCACGGCTTCCGCACCGCAGTCGGCATCGTCCTCAACACCAGCCGGTGGATGACCGCGGTCGGGGACGCCGGGATCATGCGCCGAGCGGTTCTCGAGGCCCACTCGTATGCCCGGCACCGCCAGGCCTTCGGCCGCCCGATCCAGGAATTCCCAGCGGTCCGGCACACCCTGGCCGACATGGCGGCCACGTCGGCCGGCGCACTGCACCTCGTATTCGCCCTCACCGGTCTCGAGGACCGCATCGATGCCTCAACGGCCAGCGATGAGGACGTCCTGTATCACCGGTTCCTGGTCAATGCCACCAAGTACCTCCTGTCCGGCCAGGCCACCGAGGTCGTGCACTCGGCCGTCGAGGTCCTCGGAGGCAACGGGACCATCGAGGAGTTCAGCGTGCTCCCCCGCCTGTA
The DNA here is from genome assembly GCA_017883065.1 of Acidimicrobiales bacterium. Lineage (GTDB taxonomy): Bacteria > Actinomycetota > Acidimicrobiia > Acidimicrobiales > RAAP-2 > Bog-756. The sequence goes on along the minus strand of JADGOG010000058.1, from coordinate 5,626 downwards.
CCGCGATGCCATGGTCTTCGAGTCGTGGGAGGGGACCCACAACGTGCTGGTGGCGCAGGTCTTGAACGACCTGCGTCGCCTCCCCGTCCTTGACGTCGTGAGCCAACGTCTCTCTCGCTGCCTGGACGGCGCCGCCGACCAGGCACTCGCAGCACCGGTGCGGATCCAGCTGGACAGAGCGCTGGGTGAGGCCCTTGCGTGTGTCACCGACCGCTCCTTCGGAGCGTGGCACTTCCGGACCATCCTGGATCAGATCGGTGTGCTGGCCGAAACCGCCTACCTGCTGGAGGCGGGGGTCGATTGGGCCGCCACCCATCTGGTGCTGGACAAGGCCACGCCCGGCTACCGCCCGCAAGAGGACCGTTCGTTCGGAGAGCGTATCGACGCAGTGCTCGCCTCGATGGGCTGATCTGTCGCTCCACGGCCACGCTGCCGCGCCAGTCCCCCTCCGCCTCAGGGCACGCGGCTCGGGGCGACGGTAGTCACCGGCCTCGGTGTCCGCCACCTCCTGGGTCCGGACCGGACCGTCCCGGGACCCCTACACGGAGGCGGTGAGGGGCGTCGGCTGCTCGGCACACGTGGCGACGACGGACTCGGACCAGACCACCGACCCGGCGGTGAGGCGCATGTCGAACTCGAGGTAGGCGCCGCCAAGGAAGGTGTCGACCTCGAGCCGGTGGACAGGATCGACGCCGGAGCGTGACGGGTAGGTGATCGATGCCGGGCCCGAGAATCGCTGTTGATCTCCGAAGGCGTCGGCATGGATCGCCAGGTCGCAGTTCCAGCGGATCAGCTCGTGGACCTGCGTCGCCCCGGGGGGCCCCGGCAGGTGCCGCAGTGAGTACATCGGTGCTCCGGCCGGGAGCAGCGCATCGAAGAGCTCGCCAGGTAGTCGCTCTGCCGGGGCCACCACCACTCTGGCGAGGGTGCAGTCGTCCGGGCGGCTCAGGGTGCCGACGACCGCTTCCGGCCGGACCTCGACAGTGACGGCAGCAAGCTTCTTCGGTGCGCCGAGCAACTCGCGACCTGCGGCCAGCGCCGCTTCGTTGGTCACGTAGATGTAGGGAATGTAGAAGCCGGGTGTGCCATCGTCGTCCACAACCCGCAGGATCGAGACGTATTCGCCGTAAGGTCCGAGGGTGCTGGCCCCGTAGTCGGCAATCAACACCGCACCGAACGCGGGATCGTCGAGATGCAGGCCGCGTGGCACCAGATCCGCCACATCGCCCCCCACCGTGAACGTGGCCATCACCGCCTTGCAGCCCCAGTACTCAATGCCGCGGTCCGAGTCCATCTCGAACAGGGGCGAGTCCAATGGTGTGCTCTTCCAGATCACCATGTCGCCATCATCTCCTCCATGTCATAGGTGCTGTGCTCGTAGTTGTCGATCAGGTCGCGGGCTGCATCGAGGGCGAGCACCTCGAGCGTGCCGTCCTCGATGAGCAGGCTCCGTGCGTCCCGGAAGAGCTTCTCGATCAGCGAGTCACGGCTGAGTCCCTGGGCGCCCACGACCTGGAGGGCATCATGGGCGACCTCATAGGCGGTGCGCTTCGCAAAGACCTGCGCGGCCCGGGCGTGTCTCGGGGACGCCCCGAGGGCTTCCGCACTCGCTCCGGGGAGATTGGCTTGGGTGTGGGCCAGGGTCGTCCGTGAGTAGGCGCGGGCGGTCTCCACCCGCTCGAACATCCCGTACAGGGTGAGCTGGATGTTCTTGTGCCGTGCCAACGGACCACCCCCTTGGATCCTGGTGCGGGAATGGTGGAGGGCCTCTTCGAACGCCGCCCTGCCCACGCCGACCGCGACGTTCGAGATGACCGAGCTCGTCAGGCAGAGAAGCTGGTCATGGAACACCGGGTACAGCGGGCCTGGAGGAATCAGGACATTCTGACGGGGCACGACCACCTCATCGAAGAAGATCTCGCCCTGCGGGTCGTCCCGCACGCCCATCATGTCCGCAGGCGGTCCACGCCGGACTCCGGGTTGGTCGAGGTCGACCACCGCGAAGAGGCTGTGCGTCAGGTCACCGTCGCCTCCTGCCTGTGCATGCACCGCGGCATGCGTGGCGATCGGGCCGGAGCTGACCCAAGCCGACTTCTGACCCCGAAGCACCCAGCCGTCTCCGACCGGTTCAGCCACGAGTTGCGAGCGCCCGTAGGTGGCCGATTCAGTGTCTCGCACGGCGATGAAGTCGCTGCCGTGGTCGGGCTCGGTGATAGCCCAACAGCCGTGGAACGACCCTGTCTCGTCCTCGACCCACGGCACCATGAGCTCATCCTTCAACTCCTGGCTTCCGAAACTGGAGATGCACATCACCGGAAGCATGTCGACCAGGAACGCGGTGGCGAGACCGAGGCTTCCCCATCCCAACTCCTCGAGCACCACCGACTGGGTGAGGGCGGACAGCCGCTGTTCGGGTCCGCCCGCCTCTGGCGTCAGGAACAGTCGATGGTAACCAAGCGCCTTCAGCGTCCCCATGGCGGCAAAGAACGGAGAGCCAGGGGCGATTCTCTCAGCGGGAGTCATGCGGTCCAGCGCCCAGGCGGCCGGCCGCAGGACCTCGACGGCGATGCGGTGGGCCTGCTCGCGCAGCAGTTGCTCGTCGTCGCTCAGCTCTGCCAGGTCAAGAAACAACCCACCCCCAGGACTACTCACGAGGCCAACGTAGGCCTTGCCCGCCCGGCCCACTAGGGCTAGAAGTCCCTTCCGCCCAAGACTCGGGAAGATCGACCGAGGAGCGCAGGCAGCGGCGGATCCGGTGGCAGGCGTGCTCAGGCCGTGCCCAGACTTCCGAGTCCCGGACAGCCTCCTACGGCACCGGGAGCGTCAGGGTGGCTTGGATCTCGACCCGGTCGTCGATCTTGAGGGCTCCGAGCATGGCCGAATAGGGCTTGATGCCGAATTGGGTCTGGACCACGGTGGCCCGAGCGGTCACCCGCCTGCCGTCGCCCACGGTCGCCGTCAGGCTGACCGGCCGGGTGATCCCGGCGATGGTCAGATCCCCGGTCACGGTGAACGCGTCCGGTTGCCCGTCGACGGCGGTCGAACGGAAGGTGATGTCGGGGAACCTGTCGGTCTGCAGGATCTTGTCGTTGATGTTCCTGGCGATCTCCCGGCGGTCCCCGTCGCTGAGCGGCTTGACGCCCCCGGAGGAGTCGATCACCGCGAGCGACGCCGCCGCCACGGTCACCTCGACGCTGGAGGCGGCAAGGTCAGCGTCGTCGAAGGTGATCGAACCGCTCCATGCCTTGGCTTCGAGGGTCAAGTCGTGAGCCAGCCTGGCGCCCAGTCCGGCCTTGGTGGTGTGCACGGTCACACGGGCGTCACCTGGTCCGATGTCATAGGTGCCCGCCGAACGTGTCATGGGAGCACGGTAGTGGAAGGTGCCGGTCCGGGCAGCTTCCGGGGACCAGGTGCCGGTATGGCACTACCAACCGGCACATGGCACTATCGGCAGATGACGTGGTGGTGTTGGGTTCTCCTGGTGGTCGGCGTCTTCTTCTTGTCGGTCGTCGTCTACGACCTCTCACAACGTCAGCACGCGCTGTTGCGGAACTTCCCCGTCATCGGACACTTCCGGTACCTGCTCGAAGGCGTCGGTCCCGAGCTCCGGCAGTACATCGTCGTGGACAACGACGCAGAGAAGCCGTTCAGCCGTGACCAACGCCGATGGATCTACACCGCATCGAAACACGCCAATACCTACTTCGGCTTCGGCACCGACAACGACCTCGAGGCGTCACCGAGCTATGTGATCGTCAAGCAGTCGTCGTTCCCTCTTCCCGAGCCTCACCCCGGCGACCCTGCATACGACGACCTGTTCGGGGCACCTGCCGGCAAGGTGTTCGGTGCCGCGCGGGGGCGCACGCGGACCTACCGGCCATCGTCGGTGGTCAACGTGTCGAGTATGAGCTACGGCTCGCTCGGTGCCAAGGCCATCGAAGCGCTCAACCGTGGCGCCAAACTCGCGGGCTGCTACCAGGGCACCGGCGAAGGGGGGATCAGTCCCTACCATGGGTTCGGCGGCGAGTTGGTCTGGCAGATCGGCACTGGCTACTTCGGGTGCCGCGATCTCCAGGGCCGTTTCGAACTCGCCCGGTTCAAGGACGTCGTGGCCGCCCATCCCGAGGTCCGGATGATCGAGCTCAAGCTGAGCCAGGGTGCGAAGCCGGGGCTCGGCGGACTCCTGCCCGGTGCGAAGGTCACACCGGAGGTCGCAGCCATGCGCGGGATCACCGAAGGCGTCGACTGTTGGAGCCCCAGCCGCCATTCGGCGTTCCATGACGCCGACAGCCTGCTCGATTTCGTGGAGCTGCTGGCCTCCGAGAGCGGGCTCCCGGTCGGGATCAAGTCGGCCGTGGGGCAGATCGACCTCTTCGACCGGTTGGCCACGCTGATGGCAGGGGGCGGTCGTGGCGTCGATTTCGTCACCGTCGATGGTGGAGAGGGGGGCACCGGCGCAAGTCCGCTCGTGTTCTCCGATCATGTCGCGTTCCCGTTCAAGGTGGGATTCGCCCAGGTGTACCGGGTGTTTGCGGAGGCTGGCATCGACAACGAGGTGGCATTCGTCGGCTCCGGAAAGCTCGGGTTGCCTGAGAACGCTCTGCTGGCGTTCGCGCTCGGTTGCGACGTGGTCAACGTCGGGCGTGAGGTGATGCTCTCGATCGGGTGCATCCAGGCCCAGCGATGCCACACGGGTCGGTGCCCGACGGGTGTTGCCACCAACAGCCCGTGGCGCCAGCGCGGCCTCGACCCGACCCTCAAGTCGACGCGTGCCGCCGGCTATCTGGTCCAGGTCCGAAAGGAGCTGCTTCAGCTCAGCCGGGCCTGCGGGGTGGCTCACCCAGCGCTGGTCACCCTCGGTCACCTCGAGTTCGTCGATGACCGCTTCGGTGCTCGACCTGCCGCCGACGTGTTCGGCTACGCGCCCGGATGGGGCACTCCGTCGGTGGCCGACCGGGACGAGATTCACCGACTGCTCGAACGACCTCCCACCGAGATGCAGAGTTGACGGTGGGAACGAGCACCCTGGCCACCTGACGGCTCCCGAGCGGGGACCACATGGGCGTCCGTCGCCAGGTGTGGGCCCCGGGGCGCGGTGGGCGGGGAAACGACCACCCTGGGCTCACGAGGGTTCGTCGAGATACGACGGATTGGCCACCAGAAGCTGGTCTCTCGCCCCTTCGGCCAGCACGGCACCCACGCCGAGGAGATCACCGTCGTACCGACCGCCTCGGATGGCCGCGGCCACCGTCCCTTCATCGGGGACCCCGAGGATCCGCAGGCGCTCGGCGTGGGCGGCCAGGTCGGCCGGACCCAGGTCCAACTCGCGGCCGACCATGGCCAGGACGTTGCGGGCCACACGCGCCTCGAATCGAGCGGCCCCTTCGGAAGAGGTCATGACCTTTGTCTCGAGGTATTCGACGACCGCCTCCACCAGTTCGACCATCGATGGTCGGCCGAACAGCGGGCTGATCGGGGCCGAGCCCACGTCCGGGGCCTCCTCCGGGCGGTTGCCGGGCACCGGCGGCATGGCCACCCCCATCAGGGCCAGCAGGTCCCACTCGCTCTCGCAGACCCGCCGTCCGATGGCGGCCAGCTCCACCGATCGGGTGGCCCCGGTCAGGTG
>JADGOG010000057.1 GCA_017883065.1 Acidimicrobiales bacterium | reverse complement strand
GATCCCGACGGGCCGATGAGCGCTGTCACTTCCTTTGCGTGGATGTCGAAGGTCACCCCTCGCACAGCAGGGCGCCCGGCAAAGGAGACGGACACGTCCTCCAGCCGCATGACCGGCCTGCCCGGAAGGAGGACCTCCCTGGGCCTGAGGCTGAGGTCGTTCCCGACCCGCCCTCCTGCCGAGTCGGTGGCCGAAGTGGGATCAGTCATCGTCCTTCTTCCTGCTGCACGCCCCGGGCGAGCACCACCACGAGTGAGGCGGATCCCAGTGGCGTGCAAACTCGGCGATTCGCACGTAGGTCTCCTCCTCCGAGTGCGCCTGATCCTTGTACGGCCTACCGCCGCCAGGGAGGACAGGCTGCGACTCAAGCAACGTAACAAGTGAAGGTAAACGGACTGATACGTGGTGGTGAACTGACTGGTACCACCTGACATCGATCGGAACTTGAGGGGATTCGGATCTTCGGGTGGGGTTCGAATCCAGCGGCACCGTTGGGGACGTGCGGCCATTGGCCCTGGTGACGGCGAGCGCCAGCGGTGAGGCTCTGGCGATGGTCGTGACAGCGCGCGTTCTGTCCGGGGAGTTGCAGCGGGGCGATGCTGGTGTCGAGACTGTCCGGCGTTGGTGCCAATGCAGCGATCACCTGGGTGATCGTCGCCCCCATCGTCGATCTGGACTTCTTCAGCGAGTGCCGGGCGGAGGTGAGGGTGACCTCCCTCCGGCATGGGCGTCGTGCCTGGGAGTGCCCGGTGCCCAGATCGCACGGTGGAATCCACAGAATCTGCCGCTGTCGACGAAGCGGAACGCCTGCATTCTCGGGAATCGACATCTCGGCAGGTCTCCCACCGCACGCCTCCGAGGCAGTGGCGGTGGCGGTGGCTCGCCTCGAAGTGCCTGAGTCACGCCCGCCTCGGCCATGCCGACGTGGGCCGGATTCGCGCAGGACGTCTGGAGGGGATCGTGCACGGGACCCGCACCAGTCGATTGTGCCCCAGCAAGGAAGTCGCCAAGGTGACGGGCAAGCCGAGCGCATCACGGTGGGTCGGACAGGCACACCACCTACGACCTCGGAGATGACCATGCCCGACAGCACCACCCTTCCGACCACCTCGGTCCCGCCGACCGGCGCTCCCTCACCGACCGGTCCCGCCCGAGCTGCGATCCGCCGGACGGCACCCTCCCCCATTGCCAAGTCGGACATCCCGACCCTTCGGGTCGTCCCCTGGGTCGACCCGGTCGCCGACCCCCACGGCCTCCACCCGTGCTCGCGCTATGTGGAGCTGTATTGGTTGCCCGCGATCGGCCCGTCGACGACGTGGCTTCTGCGCCGGCTCTCCTATGGCCTCGAGATCCACCACGACGGCTTCGACCTCAACATGACCGAGACGGCCCGTGCCCTGGGCCTCGGCGAGCGGATGGGGAAGAACTCCCCGTTCCGGAGGGCCCTCCAGCGGCTGTGCACCTTCGAGCTGGCCCGACCCCACGGCCCGGGCTCCCTGGCCGTCCGTACGCGGATCCCGCCCCTGCCCCTCCGACACCTCAGCCGACTACCGGAGCCGTTGCAGGCCAGTCATCGGCGGTGGTTGGCCGAACAGCGGATGACCGAGCCCGAGCAGATGCGACGACGTGCACGACGGCTGGCCGCCGACCTCGCCGGCGAGGGCCGGGACAGGGCCGATGTCGAACGACAGCTCGGCATCTGGCACTTCCATCCTGCAGTCGCCTTCCAAGCGGCCCAGGAGGCATTCGGTCCGACGTCGGTGCAGCCGGACCGGTGAGCTCTCGGCGCCGGCCGGAAGCCACATCGTGCCCGCTACGTCCCGATCGTCAGGTCCCGCCATCCCCGATCGATCCGGTCCGCCAGGGGCCGGTGGGGCCGGTGGGGCCGCTCAGCCAGGGTCGTCCTCGTGCCCGGCCGGGGTGAGCCCCCAGTAGGCGCCGGATGGCTCGATCTCGCCCTTCACCACCTTGTCGATCATCGTGCAGATGGGCAGTGCCAGGTGGTGGTGCTCGGCCAGTTCGAGGGCGACGCTGGCCGTCTTCACCCCTTCGGCCACCATGTGCATCTCGGCGAGGATGTCCTCCAGCCGGCGACCCTTGCCCAACTGCTCCCCCACCTGTCGGTTCCGACTGTGCGGACTCATGCAGGTGACGATCAGGTCGCCCATGCCGGCCAGGCCGGCGAACGTGGTCGGGTGGGCACCCATGGACACCCCGAGCCGGGCGAGCTCGGCCAGGCCGCGGGACATCACCGCCGCTCGGGTGTTGTCACCTACGCCGAGACCCTCCCCGATCCCGGCGGCGATGGCGATGACGTTCTTCAGCGCGCCCCCCATCTCGCAGCCGATGACGTCGTCGTTGAGGTAGACCCGGAACAGGCCCCGGGTGACCACCTTCTGGATGGCCCGTGCCACCTCGAGGTCCTCGGTGGCGATGACCGCGGCGGCGGCCTTGCCCGACATGATCTCGGTGGCGATGTTGGGGCCGGTGAGGGCGGCCACCGGATGGCCGGGCATCACCTCCTTGATGACCTGGGTCATTCGGAGGTTCGAGCCCTTCTCCAGTCCCTTGGACAAGCTGACCACCGGGATCCACGGTCGAATGCAGGTCGAGGCCTCCTCGAGCACCGTCCGGAACCCCGAGGTGGGCACCCCGACGATCAGGAGGTCGGCTCCGCAGACTGCGTCCTCGAGGCTGGCGGTGGCCGATAGTTCCGGAGGGAGGTCGAAGGCGGGAAGGTAGGCGGCGTTGGTGTGGTCCGCGTTGATCGCCTTGGCCACGTCGGCGTTCCGGGCCCACAGCACCGTGTCGTGTCGCGGTGCCACCAGCGAGGCCATCGTGGTCCCCCACGAACCGGCACCGAGCACAGCGATCCGCACGGGACGAACCTACCTCCCCCGATGGATCCATGCCGGTGCCGGTGGCCCCGGCGGAAACGGGTCAGGCGGGTTCGAGACCGGCCAGAGCCCGGGCGAAACCCTCGGAGGTGATCAGCGCCACCAGCGTGCGGACACCGAAGCCGGTGCCGCCCTTGGCGAAGTAGCGGCTGTTCTCGTCGGTTCGGGCCGGGCCGGCGATGTCCAGGTGGGCCCAGGGCACCGTGCCCACGAACTCGCCCAGCAGCATGGCCGCCGAGATGCTCCCGGCCTGGCCGGGTCGCCCCACGTTGCGCAGGTCGGCCACGTCCGAGTCGATGTGGCAGCGGTAGTCATCGGGAAGAGGCAGGGGCCAGTTCGGCTCACCGGCTCGTTCCCCGGCATCGTGCACCTCGTCGAGGAGCTGCCGGTTGTTGCCGAGCAGCGCCCCGATCTCCTTGCCCAACGCCACCACCGCCGCCCCGGTCAGCGTGGCCAGGTCGATGATGGCATCGGGCTCGGACTCCGCCGCCAGGGCCAGGGCGTCGGACAGGACCAGGCGGCCTTCGGCGTCGGTGTTGAGTACCTCGATGGTGGTGCCCTTTCGGGTGGTCAGGACGTCACCGGGCTTGATGGCCGAACCCCCGGGCATGTTCTCGGTCAGCGGGGTGAAGGTGGTGATCATGATCCGTGCCCCGAGGGCAGCCGCCGCATCCACGGCTCCGAGGACGGCAGCCGCTCCACCCATGTCGGTCTTCATGGACTCCATGCCCGAGGCCGTCTTGAGGGACAGGCCACCCGAGTCGAAGGTGATCCCCTTGCCCACCAGGGCCAGGTGGGGGACGCGACCGTCGATCTCGATGGGATCGGCCGGGGTGTAGCGCACCTGGACGAAGCGAGGCGGTTGGGTCGAACCCCGGGACACGCCGAGCAGGCCACCGAGCCGCTCCTCGACGATGCGCTCCTCCTCCCACACTTCGACAGTGAGCTCGGGCACGTCGTCGAAGCGGCGTCGGACGAAGTCGGCGAACGCTGAGGGGGTCAGGGCGCTCGGCGGTTCGTTGACCAGATCACGGGCCAGCCCGACCGACTCGGCCAGTCGGGCTCCACGGGCGGCACCCGCGGCGACTGCGCTTGGATCGGCTGACGGAGCGATCACGAACACCGAGTCGAGACCTCCGGGGTGCTCGCCGGTGCGGAAGTCCACGTAGCGGTAGGAGGCGAGGACGGCACCCTCGCACAGGGCGGACGCGGCCAGGCCGTCCGGGAGGTCGGCGGTGTCCGGCGCTACGGGCAGTAGGAATGCCGCGGCGGAGCCTTTGCCCACCGATCGCACGAATGCGGCCCCGGCCCGGCGCAGTGACTCGAGGCCGGCATGACCGGTCAGGGCTCGAGCACTTCCCACGCCGACCAGGATCACGTCGCCACCCGATCCCCCGGCGACGCCGGCGGCGTGAGCGGTGACGGTCTGGCCCACCTTGCCCGTGAAGCCGTGGCGCGTGCACCAGGCCGGATCGAGCTCGGAAGGCACCTGCATGGTCGCCGGCAGGTCGGCCGGGTCGATGGCCAGTCGGGGACCGTCCTCTCCGGTGAGCACGGGCACGCCCAGCGCCACCAGTTCGGCGGTCAAGGTGTCGAGGGCCACGGCCTCGATGTTCACGACGACGCTCCTTGGTCCCTATTGTCGGAATCGGGATCGGGATCGTCGGTCGCCCCGCCGGCGTCGGCCTCCGAGCGCCGCCGGGTGGTGCGGGCCAGGAGCTGATGGTCCCCCTCGGTCCAGCGGGCCATGGCCCACAACAGGTCGGAGAGCCGGTTGAGATACCGGCCCACCAGGGATCCCTCGACAGGTGTGGCCACCACCAGTCGCTCGGCCCGGCGGACCACCGTGCGGGCCAGGTCGAGCGCGGCCGAAGCCCGGTTGGTCCCCGGCACCACGAAGTCGGTGGGCATGTCGAACCGCTCGATGAAGTCGTCGATGTGGACCTCGAGGGCCTCGATCATCTCGCTGGTCACCAGGGTGGTCCCCGGCTTCAGCTTGGACCGGTTGGACGGATCGGTGGTCACCTCGGCCATCAGCACGTACAGGTCCCGCTCGAGACCGGTCAACAGCTGGTCGAGCTCGGAACCGTGCTCCGCCTCGGCACGGGCCAGACCCAGCACCGCCTGGGCCTCGTCGACGGTCCCGGTGATGTGCATGAGGGCTGAGTCCTTGCCCACCCGGCCCCCGAAGAGCAGCCCGGTGGTGCCGTCGTCCCCGGTCCTCGTATAGATCTTCAGCACGTGCTCGTCACCGGCACGATGCTAAACGACATCGGCCGGCGGTCATCTCCACCGGGATCCGCAGAAACAGGACCCGCCGGTCCCGATGCGACCGGGCACCGGGTCGGCCGCCCATCGGGGTGCCTCTGCCCGATAGCCTTGAAGGGCCATGACCACCACGTCCACTCCCTCCACCTCCAGCTACCTTCAGGCCGTCTCCCAACGGGTGGTCGTCTTCGACGGCGCCATGGGCACCAACCTGCAGTTGGCCGACCTCACCGCGGATGACTTCGGGGGCCCGGACCTCGAGGGTTGCAACGAGATCTTGGTGGTCACCCGCCCCGACGCCATCGACCGGGTCCACCGGTCGTTCTTCGAGGTGGGCTGCGACGTCGTGGAGACCGACACCTTCGGCGCCTTCGCCCCGGTGCTGGCCGAGTACGGCCAGGGCCACCGGGTCCGTGAGCTCAACCTGGCCGCAGCCGCCCTGGCCCGGGGGGCGGCAGACGACTTCTCCACGCCGGACCGGCCGCGTTGGGTGGCCGGCAGCATCGGCCCCGGCACCAAGTTCCCCACCCTGGGACAGATTCGGTACGCCGACCTGCGCGACGCATACGAGGAGCAGGCCGCCGCCCTGATCGAGGGCAGGGTCGACCTGATCATCATCGAGACGGTCTTCGACCTCCTGCAGGCCAAGGCGGCCATCAACGGCGCCCGCCGGGCGATGCAGGCGGCCGGTGTCCACCTGCCCATCCAGACCCAGGTGACCATCGAACTGACCGGCACCATGCTGCCCGGCACCGAGGTCGGCGCCGCCCTGTGCGCCCTCGAGGCGATGGGCGTCGACCTGATCGGGCTCAACTGTGCCACCGGCCCGAGCGAGATGTTCGAGCCGCTCCGCCACCTGACCGGCCACTCCTCGCTGCCGATCACCTGCCTCCCCAATGCCGGCCTGCCGTCGGTGGTCGACGGTGCCATGCACTACGACCTCACCCCCGACCAGCTGGCCGAGTTCCACCGGCAGTTCGTGAGCGAACTGGGGATCTCGGTCATCGGCGGATGCTGCGGGACCACGCCCGAGCATCTGGCCGCGGTGGTGGAGGCCTGTGCCGACCTCACCCCGGCGCAACGCCGTCCCGAACCGGAGTACGGGGCAGCCTCCATCTATACCCAGGTCCCCTTCGAGCAGGACACCTCGTTCCTGGTGGTGGGCGAGCGCACCAATGCCAACGGATCGAAGAAGTTCCGGGAGGCGATGCTCGAAGCCGACTGGGACACCTGTGTGGCCATGGCCCGCGAGCAGGTCAAGGAGGGTTCCCACCTGATCGACGTGTGCGTGGACTACACCGGGGCCGACGGGGTGGCCGACATGGAGGAGGTGGCCTCCCGGTTCGCCACCCAGTCCACCGCACCCCTGATGGTCGACTCCACCGAGGCCCCGGTGGTAGAGACCGCCCTGTCGTGGATCGGCGGGCGGGCGGTGATCAACTCGGTCAACCTCGAGGAGGGAGACGCCGCCGGCACCCGGCTCGACTCGTTCCTCACCCTGGCCAAGGAGTTCGGGGCCGCCGTGGTCTGCACCTGCATCGACGAGGAAGGCCAGGCCCGCACGGCCGACTGGAAGGTGCGGGCGGCCACCGCCATCCACGACATCGCCGTAGAGCGCTACGGGCTCCGTCCCCAGGACCTCATGTTCGACGCCCTGGCCCTCCCCCTGTCCACCGGCATGGAGGAGTCCCGCAAGGACGGCATCGAGACCATCGAGGGCATCCGGCGGATCAAGACCGAGCTTCCCGGGGTCTACACGGTGCTCGGGCTGTCCAACGTCTCGTTCGGGCTCAACCCCGCGGCGCGCCAGGTGCTCAACTCGGTCTTCCTCCACGAGTGCGTGGAGGCCGGGCTGGACGCAGCCATCGTGCACGCCTCCAAGATCCTCCCCCTGTCCAAGATCGACGACCGGGCCCGCGAGGTCTGCCTCGATCTCATCTACGACCGGCGCCACGACGGGTACGACCCGCTGACCGAGCTGCTCGCCCTCTTCGAGGGCGTGTCCGCATCGGCCGGCGCGGTCAAAGAGGACCGCACGGGCTGGACGGTGGAGCGGAGGCTCGAGCACCGGATCATCGACGGGGACCGCAACGGGATCGAGGACGACCTCGAGGAGGCGATGGCCGCCGGCCATACCCCGCTGGTCATCATCAACGATTTCCTGCTGGCCGGGATGAAGACGGTGGGCGAGCTGTTCGCATCGGGCGAGATGCAGCTGCCCTTCGTGCTCGGCTCGGCCGAGACGATGAAGACCGCGGTGGCCTACCTCGAGCCGTCCATGGAGAAGGCCGACCAGGGCGGAAAGGGCACCATGGTGCTGGCCACGGTCAAGGGCGACGTGCACGACATCGGCAAGAACCTGGTGGACATCATCCTCACCAACAACGGGTACACAGTGAAGAACCTCGGGATCAAGGTGGGCATCGCCGACATGGTCGGTGCGCTGGAGGAGTCCAACGCCGACGCCATCGGGATGAGCGGCCTGCTGGTGAAGTCGACCCTGATCATGCGAGACAACCTCGAGGAGCTCAACCGACGCGGCCTGTCCCACATCCCGGTGATCCTCGGCGGTGCCGCCCTGACCCGGACCTACGTCGAGCGCGACCTGCGGAAGGTCTACGACGGGCGGCTCTTCTACGGGAAGGACGCCTTCGAGGGCCTGCGCACCATGGACCGCCTGGTCGAGCTGACCAAGTCCGGCGAGGACGATCCCGAGTTCGGGACGGCCATCGGTGGACGGGACCTCGGTCCCCGCAAGAGCGAGCAGCGCAAGCAGGCCGCCGCCGAGGCCCTGGAGCGGGGCGAGACCCTGCCCGCCCGCTCACCCGAGGTGGCCTTGGACAACCCGACCTTCAAGCCGCCGTTCTTGGGCAACCGGGTGGCCAAGGGCATGGCCATCGACGACGTGGCCGCCTACCTCAACGAGACCGCCCTCTTCCGCAACCAGTGGGGGTTCCGTCCGGAGAAGGGCGAGAACGACCCGGCCTTCAAGGAGCGGGTCCGGGGGCTCCTGCGCGAACAACTGTCCATGGCCAAGGCCGAGCAACTGCTGGTCCCCCAGGTGGCCTGGGGACACTTCGCCGCCAACGCCGACGGTGACGACCTGGTCATCTTCGAGGACGAGAGCCGGACCAGCGAGCTGACCCGGTACTCCTTTCCCCGCCAGACCGAGGATCCCTGGCTGTGCATCAGCGACTTCTTCCGCCCGCTCGACTCCGGAGAGCCCGACTGGGCCAGCTTCATGGTGGTGACCATGGGCTCCCGGGTGTCCGAGGAGGCAGCGCGGCTCTTCGCCGCCAACGAGTACCAGCAGTACCTCTTCCTCCACGGCCTGGGCGTGGAGATGGCCGAGGCGCTGGCCGAGTACTGGCACCACCGGATCCGCGAGGAACTCGGCTTCGCCGACCAGGACGGGCCGAGCCTTGCCGGCCTGTTCCGCCAGAAGTACCGGGGCGGCCGGTACTCGTGGGGCTACCCGGCCTGCCCTGCGCTGGAGGACAACGCCAAGGTGGTCGAACTCGTCGGCGCCGACCGTATCGGGGTCGAAGTGAGCGAAGGGTTCCAACTTCACCCAGAGCAGTCGACCACGGCGATCATCTGCCATCACCCCCAGGCCAAGTACTTCGTGGCGTAGGGACGAGGTCGATGCAATCTCTCCGGTGGCGAGGCCGGGACCATGGGCGCAAGGAGCGGAGCCACACCCGGCGCGCGTCGGTCATCGTGGCCACGATGGCGCTCGGCGTGACACTGACGGCCACCGGCGCCGGCGGGCTGACCACGACGCCGGCACCACCGGTCCCACTCGATTCGCTGGTACTGGCGCAACCCCTGCCCGACTTCACGGCGGCAGCGACCGGGGCGACCAACGGGCCCCTGACCGTTTCCGAGTTCGCCTCCCAATCCTCGGATCCCGCCCAGGCCGAGCAGCGATTCAACGCCCTGGCCGCCAAGCCCGGTTTCGGCGCGTTCATCCGGCTTTGGACCGACCGTGGCGGCCCGGGTGCCGGGGCCAACGATCTGGCCGTCCTGCTCTTCCGTATCGGCGACGACGCCACCGCACAGGCGTTCGCCGCCGGCCTCAACCAACCCTTCAGTGGTGCACCCGGATCGACGCCATTTGCCGTGCCGAGCGTCCCGGGTGCCCGGGGCTACTCGGTGGTGGTCAAAGCACCGGTGCCCGCTGTCGAGCAGGTGGTGGTGTTCCGGGCCGGGCGGTACGTCTCGATGATCGAGCTGGCCTCGACCAGCGCCGTCACCAACCCGGCGCCGTTGACCCCGGCACAGGCCATCGCCGTCAGCTACTCCCAGCTCGGCCAGCTACGCGCCGGGGATCCGGTCAACACCGCGGCGGTGACGGCCACGTCGCCCCGCCGCGCTTCGGTACCGACCGCTACGGCCGCCTCGAGCCCATCTGGCAACTCGACGACCTCACTGGTCGAGGCCCTGGCGGCAGCAGTGATCGCCTGCGGGCTCGTCGCGGTGCTTGTCCTCTGGCGTCGTCGGCGAGCAGCCGCCGAACCGGAGCCGGCCCTGGCCTCCCCAGGTACCCGCACCGATCCCTGGGCCCCCGGTGGGGTGTTCGCCGAGTTCGCCGGGGACGGCGCCCTGTCCGAGAACCCGAACCCGGCTGAAGAGCCCGCGCCGGCAGAGTCCTCGGCGGAGGAGCCGAGGCCGTCGGCACCGTCCTCTGCGCCCCTCTCACCACCACCGCCGATGCGACCTCCGATAGCGGTTCCCGCTCTTGAGCTGTCCGACGTCGGGTCGTCCGTGGGGTGATGCATCAGTGCGAAACGGCACGCTGATCACTACGATGGACAGGGATGCGTGCAGCCCTCGATGGAGTGCAAGTCTTCGCCTCGAGTAGCAGTGGCTCCACACTCGAGATCGCCGTCGTAGCGGTGGCCGTGGTACTGGTGGTGGTCCTACTGCTCCTTCGGGCCCGGCGATCCCGTGACCATCGGCTGCGCAGTGGCGCCGGCATCGGCTACTACGACCGCGACGCGGCCCGGTACCTGCATGGCGGAGGGACCGGCGGCGCACCGACCGAACCGGGGAATGGATCCCTCGCACCGACCTTCACCTCCGCTCCCAAGCGGTCCAAGGGGAAGCGGGGCCCCGCCGTCTCCACTCCCGTCTCTCCGCCGCGACCGGTTCCTTCCTTCGGGCCGTCCGACCTGACCCGCGCCGAGCCGGTCCCGGTCTTCGACCAGGCCGCGGCAGCGGCCACCCGTCCACCGCCGCCCGTGCCTCCGCCCCGACCCGACTCTGTCGCCGTTCCTCCGCCCTCTGGCGGTTCGGTCTCCCCGGCCCAGGCTCCACTGGCGACGACCGTGAGCACGCTCCCGACCCTCGAGCGGCCGCCGCCGCCGCCGTCGCCACCCACGGAGGAATCCCCGGCCGGGTGAACCGAGCGTGACGGGGCCAGCGAGCGGGGTCAGGCAGGGGCGTATCCGCTCTCGAGTCCCAGTGCCTGCAAACGCTTGCTCATCTCGTCGAGCCGCTGCTCCACTTCGGCGGCCATACTCGGCAAGACCAGCGACCTCGACTCCTCGAAGGCCTGACGTACCCGTCGGCCGGCGTCGGCCACCATGGAGACCACAGCGGCACGGCCGTCGGAGAATGCCTGGCTGATCGCCGCGTCGTCGACCTCGGCCAACTGCTGGTTGACCTGAATGGCCTCGGCGCTCAGCCCGCTCCCGAGGCCGCTGATGGCGACTGCCGCTGCAGCGGACCACAGCAACTCACAGAACAGATGGGTCCAGATGATCGGCTCAGGCATCAAGACCAGGCCGAGCCCGATGACCCCGAGCGCACCGAGGCCGACGCCCCACACGTGCCTGGGTTCGAGATCCTCGGCGTAGATCGACACCAACAGGCCGAGCATGTCCACTCCGGCGATGAACGGGTACCGCTGCAACCCGTTGTTGGCCCGCGTCCTGGTCATGGTGGCCGTGCCGGCCACCGCCTGGGCCAGGGCCATGCCCACACCGGCGGCGAGGATCTGCGGATGGGCATCCGCTCCGCGCCGATCGACCTGTCGGTGCGCCCAGGCAGCCAGTCCGACCCCGCCGGCGACGACCGGCCCCACCGCCCACGGGGCCGACCCGCTGTTGGACGGGGACAGGGTGTCGAACGCCCACATCGAACCGATCACGAAACCTGATGGGCCGATGTCGATGGGGGTGAGGCCGCGGGCCTGGTCGGCGGGAACGACCAGGAGGTCGTCGCCCACCAGGAGACGCCGGACGGTGGTGGGCTGGGCCGCCTCGTCGGGGTCGACCACCACCACCGGCACCCGGCCACGCAGGTCCAGGGAGTCGAGCGCTGACTCCAACCATCGGCTCTGCACTCCGGTGAGCAGCACGGTACCGGCGCCCGGCTCGAGATCAAGGGCCACGTCGGCGGCGAGCGCGTGGTGGGCGGAGTTGTGGCGGCGCTGCCACTGGGCCGCAGCCACGCCGAGGTAGGTGGTCTGGGTCATGGTGTCGGCAGCCAGTGACTGCTTCCACGAGGCGAGCAGGCGACCGACCACCTGATCGCCGGAGCCCGACGGCAGGAGTGGTGCGGTTCGGCTCAATAGATCGACCACCGAGTCCGCCCCCATGGCCACGTCGTTCTGCCCACCCACATAGGCCTGCCGCACTCTGGCCTCGAGCTCTTGTTGGTGTCGCGCCAACACCACTTTGCGGCGGTTCCGGGCGTAGGCGGCGAAGCCGGTGCCGACCGCCACCGCGATCACCTGCCACCTGAAGGAGGCGGTCGAGGCCGGAAGATGGCGCTTCCGGCGGACCGTTCCGGTCACCGCGGCCCCGACCGCCGGGATGACCAGAGCCAGCGGCCCCAGACGGATGCCGGACTCGATGGAGAGGGGCAGCGAGGTGATCACCGCCAGGTCGCAATCGTCCCCCTTCGTGCCCCACCACAGGACGTCGACCAGGTCGATGATCATCCGGGGGATCAGAGCGAACCGCGGCGACCGTCGAAGCACTGCCGCTCCGGCCAGGTCGCTGACCGCCCACGCTGTGGCGGCGGCCACGGTCCGGCGCGGACGGCTGGTCTGGCCGGCAAGCACCATCTGGATGGCCCGGCCGGCCAACCGGTACGACGCATGGGTGCGGGCGCGCTGATCCAGGAATGCTTCATCCTCGGGCGCCGGGTTCCAGCTCCACCGAACTCGACTCACCCGGCAATCCTTGCCGACCGTCCCGCCCGTGTCGAAAGCAACCACGAGGGCACGAGTCCGGTGCGAGTCCGTCGGTTCGGCCGACGGATCAGCAAAGCTGCGTGGAGCTGCACGCAGTACTCCCCCATCGTTCAGGAGGGCCGTGTGCCGCATCCGGATGACCAGCCCCCCGGGGAGCACCCCCGGCATCCTCGAGATCCTCGGGGCCGGCCGCGGGGTCCTGAACATGACGGTCCTCACCGGATCGGCCCGCTACCCCGACGGCGACGTGGTCGAGTGCGACCTGGACCCCGCCAGCGGCTGACCGGCTGACCGTAGAATGCGCTACAGGGCGAGGGTGGCCCCGCCGTCGACCACGATGGCCGCACCGGTGATGAACCTGGCCTGTTGGGAGCAGAGGAACGCGGTCACGCTGCCGAAGTCGTGCGGATCTCCCATGGTCCCCGACACACCCAGCTCGCGCATCCGGTCGGTGGCGTGGTGACCCGGACAGACCAGGTTGAGGGTGATGCCACTCCCTTCGGCGGCCAGGTCCTGCGCCGCGGTCTGGGCCCAGGCCCACAGCCCGGCCCGTGCCATGTTGGACAGGGCCAACGACGGGACCGGCTGGATCACCGAGAACGACGTGATGCAACAGATACGCCCCCATCCGCTCTCACGCATCACCGGAACGGCGCAGTCGATCAGGCGGATGGCCGAGAGCAGATTGGCGTTGAGGGCGGCGACCAGCTCATCCTCGCTCACGTCCAGGGCTCGGCCGGCCGGCGGTCCACCGGCGTTGGCGATGAGGATGTCGATCCCGCCAAGACGGTCAACGGCAGCGGCGACCAGTTGGGCCGGCGCCCCAGGGTCGGTGATGTCGGCGGCCACCGTGGCCACCTCGACGTCGGCGGTCCGCAGCTCCGATGCGGTGTCGGCCAGCGACGCCTCGTCGCGGGCGGAAACCATGACCCGTGCTCCTTCAGCGGCCAGGGCCAGCGCCGTGGCCCGGCCCAGCCCCCGCGAGCCGGCCACCACCAGGGCCGCCTTTCCCTCGATCCCCAGGTCCATCGGTCCTCCTCTAGGTGTCGACGACGACCAGGGAGTGGTCGGCGGCATTCAGGGGCTCGGGTGCACCGTCGCCCCCGATGACCACGATGTCCTCGAGGCGCATTCCGAACCGACCGGCTCGGTAGATACCCGGCTCGACCGAGAATGCGTGACCCGGTTGCAGGATCTCGTGGTTCCCCCTGACCAGGTACGGGTCCTCGTGCTCCTCGATGCCGATGCCGTGTCCGGTCCGGTGGACGAAGAACTCGCCCAGTCCGGCGTCGTCGATGATCGTCCGGGTCACCCGGTCCACATCCTCGGCGGCCACGCCGGCCCGGGCCGAGTCGACCCCTGCCCGCTGGGCGGCCTCGAGTACCTGATAGGTCTCGACCATCTCCGAGGACGGGGTGCCGGTCACCACTGTTCGGGTGATGTCCGAGCAGTAACCGACGTCGTCGTCGAGCGAGAACGTGCCCCCGAAGTCGCACACCACCGTCTCCCCCGCACCGATGATCCGCGCTCCGGGCTCGTGGTGGGGACTGGCCCCATTGGGACCGCTGCCCACGATGGCGAAGTTCACCTGGCTGTGGCCCTCGGCCACCAACAGCCCGGCCAAGTGGCCCGACACCTCCGCCTCGGTCCGGCCGATCAGCGGGATGTCACCGTTCTGCAGCATGGAGGCCACCCGGTCGGCGGCAGCCCCGGCCATCCTCAGTGCGGCCACCTCGCGGGCATCCTTGACGGCTCGGATGTGCGACGTGACCGTCGAGGCCTCGATCCACTGCGTGTCGGGCAGCCGTCGTTGGAGGGCGAGCAGCGTGGTGGCCCACGCCCGGTCGGACACGGCCATCCGGGGCTTCGAACCGGGTCGACCGGCGGTGGAGGCGAGCAACGATCCGACCAGTTCGACCGGGTCTTCGGCATCGGACCACGGGACCAGTGTGAAGAGCTCGTCGGCGGCGGACACCCTGGGAGCCTCCAGGCCGGGGACGACCAGATGGGCGTCGCCGGTGAGCGGCAGCACCAACAGGGTGAGCCGCTCGAGGGGCATGGCCCGGTAGCCGGTCAGCCAGGGCAGGTCGGCGCCGTGAGACAGGAGCAGCGCGTCCACACCCTCTTCCTCCATGCGGCTCCGGACCCGGGCGATGCGTTCGTGGCGCGCCGAGAGGGCCTGGGCGGAGAGCGCGGTCACCGGGGCCTCACGAGGCTGCGGCGGATGCAGTGCCGTCGGATGCAGTGCCGGCCGGACCGGACACCTCGGCCGCCTCGCGGGCGTGGTAGCTCGACCGGGTCAGCGGTGACGCCTGGACGTGGGAGAAGCCGAGCGCCACCCCGGCCCGCCGGACGGACTCGAACTCGTCGGGAGTCCACCATCGGGCCACCGGAAGGTGGTGGCTGCTCGGACGCAGGTACTGCCCGATGGTGACGATGTCGACGCCGACGCCACGGAGGTCGGCCAACGTGGCCACCACTTCGTCCTCACGCTCGCCCATCCCTAGGATGAGTCCCGACTTGGTGGTCAGCCCTGCCTCATTGGCCCGGGCCAGTACGCCGAGGCTCCGGGCGTACCCGGCCGAGGGACGCACCGCGCGCTGGAGCCTGGCCACCGTCTCGATGTTGTGGTTCAAGACGTCGGGACGGGCATCGAAGATCAGGTCGAGCGAAGCACTGTCGCCCTTGCAGTCGGAGATGAGCACCTCGACGTTGGCGTGGGGTGACCGGGCTCGCACGGCGGCAATGGTGTCGGCGAAGCCTCCGGCACCCCCGTCGGGCAGGTCGTCACGCGCCACACAGGTGATCACCGCGTGGGCCAGTCCCATCCGCTCGACCGCTTCGGCCACCCGGAGGGGTTCGTCCGGGTCGAGGGGGAGAGGGTGGCGGGTGTCCACCTGGCAGAAGCCACAGGCACGGGTGCACCGCGATCCGTTGATCATGAAGGTGGCGGTGCCGTCCGACCAGCACTCGTAGATGTTCGGGCAGCCGGCCTCCTCGCACACCGTGATCAGGTCCAGATCACGAAGGTCGTGCTTCAGGCCGAGGTAGTCGTTCCCCATCGAGGTCTTCACCCGGAGCCACTCCGGCTTGCGCTCCGCCAGGCGAAGCCCGGCGGCGGGATCGACCCCGGCGCGACGCAGCCGCCGCTCGAGCGAGCTACCGGTCACGGCCCGGCTCCCGAGGGCGACAGGGACCGGGGACGGTCCGATCGCACCCGGTGGTGCCGGCTCGACCGTGGGCTCCGGTGCCGAGCCGGCGGCGGCGCTGGCCCCGTCGGTCACACGCTGAATCTCGCCGGCCCGACCCCATGCCGCCTGGGCGGCGTCGATGACCGCGTCGATGACCGCGTCCATGGACACCTCGACGCCCTCGGCGAGGAGCGAGGTGACCGGACGATCGGCGATGCCGCACGGCACGATGTGGTCGAACATGGAGAGATCGGTCCGCACGTTGATGGCGAAGCCATGGGTGGAGCGCCCTCTCGACGTCCGCACCCCGATGGCGGCGATCTTCCTCGGGCCCAACCCACCGGCGGCGACATCGTCGCCGAGGCCCATCCACACGCCGGGGTAGCCGTCGAGCCGACCCACATCGGAGGGGTCGACACCGAGTGCGACCAGGGCGTCGATGACCACCTGCTCCACCCGGTGGACGTGCTCCGGCCCACGATGGGGCCCCGAGCCCAGGGTGAGCAGGGGATAGCCGATCAGCTGGCCCGGGCCGTGGAAGGTCACGTCGCCCCCCCGGTCGACCCGCACCAGGTCGGCCCCGAACGAGGCCGGATCGTCGAGGACGTTGGCCGGGTCGGCGTTGGTCCCCAGCGTGTACACCGAAGGGTGCTCGAGCAGGAGGAGGTAGTCGTCGGTCGAGCAGCGGGACAAGGAGCGTTGGAGCGCCCATGCCTCGCGGTAGGGGACGCGCCCGAGCCAGCGGATCCTCATCAGGTCTGGCTCAGACGGACGGCGTGCGACACGGCGGCCGGTCTAGAGCTCGCCCGCCCAGTCGCGGTCGTTGAGGATCGCCGCGAGCCGGGCTAGGAAACGGGCCACATACGCTCCGTCCACTGCCCGGTGGTCGAAGTTCATCGCTACCAGGCCCACCGAGTGGATGGCGATCGACTCGGAACCGTCGGGCAGTTCGACGACCACCGGCTTGCGGGACACGCCGTCGGTGGAGAGGATCGCCACCTGGGGCTGGTTGATGACGGCTCCGGTGATCAGCGTTCCGAACGGCCCGGCGTTGGTGATGGAGAACGTCCCGCCGCTGATGTCGTCCAGGCTGAGTCGCTTGGTGCGGGCCCGGTCGGCCACATCGCGGATCCGACGGGCCATGCCCAGCAGGTTGAGCTCTTCGGCGTTGTGCACCACCGGGACGATCAGTCCCTCGTTGTCGAGGTCGACGGCGATCCCCAGGTTGATGTCGTGGTGGACGATGAGAGCATCGTCGCCGACCGACGCGTTGAGATGGGGGAACTCGGCCAGCGCCTCGACGGTGGCCAGGGCGGCGAAGGGTAGGTAGGTGAGGGTGAACCCTTCCTCGGCCTTGAACTGCGGGCCGTGGGCCCGACGCACCTGTTCAACTCGCTCGTAGTCGATCTCCTTGACCATCAGGGTGTGGGCTGAGGTGGCCTTGGACCGGACCATGTGCTCGGCGGTGCGGCGCCGGATGTTGGTGAACGGCACCACCTCGTCGCGTGATCCGTCGACCGCGCGTGCCGATGGCAGCACCGCCGGTGCTCCGGGTGCCGGGCGCTCGGAGATACTCGGCACCGGGGCAGGTTCGTCGACCAGGTCGGCCACAGCGGGACCACCGGCCGTGGCGATGGCCGACTCGACGTCGCCCCGGGTGATGCGGCCGCCGAGGCCGGTCCCGCTCAGCGCCGAGGCGTCGATGCCGTGCTGGTTGATCAGCTTGCGCACCACGGGCGACAGGACCAGACCCCCGGTCGAGGCGGCCGGTGCGGACGGCCGGGCAGGGGCGGTCGGAACCTTCGCTGCGGAGGGGCCGACAGCCGTCGCAGCAGACCCAGCGGGTGCGGGGGCGGGTGCGGGTGGTGGGGCCGGTGCGGGTTGTGGAGCCGCGGCAACCGGGGCGGGGGCCGTAGGGGCTGCGGCGACGGTGGCCGCTCCGTCGGACTCGGGCCCGTGACCGTTCGATGCGGTCCCGTCGCTGATCACTGCCAGCTTCACCCCGACGTCGACGGTGTCGCCCTCCTCCACCAGGATGGCCGAGACCACCCCGGCGGCCGGTGAGGGGACCTCGGAGTCGACCTTGTCGGTCGACACCTCGAACAGCGGTTCGTCACGGTCGACCGTGTCGCCCACCGCCTTGTACCACTTGGTGATGGTTCCTTCGGTCACTGTCTCACCGAGTTGCGGCATGGTTACGTCAGCCAACGTGCAGACCCCTTCCGGTCAACGCCAGCACCGTCTCGCCGAAGGCCTCGGAGAGGGACGGGTGCGGCTGGATGAACTGGGCCACCTCATCGGCGGTCGCCTCCCAGTTGACGGCCAGGTATCCGGCACCGAGCTGCTCGGTGACCCAGGGCCCGACCATGTGCACCCCGAGGATCCGCCCGGTGGTGCCGTCGGCCATCCGTTCGGCGACGATCTTGACCATGCCTTCGGTCTCCCCGATGATGCGGGCGCGGCTGTTGCCGCCGAACGGGTCCTTCTTGACCACGACGTCGAATCCGGCCTCCTTGGCCTGTCCCTCGGTCAGGCCGGCGAAGGCCACCTCGGGATGGCAGTAGATGGCCCAGGGGACCCGGTCGTAGTCCACGGGCAGCACCGGCTCCCCGAGGATGGACTTGATGACCACGATGGACTCGGCGAATCCGACATGGGCGAGCTGGGGGGTCCCGGCGACCACGTCGCCGACCGCCCACACGCCCGGCGCACCGGTGCGCATGAAGGCGTCGGCCACCACGAACCCACGTTCATCGATGACCACGCCGGTGTCCGGGGCCAGCAGCCCCTCGGTACGGGGGCGCCGTCCCACCGACACGACCACCGCGTCGACGGCCAGCTTCTCACCGTCGCCGTAGAGGATGACCGTTCCCATGCCCGAGGGGTCGGGGGTGTGGCCCTGCAGCTGGGTGCCGGCCTTCACGTCGATGCCCCGCTTCCGGAACGACCGGGCCACCGTCCGCACGATGTCGTCGTCACAGGTGTTGAGGATGGATGGCAGTGCCTCGAACACCGTGACCGTGGATCCGAGGTCGCTGAGCATCGACGCGAACTCGCACCCGATGGCTCCCCCGCCGATGACCGCCACCGAGGAGGGCAGCTCGTTGAGGGCCAGCACCTCGTCGGAGGTCATGACCACGTCCCCGTCGATGTCGAAGCCGGGGATGGTCCTCGGTACCGATCCGGCGGCCAGCACCACGTCGGTGCCGGTGATCTCGGTGGTCGACCCGTCGTTGCCGACGATCTGGACCTTGTGGTCGGGAAGAAGGGTTCCACACCCGTTGAAGGTGGTCACACCCCGCCCCTTGAGGAGTCCGACCAGTCCCGTGAACAGGACGTCCACCACCTCCTGCTTGCGAGCCTGGCTCACCGAGAAGTCCAGCGAAGGGGAGGTGCCCTCGGCCACGTCTGCGTTGACCCCGAACAGTCGGGCGTCACTCACCGTCCGGTAGACGGCGGCCGTCTCCAGGAACGCCTTGGCCGGCACGCACCCCCGG
>JADGOG010000005.1 GCA_017883065.1 Acidimicrobiales bacterium | reverse complement strand
GGCTATCTCGTCCACACCTCGACCACCCACCGCCTGGTCTTCGACCTCAAACCGGAGACAGACGTCTTCTGGACCGCAGCGGACATCGGGTGGGTCACCGGGCACAGCTACATCGTCTACGGGCCCCTGGCCAACTGCGCCACCTCGGTGATGTACGAGGGCACCCCCGACGCCGGTGGGCGCGACCGGTGGTGGCGCATCGTCGACGAGTACAAGGTTTCCGTCCTCTACACCGCCCCCACCACCATCCGCACCCTCATGAAGTGGGGAGAGTCATTCCCCGATGCCCACGACCTTTCGAGCCTTCGGCTTCTCGGCTCGGTCGGGGAACCCATCAACCCTGAGGCGTGGATGTGGTACCGCCAGTACGTCGGACGGAACCGCTGCCCGATCGTCGATACGTGGTGGCAGACCGAAACCGGCGGGATCATGATCTCGCCGCTGCCCGGGATCTCCGCCACCAAGCCCGGTGCGGCCATGAGGCCGCTACCGGGAATCAGCGCTGAGGTGGTCGACAACTACGGCGCACCGGTCGGCAACGGCGAGGCCGGCTTCCTGCTCGTCACCCGGCCGTGGCCGGGAATGCTGCGGGGGATCTGGGGCGACCCGGAACGCTATGCGGAGACATACTGGTCACGGTTCCCGGGCTCCTACTTCGCCGGCGACGGCGCCAAGAAGGACGAAGACGGCGACCTGTGGCTCTTGGGCCGGGTCGACGACGTCATGAACATCTCGGGTCACCGCATCTCGACGACGGAGATCGAGCACGCCCTGGTCGGCCATCCGAGCGTGGCCGAGGCCGCCGTGGTCGGGGCGTCGGACCCGACCACCGGCCAGGCCATCGTGGCGTTTGTGACGGTGAAGGGCCACGTGGTGGCCGTGGGGGCAGAGGGCGAGGCACTGGTTGTCGAGCTGCGCGAGCAGGTGGCCGTGACCATCGGGCCGATCGCCAAGCCTCGCCAGATCCTTCTCACGCCCGAGTTGCCGAAGACACGCAGCGGCAAGATCATGCGCCGGCTGCTGCGTGATGTCGCCGAACACCGCGAGCTCGGTGATGTGACCACCTTGATGGATCCGACCGTGGTCAAGATGCTCGACGACCAGCTGAACGCCCCGGGGGGTGCCGGCGACGAAGCGTGAACTCCGCTGGTAGTCGGGTCAACGCTCCATCCCCACCGTCCTGACCGTCACTACATCGGTCGACCGCTCGCCGGAGCTCAGAGCTTGGCCACCGGCCGCTCGGCGACTGATGGTGTCTGGGTCCCGGGCGTCAGTGACACCAACGCGGTGTAGACGACCACGTTCGAC
Source organism: Acidimicrobiales bacterium (assembly GCA_017883065.1). GTDB lineage: Bacteria > Actinomycetota > Acidimicrobiia > Acidimicrobiales > RAAP-2 > Bog-756. Next base: position 45,581 of record JADGOG010000005.1, on the reverse strand, counting down.
AGGTAACCGCCCGTCTGGCTGTCGAACACTCCTCCGCAGGTGACCAGCTGGAGGGCGCTGTAGCCGTGGGACCCGTAGACCTGCTTGGCCGGGAAGTGCTCCTTCGCGTAGGTCACCACCCCGATGACGGTGAAGGTGGCGGTGGATCCGTCGGCCAGGTCAACGGCCACCTTGTCACCCCCGGTCAGGGTCCTCAGTTGGAAGAACACCCCCGGACCGCTGTGGGAATCGACATGCCCGAGCATGACCGCCGAGCCTGACTGCCCCGGGCTTGGCCCCAATCCGAACCATCCGGCCTGCTGGTAGCTCGTCGGCACTTCGACCGTGCCGTCGGGATTGAGCCCGAGGGTCGACAGGGGGGTCGACAGCCCGATGGCCGGGATGTGCAGCGACACCGGTACCGAGCGGATCGCCGCCGGAGGCTGCGTCGGCGTGGCCCTACTGACGTGGGCTGCGGCATGCGGCATCACCGGGCCGGGCAGCCCGCGTTCGCTGTTGCGCAGGCCGAGGGCAAGGGATCCCGCTCCCACCAGCAGGAGAGCGGCAGCCACCAACCACCAGGGACTGAAGCGTTGCCTCGTGGCGAAGGGTGCGGGCCAGCTCACCCTTCCCCGCTGGATTCGGTCCGAGCCGGCAACGACCGTCGGCGGCGGGTGGCCACGGTGAGGGCTGCGCCCGATCCGATGAGGGCCACGGTCCCCACGGCGATCAGGCGCCCATCACGGGACCGCGACGCCCCACCGGCCCCGGTGTGGGGGAAGCCGACGGGAATGACACCGGTCCCGGTCCCGGTCCCGGTGCCGGTGCTGGTGCTGGTGCCGGATCCGGTGGTGCTCCCGGCACCGGTACCGGTCACCGCGTGCGCCCCGGTCGACCCCCCGGTTCCGGCTGCCGTGGTGGTTGTGGATGCGGTGGTGGTCGTGGTGGTGGGCACGACGTTGCAGGTGGAGGGCACCGTGATGGTGTTGTGGTCCAAGGTGACGGCGGCGTTGCGAGCGAGTATCCGCCCCCGGACGGTGGCACCGGTGTCCAGCGTCGCCGAGGTCAGTGCCATCAGGGTCCCGACGAAGGTGGACGAGGAGCCCAGCGTCGCCGAACTCGGGACCACCCAGAAGACGTTGCACGCCTGGGCGCCGTTCTCGAGCTGCACGACGCTGCTCGATGCGGTAATCAGGTCGGAGGACGACTGGAAGACGAAGACCGAGTTGGGATCGCCCTGGCCGTTGAGCGTCAGGGGACTGGCGGCGGTGATGTTGGCGGTGGCCGCGTGTCCGAACGCGTAGGTCCCGGCGGTCAGGGTCTGGCCCCCGAGCTGGTTGTCGCCGGCGTTGAAGGTGGAGATCGGGGACTGCCCGGAGGCGGAGTTGAACGCGGTGACGAGGTCGTTCTTGGCCTGGGTCAGCAGTCCGGGGTTGTTGACCGAGTTCAAGGGCCCGGTGGCGTCGGTGGCGTAGATCGTCCCCGTCACCTCCGCGCTGGTCAGCCCGGCGTAGAAGCTGCCCGCAGCAGGGCTGAGCCCGACATCGCCGGTGATCGCCGAGGTGGGAACATCGGTCACCGCGCTTCCGGCCAACACGGCGAAGGGTGCGGCTGTCCCCAGCCCGATCTGGGTGGCCGCAGAGGCGGCCGGCGCCCAGACGAAGGCCCCGAGTGCCACCGAGACCACCACGGTTCCTGCTGTCGACATGGCTCGGAGAGGTGTCCGGCGGACGCTGGGCCACAAGCGGCGATTGGCGGGCCCCGGCTTCACACGGGCGAGGAAGAGTCGACCCGACCGATGGGATGACGTGCGATTGCGGGGCATGAGAGCCCTCCTGCGATTACCCCGAAGACGGTGACCGCCTGTCTCGGACTGTCCTGGGGTCATCCCCACGCCAACATGGCGCAAAAACACTAGCAATAGATTGCATGAAACTTTGATGACCTCCACACTCGGGACGTCGATGGAGGCCAGAGCGATCCCGGACGGACGCCGGACGGACGGTGTCGTCATACTTGGACGTGATGTCCGATCCGATGGCACAGGTGGAGATGCAGGAACGCAGTGCTGCCATCGGGGTGGCCTCCCGGTGAACGCTGTCGAACGCCTCCAACCCGCCCCGGAGATCCCGACGCCCGTCATCCGGGTTGATCGGCACCCCGTCGTCCCGATCGCGCCCGCCCCTGCCGCTGCTGGAGCGATGCCTGGCCGCCGGCTGCCGATCCTTGCCGTCGAGACGATCGGCTGAGCTGCTTCCCAGGGAACTGCGCCCGGTCCGTTCCGGTGGAGGCGGGCCCCGCCCTCGCCTCGATCGACGCCACGCCACCAGATTCGTGTCAACCCTTTTCGCCCCGCCGTACGTGATGGTTAGTACAAGCGCATGAGCGGTGACAGGCCGGAACCTACTGAGGACGAGACGTTCGACGATGCCTTTGATCGACTATTCCAGATCGCCTATCGGTCCGCCTTCCGGCTTCTGGGATCGCGAGAGGACGCCGAGGATGTCGCCATCGAGGCAACCGCCCGCGCCGCCAGTCGGTGGAAGAAGTTGCTCCCGGAACCTGATCCTTGGGTCACCACGGTGTCGGTCAATCTCTCCATCGACCTCTGGCGTCGGCGGTCCAAGGCGTCCACACTCGACCCGGGCGGCACTGCCAGCGCGGTGCACGAGTACGACGAGCGGCGCATCGATCTGGCCCGGGCCCTCGGGCGGTTGCCGCGCCGGCAGCGGGATGCGATCGTCCTCCGGTACTTCGCCGATCTCACCGAAGTCCAGACTGCGGCGGCGCTCGGCGTCTCCCTGGGGACGGTCAAGCAGCACACCTCGCGTGGGCTTTCCCGTCTGCGGCGGGATGCCGACCTCTAGCCAGGCCGCCGACGTCGAGTCGGGGGTCGAAGCCCGCAATGTTTGAGGATCTCGACGACCTCGATCCGGTTGTACCGGGTCCCGAGCATCGCGCCGCGGCGGAACGTCGGGCCGGTCGGCTGGTCGCAGCCCGCCGTGGCCGGATCCAGCGCATGGTCGGTGCCGGGCTGGCCGTCGTGGCGATCCTCGGTGTCGGATCGGTCCTCGCCGTCCGTTCCGGGGACAGCCACCGGTCCCGGTCTGCCGTCCCTGCACCCGGTCATGTCCTTCCGCCCTCGGGCTCCCCCTCGGCCGCGCCGAGTAGGGACACCCGGTCCGCCACCATCCCCGCGCCGACGTCACCGCAGCTCAAATCCAACGGTGCGGCCCCTGCTCCCGGGACTACAGCTACCGCTGACTGTGAAGGCGCCGACGCCTGCCCGAACGGGGCCGTCCCGCCATCATTCGCCCACGGGACACTCCGGGGGGAGATCCCCCCTGCGGGCACCGGGGCAGGACCGGATGGAGCGTGCACCGGGGCCGAGACGGCACCCCCGTGCGCGGCCGGCGTCATGGCCGGCCGCTTCTACGCAGCCACGATCCCCACCGGCTGCGGGCACCCGACCGTGTTCGACGGACGGACGTGGTGGTCGGACCGGACGTCCGTTCCGGGTGCTCGGGGGGCAACGGTGCACGCATGGCTCCGCCTGGCCGGCGAACGAACGGTTGATGTGGTCGCTCCCTTCGGAGCGTTGACGCTCACGCCGGTCACGACGAGGTCACCGAAGCGGTGCTCTCCACCCAAGGCATGAGCCCTCGCATGAGGTGGTGCGTCGTCGGGCCCGAGTCCTCACTGCATCCATGCCGGGACGGGTCCGGCTCGTCGAGTCAACCAACCACCACGAAACGGAGCATGTCATGTCGATCACCGGTCCCCAACGCACACCCGGAGCGGAGCCCTCGCCGATGAGGGGACGGTCCGGGCTCAACTCCCATCAGCGACGCCTGGGTTCTGCCGTGGCGGTCGTCCTGGTTGCCGGAGGGTTGGCCGCCTGTGGTTCGGGGGCAGCCGCGTCGACCACTCACCCTGCGTGCGGATCGGGGGCTCCGAAGATGACGGTGGCGGGGAGCGGTCAGGCATCGGCGACTCCGGACACCCTCACCATCAGCATCGGCGTCACGGTGTCCGATGCCTCGGCGTCGTCGGCCCTGTCGGACGCCAACCAACGGGCCACGGCCCTGACCAACTCCCTGAAGACCTCGGGCGTGGTGCCGGGCGACATCCAGTCGACCGACTTCTCCATCAATCCCACCTACTCCCTCAGCGGGACGATCACCGGATACCAGGTGGCCAACACGCTCATGGTCACCTTGCACGACCTCTCCAAGGCCGGTCAGGCCGTCGACACGGCGGCCTCCTCGGTGGGCGACGCCATCCGGATCAACGGCCTGACCTTCTCCGTCAAGGACACGAGCACCGTGGACGGCCGGGCCCGTTCCGACGCGGTCGCCGTCGCCGCCGGCCATGCCCGGACGATGGCGGCGGCTGCAGGCGAGTCGCTCGACGGGGTGTGCTCGATCAACGATTCGAGCGTCATCCCGGTCTACCCGTTCGCCGGACAGCTGCGGGCAAGTGCATCTGCGGGGGACACACCGGTGCCGTTGGAGCCTGGCACCCAGCAGGCGAACGCGCAGGTCACCGTGGTCTACGCCGTCTCCCGCAAGTAGCACGATTCCGGCACCTCCCGGACCCAGCTGCTTGAATACCTCAGGTGATCGACACCTACCGCCGCATCCTCCTCGGCACCCGCCCGAAGGGCCTGGTGGACGCCGGCAACCTCCGGATCGACGACACGCAGGCGGTGCCGGAACCGGACGACGGCCAGGCTCTGATCCGGGTCCGGTACCTGTCGATCGATCCCACCATCCGCACCTGGATGGACGACGCGCCCGGCTACCTCCCACCCATCGGCATCGGCGAGGTGGTGCGCAGCGGTGGGATCGGCGAGGTGGTGGCCAGCCGCAGCCAGGGCTACCAGGTGGGCGACCTGGTCTTCGGGATGACCGGATGGCAGGAGTACGCCCTGGCCGACACCGGGGCCAACGCCATGACGCCCCTGCCCGCCGGGGTCGACCCGACCATGGCGCTGAGCGTCCTCGGGGTCACCGGGATGACCGCCTACTTCGGGCTGTTCGACGTAGGGCAGCTCCGACCCGGCAACACGGTGGTGGTGTCCGGGGCGGCCGGGGCCACCGGCTCGGTGGTGGGCCAGCTGGCCCGCATCGAAGGGGCCGCCAACGTGGTGGGCATCGCCGGATCGGCCGAGAAGTGCGCCTGGCTGACCGGTGAGCTGGGATTCGACCATGCCATCAATTACCGGGACGAGAACGTGGCGGCGCGCATCCGCCAGACCTGTCCGGACGGGATCGACATCTACTTCGACAACGTGGGAGGCACGATCCTCGACGCCTGCCTGGCCAATCTGGCCATGAAGGCCCGGGTGGTGCTGTGCGGCGCGATCTCCCAGTACAACCGGGATCGACCCGAGGGACCCCGCAACTATCTGAACCTGATCGTCAAGCGGGCCCGGATGGAGGGCTTCTTGATCCTCGACTACGTGGACCGCTTTCCCGAGGCGCAGCTCCGGATGGCCGGCTGGGTCATGGAAGGAAGGATCCGACACCGCGAGCACGTCATCGACGGGCTCGACCATGCCGGCGACGCCCTCAACCTGCTGTTCAGCGGAGGCAACACCGGCAAGGTGGTGGTCCGGGTCTGAACGCCTCGACCGGAGTCTTGCCCCTCGGTCACCTGTCGCTATAGCTTCGACCCGACGGCAGCACCGACCATGCCCGGTCCGCTGGCGTGACCATCGAGGAGAGCATCGTGTCCAAGTCAGAATCCGGCAGCTCGGGAGCAGACGCCGCCGCGCTCATGCTCCGTCTGACCATCGGACCCATGATGATCATGCACGGGTCGAACAAGGTGCGCGGTCCCGGCGGCCTCGAAGGCACCACCCGGTGGTTCGATTCCCTCGGCCTCCAGCCGGCCCACGTCCACGCCCGGGTAGCGGCCACCACTGAGATCGGGACCGGCGCCCTCTTGATCCTCGGGACGATGACCCCCATGGCCTCGGCCGGGGTGATCGGCATCATGACCGTGGCCGCAGCCACCGATCACAAGGGCAAGGGATTCTTCATCTTCAAGGGCGGCTGGGAGTACGTCGCCGTGGTGGGCGCCACCGCCGCGGCCATCTCCGCCCTCGGCCCGGGCCGCTACTCCCTCGACGGGGCCCGGGGCAGGAAGCGGGGCGGGCTCAAGTCGGCTCTGTTCTCCACCGCGGTAGGCGTGGGCGCAGCCGTGGGCATGTTGGTCACCAGCCGAAAGGACGCCGAGGAGCCCGCTCCCGTCGAGGAGTCCGACTGACCCGATGACCCAGGGCGACACCGGCGCCCTCGAGTCCGATGACGCGCTCAGGTGCCCCGTGGCACCGGTTCGGAGTGGTCCCAGTCGGCCAGCAGGGTGCGCAGTGCAGTGAGCACGATCAGCGGCTGGTCGAGCATGGCGTGGTGGCCGGCCTCGGGGAGCTCGACCACCGGCGTCACCCTGCCCATCTCCTCGTACATGAACCGGCCGATGTCGGCGGTGACCAGGCCCTGCTCGGACCGGAGGAGAGCCAGACGGCACTGCACCTGGGACAGGTAGGGGAGGACGACACTGCGCAGCCCGCCCCCGAACTGCTCGAAGACCGTCCGGTCGAACTTCCACTGCCACCCTCCCTCCACCGGCCTGATCGAGCGGTGGGCGACGTGGTCCATGACATAGTCGAGATAGTGGTCCTGTGCGGGCACGGTGCGGAAGCGGCTTACCGCATCCTCGACCGTGTCATAGGTCCGAAGACGGCCGAAGGCCTCCTTGAGTTGGTAGGCCTCGATCTCGGGATCGGGCTCGGTCACCGGTGAGTCGCAGATCACCGCACCCCCGAGATGCTCGGCGTGCCGCGCCGCGGTGGCGATGGTGACCATGCCGCCCATGCTGTGCCCGATGACGACGGGAGGCCCGTCGATGGCTCCGGCGTCGGCCACCGCCATCACCTCGTCGGCCCACTGCTCGAGCGAGTAGTGCCGGCGGTAGCCACTGTCCCCGTGCCCGGACAGGTCGATGGCGACCACCCGGAACTCAGGACTGAACAACGCCGACACATGCGTCCACCAGTGCGCATGGGCTCCGCCCCCGTGGACGAAGACCAGGCCGCGTGTGTCGGGCTCCCCGCTGGCCAGGGCGTGGATGGCACAGCCGTCCACATCGACCTCGAGATCGGTCTGGGGGATGGCCAGGGCACGTCGGAACCAGTCCGGGGCGTCGGGCAGCGGTCGGTACTCGTCCATCGGCTAGATCACAGCACACCGGCGGCCGGGGTCAGGGACCGGCCCGACCCCTACCGGGCCAGGTGGTCGTGTGCCCCGGTCCCACCCAGCGCGGCGGCCAGGCGGAGGACCGAGGCGGAGGAGGGCTCCCGCCGGCCGCTGTCCTCGCCGATCCACCGGTGCCTTGGGGCCAGGTGTTCGGTGCCGTCGGCCACACCCAGGCTGGGCACGGTCACGGTGAAGGAGGAACCGTCGGGCCGGTGCACCCTCGAGATGCGGAACCCCCGGAGCCACTCGCCGCTCAGGATGGTGGGCCGTGGTTCGGAGCGTCTTCTGCCCGCTGAGAGGTCGTTCACGACTCCCATCATGCCCGCTGCGCCACCGCTCCGAACGGATCCCGAACCGACCCCCGAACCGACCCCCGAACCGACCCCGGATCGACACGGGCGGCCCCTGCGGCACCGGTGTCGCTCCCGATGTGTAGGGTTCGTAGATGGCCGATCAGGCGCAGTTCTCCGACCTCGCCATGGAGTACATGCCCGCCCTCTACACGGCCGCCCTCCGGATGACCCGCAAACCGGCGGACGCCGAGGACCTGGTGCAGGAGACCTACCTCAAGGCCTACCGGGCCTTCGCGAGCTTCGAGCTGGGCACCAATCTGAAGGCCTGGCTCTACCGGATCCTGACCAACACCTACATCAACACCTACCGGGCCAAGCAGCGCCGCCCGGACATCGCCGACGTCGAGGACGTCGAGGACCTGTACCTCTACCACCGCCTCTCGGGTGAGCAGAGCGCCAGCCTCGGCCGCAGCGCCGAGGACGAGGCGCTCGACCGGTTCACCGACACCGACGTGAAGGCGGCCATCGAATCGCTGCCGGACTCGTTCCGGCTGGCAGTGCTCCTGGCCGACGTGGAGGGATTCTCCTACAAGGAGATCGCCGAGATCACCGACGTTCCCATCGGCACGGTGATGAGCAGGATCCACCGTGGAAGAAAAGCGCTGCAGAAGGCGTTGATCGATCGTGGAAGCACACGGGGCCTCGTCGGGGCGACCGACGAGGCCAGGTAGGGAGAGCGCAACCAGTGGGAGACAGGGAAGCGCCGGGCGAACCGGCAGTATCCGACGGTCATGAGGACCACGCTCCAGCGGGGTTCGTCGGCTGCGACGAGACCATCGAGCGGCTCTACTTCTACCTCGACGGCGAGTTGACCGAGGAGCGGCGGGTCGAGATCACCCGCCACCTCGACCTGTGTGGTCCGTGCGTCGGCGCCTACGGGTTCGAGACCGAGCTGCGCAAGGTCATCGCCAGCCGGTGCAAGGACCACGTCCCCGACGAGTTGATCGGCCGGGTGGCGGACGCCTTGCGCGACGAGCACAGCCGACAGAGCAACTAGGCGTGACCGACACCGTCACCGTCACCGATTCGGTCCCGGCCACCGACCATCCCGGTGCGGTGGCCTGGGACACCGCTGAGCGGGTGGCCGGGTGGGTCGGGAGCCGGAGCGGTGTCCCCGCCCCGTACCGGCCGGACCTGCTCCAGCAGGACTTCGAGGAGCTGACCGCCCAGGCCGAGGAGCTGGTGGCCGACTCCACCGGGCTCCGGTCCTCGTCGGGCCCGGCCCGGGCCCGAGTCACCGATCGAGCCGGCTGGGTCCACGCCAACATCTCGAGTTTCCAGCGGCTGGTCGGTCCCCATCTGGACCGCCTGGACCCGACCCGTCTGCCGTCCACCAACCGGGTGACCGCCCTCCTGGCCGGCCCGTTGGCCATCGCCGGGCGGACCGCCACCGGCACGCAGATGGGACTGGTCCTCGGCTGGCTGTCCACCCGGGTCCTCGGCCAGTACGACCTGCTCCTCACCGAAGACGCGGTCGAGGATCAGGATCTGGTCTACTTCGTCGGCCCCAACGTCGTGGCCCTCGAGAAGATGCACGGCTTCGAGCCGCGTGAGTTCCGCCTGTGGCTGGCCCTGCACGAGGTGACCCACCGCTGCCAGTTCACCGCCATCCCCTGGATGCGTGACTACTTCGTGTCCCTGGTCGAGGAGGGACTGGGTTCGCTCGACCCGGACCCGTCGCGGTTCGCCGAGGCTCTCAAGCGGATGACCGAGGAGATCCGAGCCGGACGCAACCCGCTGCGGGACAACGGGGCCCTCGGGCTGGTGGCCACTCCCGAGCAGCTCGAGGGGCTGCACCGGATCCAGGCGTTGATGAGCCTGTTGGAGGGCCACGGGGACGTGACCATGGACCGGGCGGGGGCCGACGCCATCCCCAGCGCGGCCCGTTTCAGCGAGGTCCTGCGCCAGCGTCGCAAGCAGACCCGGGGACCGGCCCGACTTCTCCAGCAGCTGATCGGCATCGAGGCCAAGCTGCGCCAGTACGAGGAAGGCGAGCGCTTCATCTCGGCTGTCGAGGATTCGGGTGGACCCGAGTTGCTCGACCGGGCGTGGCGTGGTCCTGAGTGGCTGCCCTCCCTGGTCGAGATCCGCAACCCCGCAGAGTGGATCTCCCGTGTCGGAGCCAGCCCCGCACTCTCCACCTGAGGACCCGGCGGTCGGTCGCCCCGGGCCGCCTGAGGACCCGGCGGTAGCCGATCTGGTCTCGAGGTGCACCTTCCCGGCCGCCGGTTCGGCCCTGGTGTGCGGCGTGTCCGGAGGACCCGACTCACTGACCTTGCTGGTGCTGGCGGTGGCCGCCGGGTGCGAGGTCACCGCCGTCCACGTCGATCACGGGCTGCGGGTCGGGTCGGCGGCGGAGGCCGACGTGGTGGCCGGCGCCGCCCGGCGGTTCGGAGCCTTCTTCCGGGCGGAACGGGTGACGGTGGGGGACGGCCCGAACCTCGAGGCCCGGGCCCGCCACGCCCGCCGGTCGGTGCTCGGACCCGGTGCGGCCACCGGCCACACCATGGACGACCAGGCCGAGACGGTCCTCGCCAACCTGCTGCGCGGCTCGGGCGTTCACGGGCTCGCCGCCATGCGTGCCGGTCCCACCCACCCCCTGCTCGGGCTGCGTCGGGCCGAGACGGTCGCCCTGTGCAGGCACCTCGACCTGACTCCGGTCCACGACCCCTCCAACGACGACCCCCGGTTCGTGCGCAACCGGGTCCGCCACGAGCTGGTGCCGTTGTGCTCGGCGATCGCCGGTCGCGACGTGGTGCCGGTTCTGGCCCGTCAGGCCGGAGCCCTGGCCGGCGACGCCGACCTGCTCGACGCCCTCGCCTCGCTGGTCGACCCCGAAGATGCCCGGGCGCTGTCCTCTGCTCCCGAGGCGGTGGCCCGGCGGAGCGTCCGGGCCTGGCTGTCCGGCGAAGGCCCCTACCCACCTCCGCTCGACGCCGTCGACCGGGTCCTGGCGGTGGCACGCCACGAGCGGCTGGCCACCGAGGTGCCCGGTGGCCGCCGCGTGACCCGTCGGGGCGGTCGCCTGACCATCACCCCGGGCCAACAGACCGAGGCGAACCCCGACCCCGGGGCGGATCCGGACCGCGACCCACGCCCGGTCACCCCGTTGCGGCGCCGGTGACCCCATCCGCACTCCGGTACAGTCAGGCCGTGATCAGGGAATCGGAGGGAGCGGCCGAGACCGCTGATCGCCTCGACCTCGCACCCGAGGTCGGCCCGGTGATCGTGTCCTCCGTGGACCTGCAGGCCCGGATCGCCGAGCTCGGGGCCCGGATCTCCGCCGACTATGCCGGCCGTCCGCCGCTGTTGGTGGGCGTGCTGAAGGGCGCGTTCATGTTCATGAGCGACCTGTCCCGGGCCATCTCGCTCCCGGTGGAGGTGGACTTCATGGCGGTGTCCTCCTACGGCAGCGCCACCCGCACCTCCGGGGTGGTCCGGATCGTGAAGGACCTCGACGTCGACCTGGCCGGCCGCCACGTCCTGGTGGTCGAGGACATCGTCGACAGCGGCCTGACTCTCAACTACCTGCAGCGCTACCTGCTGGCCCGTGAACCGGCCAGCCTCGAGGTCTGTGCCCTGCTGGTCAAGGACGGGCAGCAACGCACCGAGCTGGACCTTCGCTACGTCGGTTTTCACATCCCTCCCGATTTCGTGGTGGGATATGGCCTTGATGTCGACGAGCGCCTGCGCAACCTCGAGGCCATCCATGCCTACGCCGGGCCCTCGTCCTAGGAACGTGAGCACCTGATGACCGTCGACACGGCCCGCATCGAGCGGGCCGTCAACGAGATCCTCGAGGCCATCGGCGAGGACCCCGCACGGGACGGGCTGGTGAAGACCCCGCACCGGGTGGCCAAGATGTACGAGGAGCTCTTCTCGGGATTCGGGGAGCATCCAGCCGTCCATCTCGACATCACGTTCGAGGCACACCACGACGAGATGGTCATGGTCCGGGACATCCCCTTCGCCTCCCTGTGCGAACACCACATGATCCCCTTCATCGGCCAGGCCCACGTGGCCTATATCCCCGGTGACGACGGGCGGATCACCGGGCTCTCCAAGCTGGCCCGGCTGGTCGACGGCTATGCCAAGCGCCTCCAGGTCCAGGAGCGGATGACCACCGAGATCGCCGATGCCATCGAAGAAGCGCTCGATCCCAAGGGTGTCCTGGTGGTGGTGGAGGCCGAGCACCTGTGCATGTCGATGCGCGGGGTGAAGAAGTCGGGGACCTCGACGGTCACCTCGGCGGTCCGGGGGTTGTTCCGGAGCGACTCGTCCACCCGTTCCGAGGCCATGCAGTTCGTTCGCGGCCGCTGATCGGTCGCCGGGGCCGGTCGCGGGCCCCGGTGGGCTGGTTTACTCTGTGTCGTCATGCCCACCCTGACGACCGACCGTCCCCTGGTGATGGGCATCCTCAATGTGACCCCGGACTCGTTCTCCGACGGAGGTGCCTGGTTCGAAGGGACACAGGCCATCACGAGAGGGCACGAGATGATCACCGAGGGCGCCGACATCATCGACGTGGGCGGTGAATCGACCCGCCCCGGGGCCGGGCCGGTGGGAGCCGACGAGGAGCTCCGGCGGGTCATCCCGGTGATCGAGGCGCTGGCCGGCGAGGTGCGGGTGTCCATCGACACCACCAAACGCGCGGTGGCCGAGGCCGCGGTCGACGCCGGCGCCACCCTGATCAACGATGTCTCCGCTTCGCTGTGGCCGGTGGCGGCGGACCGCGGGGTGGGGTGGGTGGCCATGCACCGGCAGGGCACCGCACTGACCATGCAGCGCGATCCCCGCTACGACGATGTGGTCGACGAAGTCTCGGCCTTCCTGGTCGAACGGGCGGGGCAGGCCCGCTCCGCCGGGGTCGACGACGTCTGGATCGATCCGGGGATCGGCTTCGGGAAGACCGCCGACCACAACCTCGACCTGTTGGCCGGCCTTGATGCGTTGGTGGCCAGAGGGTTCCCGGTGCTGGTGGGCACCAGCCGCAAGTCCTTCCTCGGCACAATCGCCCCGTTGGCCGATGGCACCGCCACGCCGGTGGGCCAACGGCTGCCCGCCTCGCTGGCCACGGCCACCTGGGCCATGGTCCAGGGTGCCCGGATGGTGAGGGTCCACGATGTGGCGGCGACCGTGCAGGCCGCCGCCCTGGTCGGGCCGCTGTCGACCAGAACGGCAGACGGTCCCGTGCGGCCGACCACCCGCCCCGAGGGCGCCAGCCAGTGAGGTCGGAACCGATGAGTGGAGAACGAGTGGAGGACGGACAGTGAAGGGGAAATGGGCCGCGGGGATCCCCCCTCGCAATTTCACCTGGGTGATCAAGGACCGACTGGCCATGAGCGAGCGACCGGGCGGCTTCGCCCCCAACCACCGCAAGGTGCGCCGCCAGGAGGAGATCATCTGGCTGCAGGTCCAGGGCTTCACCCGGGTGTACTCACTGCTGCCCTCGTCCCACAACCTCCAGGCCTACGAGGAGAAGTCCCTGGCCAGCGTGCACTTTCCCCTGCCGCAGTCGGGCGATGCCCGCCCGATGCTGGCCGATCTCTTCCGGGACATGCACGGGCGCCTGACCGGCGGCGAGCGGATCCTGATCCACCAGGAGGAGCTCGGTGACCGGGTAACCGGTGTGGTGGCCGGGTACCTGTTGTGGTCGGGGCGGTTGCCCAGCGGGCCCCAGGCCATCACCGTCCTCGAGCACATGACCGGCCATCCCATGGGACCGAGCGGGCGCGAGCTGGTGGCCATGGCCGGCCAGTTGGAGCCGGAGTCAGTGCCCCCCGCCCCCGGCGACACCGGCGATGCGGGCGACACCGGCACCACCGGGGCCTGACGGCCCGGCCCGGGATGTCGCCGACTGTCGAGTCCGTGGCCGGCGGGAGCGGGGGGGACCGCATCCAACTGCGGGGCCTTCGGGTCCTCGGTACCCACGGGGTCCTGCCCGAGGAGAAGAGCAGGGACCAGCCCTTCGAGATCGATCTCGACCTGGCTGTCGACCTGGCCATGGCCGCCGGCAGTGACCGACTGGCCGACACGGTCGACTACGGCGGCGTGGCCGACACGGCGGCCGGCATCGTGGCCGGGGCCACCTCGTACGAGCTGCTCGAGGCCTTGGCCGGGGCCATCGCCGAGGCCACGCTGGCGTCCGACCTGCGGATCACCGCGGTGACCGTCGGGGTCCGCAAGCTGCAGCCCCCGTTGGCCGTGGACATCGCCACCGTCGGAGTGTCGATCACTCGGTACCAGTGACGGCGCCGGTGGAGAGGTCGCCGACCACCCGTGCCTTTCTGGGCCTCGGCTCCAACCTCGGTGACCGCTGGGCCCATCTGCGTCGGGCTGTCGACCAGCTGCGGGCCGGCGGGCGCACACCGGTGACCGCCGTGTCCCGGGTCTACGAGACCGAGCCGGTGGGCGGCCCGGACGATCAGGGCCCGTATCTCAATCTGGTGGTCGAGCTGGCGGTTCCGGCGGGAACCGACCCCTACCGGCTCCTCGAGGAGTGCCGGCGCCTCGAGGCCGCCGCCGGCCGGGTGCGCACCGTCCAGTGGGGGCCCCGCACGTTGGATGTCGATGTCCTGTGGATCGACGGAGTGGCGCTCGACGACCCGGAGCTGACCGTTCCCCATCCCCGCTGGCGGGAGAGGATGTTCGTCCTCGCCCCCCTGGCCGAACTCGCCCCTGACCTGGTGCCGGAGGCCTCGCTGATCGACGCTGGTGGCGACGTCGAGGTCGTGGGTACACTGTGAACTGAAGCACCAGAATTCTTCGATGCGAACGGCACCCTTGCGGGGCTGGAACGCAGAAAAAGGGGTCTTGTGACCACATTCCGCATTATCGGGCCCGGCCGAGCCGGCCGGTCGTTGATGGCGGCGCTCGACGCCGCCGGGGGCTACGAATCCAAGGGCGCGCTCGGACGCGGCGACAGCGTTGCCGGTGCGTGCGACGGGGTCGATCTCCTGATCATCGCCACCCCGGACGACCAGGTGGAGCAGGTGGCATCGCGGGTCCACCCGGACGAGTCCACCGTGGTCATCCACCTGTCCGGCTCGCTCGGGCTCGGCGTGCTGGCCACCCACCCGCGACGCGGCTCGCTCCATCCGCTGGTACCGCTGCCCACGCCGGAACTGGGAGCCGAACGGCTGCGTTCGGGGATCACCTTCGCGGTGGCCGGCGACCCGATGACCCGCACGCTCGCCGCCGCACTGGGCGGGACGCCACTGGTGGTCGACGACGAGCACCGGAGCACCTACCACGCTGCCGCCACCATCGCCGCCAATCACCTGGTCGCCCTCATCGGCCAAGTGGAGCGGGTGGCCGCCTCTGCCGGACTGCCGCTCGAGGCGTTCGCCGGACTGGTGCGGGCGGCCTCTGACGATGCCTTTGCTCTCAGCCCACGTCGCGCCCTCACCGGCCCGGCTGCCCGTGGGGACTGGGAGACGGTCGAGCGTCACCGGGAGGCTCTGGCCGGCATGGCCGGTCACCGCACCGAATTGGCTGCCTACGACGCCATGGTGGGACTCGCCCGCCGGCTGTCGGTGGACGCCCACGCCGCGGCCCACGCGGCAGCGACCGAAGCGGTCGCCGATCAGGAGCAGGTGGCGTGACCACGGTCTTCGCCGAGGTCGCCGACCCCCGGTCCCTGCCCCGGCCACTGTCCCGGAGCCTTGGGATACCGATCTTCGACACGGTGGCCGGCTACTCGGCCGCCCTGGACGCGGTCCGACGCAACGGTCGCACCGTCGGTGTGGTGCCCACCATGGGGGCCCTGCACGCCGGACACGCATCCCTGATCCGCCAGGCCGCCGACGAGTGCGACGTGGTGGCGGTCTCCATCTTCGTCAACCCCACCCAGTTCGGCGACCCCTCCGATCTGGCCAACTACCCCCGGACCCTCGAATCCGATCTGGCCACGGTGGCCGCAGCCGGAGGCCAGATGGTCTTCGCCCCCAGCGTCGGGGAGATGTACCCCGACCTGCAGGGTGGCGCGCAGGCCACGGTCTCGGTGCCCGACCTCGGGGCGCGGTGGGAAGGGGCGTCCCGGCCCGGCCACTTCGACGGCGTGGCCACCGTGGTGGTCAAGCTGTTGGAGATCGCGGGTCCCTGCCGGGCCTACTTCGGCGAGAAGGACTTTCAGCAACTGGCCGTCGTCCGCCGGGTGGTCAAGGACCGGTCCCTCCCCACCGACGTGGTCGGGTGCGAGACGGTACGCGACGACACCGGCCTGGCCCTCTCCAGCCGGAACGTGCGGCTCTCGTCAGCGGAGCGTCAGGCCGCGCTGGTCCTTTCCCGGGCCCTGCGGACCGGGGCCGCGCTCATGGCGCAGGGTGAGAACGATCCCGTCGCCGTCGAGAGGGCGATGGCCGAGTTGGTGGCGTCCGAACCGTCGGTGGCGCTGGACTACGCGGTGGTGGTCCACGCCGACGACCTCGAGCCGGCGACCACGTGCGCCACGGAGCGACCCCTCCGACTCCTGACCGCCGCGACCGTGGGTCCCGTCCGGCTCATCGACAATCTCGACCCGCGTCCGCACCGGCATGTGGACGCCGGGCGGCGGGAGATGGCGTCGGCCGCCGGCACCATGTCGTGACGGAGGCCAGCGGTGCAGCCGTGACCGACGCCGACGCCGGCCCGGGCGCACTCGACGTCCTCGTGTTGGGGAGCGGGGTGGCGGGGCTGTCCGCCGCCGTCCGGCTCGCCGCCCCTCTGGCCGACTCGGGCGCCGGTGGGTCGGCGCTGGGGACCGGCCTGCGCGTCGGCGTGCTGACCAAGGCTGAGCTGTCCCAGTCGGCCACCCGTTGGGCCCAGGGGGGAGTGGCCGCCGTCCTCGGAGGCGACGAGGACTCCACCGACCTCCATCTGGCCGACACGCTGGCCGCCGGTGCCGGACTGTGTGATGCCGACGCGGTGCGAGTGCTGGTCGACGAGGGTCCCGCCCGAGTGCAGGAGCTGATCGCCATGGGAGCGGTGTTCGACCGTCAGCCGGGTGGGGCGTTGGCCCTGGCCCGTGAGGGCGGTCACTCCACGGCGCGGGTGGTCCATGCCGGCGGGGCCGCCACCGGCGCCGAGGTGGAGCGGGCCCTGGTCGGCGCCACCAGGTCCAGTGCCGCCGCCGTGCTCGAGGAGTGGTTCGCCCTCGACCTGATCGTCGAAGGTGGTCGGTGCCGAGGCGTGCGGGCACTCAGCGCCGAGGGACGGACGGTGGAGGTGCGCGCCCACCACACCGTCCTGGCCACCGGGGGTGCCGGCCAGCTCTTCGCCGTGACCACCAATCCGGCCGAGGCCACCGCTGACGGCCTGGCCATGGCCCTGCGGGCCGGGGTCCCGGTGGCTGACGTGGAGTTCATGCAGTTCCACCCCACCGCCCTCCATCATCCGGCCATGCCTCGACCGCTTCTGTCCGAAGCCCTCCGTGGGCACGGCGCCCTGCTTCGCGACGACCACGGCGACCGGTTCGTGGACGAGTTGGCCCCCCGTGACGTGGTGAGCCGGGCCATGGCCGAGCGCATGCGCCGACACGGGGTGGACAGCCTGTGGCTGGACGCCACCGGGCTCGAGTCCTTCGACGCCCGGTTCCCGACCATCGCCACCTCGCTCCGGGCCATCGGTCTCGATCCGTCGGTCGACTGGTTGCCGATCGCCCCCGCCGCCCACTACCTCTCCGGCGGGGTGATCACCGACCTGTCCGGGGCGACCGCGCTGCCCGGCCTGTGGGCCGCCGGCGAAGTGGCCTGCACCGGCGTCCACGGAGCCAACCGTCTGGCCTCCAACTCGCTGCTCGAGGGGATGGTGTTCGGCGCCCGTCTGGCCGAGTCGATCCTGGCCGGGGACGAGGGGCCCTCGCCGACCGGGGTGCTCGGCGCCTATCTCGAGAGCGACCGCGAGCCGGTGGCCCCTGACCGGGCCGCACCGTGGGCGGCCCCACTCGCCGACGGCCCTGCGGACGCGGTCGTCTCGTCGTCCGACGTGAGCAAGACGCGCGAGCTGCTCCAGCGCCACATGATCGAGGGTGCCGGCGTCGTGCGCAGTGCCGGGACGCTGTCCACGGCCGGTGTCGCCATCGATGCCATCGGGGACGCCCTGGGCGGTTCCACGCCGGTCGATCGAGCCCACGGCGAGCTGTCCAACCTGGTGACGACGGCCCGGAGCCTGCTGTCTGCCGCGGTCCTGCGGTGCGAGACCCGCGGGGCCCACGCCCGCAGCGACTACCCCGAGGCGTCGGAGGCGTGGCGGCGGCGCATCGTGCACACCGTCGGCGGCGTGTCCGTCCTGGGGAGCGCCGTCGGATCGGCGCCGGACGGGCGTCGACCTTCGGCCGCGGAGCCGAGCGACCGTTGACCGCGTCCCTCGACCGCCAGGTGTCCATCGACGGCGATCCCCCCCTCGACCCTCCTGGCGGAGCGGTGGCCGATGCCGTGGGCCGGGCGCTCGCCGAGGACCTCCTGCCCCTCGGTGACCTCACCGCATCCCTCATACCCGGCTCGACCGTGGCCACGGTGGGGATCGTGAGCCGTGTGCCCGGGGTGATCGCCGGACGGGCGTGTGCTCTGGCCACCTTCGAACAGGTCGACCAGTCGTTGCAGGTGACCTGGGCGGCGGGTGACGGTGCTGCGGTGTCCCCGGGCGACGTGGTGGCCACGGTGTCGGGCACCTTGCGGTCCATCCTGACCGCCGAACGCACGACGCTGAACTTCCTCGGTCACCTCTCGGGGGTGGCCACGCTCACCCGCAGGTACGTCGAGGCGGTCCGGGCGGCCAATCCGTCCACCCGGATCCTGGATACCCGCAAGACCACCCCCGGACTGCGAGCGCTGGAGAAGGCCGCGGTGCGGGCCGGCGGCGGCCACAACCACCGGGGCAGCCTCTCCGAGGCGGTACTGGTCAAGGACAACCATCTCGGGGGGATCTCGATCACCGAGGCGGTGGAACGGGCCAAGCGGTTGTGGCCGGGCCGGATGGTCGAGGTGGAGTGCGACCGGACCGACCAGGTGATCGAGGCGGTGGCGGCCGGGGCCACCGTGGTGATGCTGGACAACATGGGGCTCGACCAGGTGGCCGAGTGCGTGGCGCTGGTCGCCGCAGCCGGGTCCGACGCGCTGGTGGAGGTGTCCGGCGGGGTGACGCTGGCGACGGCCCCCCTGATGGCGGCGGCCGGTGCGGACCTCATCTCGGTGGGCGCGCTCACCCACTCCGCTCCCGTGCTCGACCTCGGATTCGATCTGCCGGCCGACGCCGGCGGGATGGGCTGACCATGCTGCTCGCCATCGATGTGGGCAATACCGAGACGGTGGTCGGACTGTTCTCCGACAGCGTCTCTGGCGGCGGGGCCTCGGCCGAAGGGAACGACACCGGCCCCCGCGACGGGAACGAGCCGAGCGGCCTGTCCCACCACTGGCGGCTCTCGACGGTGGCCGAGAGGACCGCCGACGAGCACGCCCTCCTCCTCACCCAACTGCTCGACCTCGACGGGCTCGACATCGATGACGCCGTCTCGGGCATCGCGGTGACCTCCTCGGTCCCGTTGGTCACCGCCAGTCTCCGCCAGATGGTGATCCGCTGGTTCGACGTGCCCTCGGTGGTGCTCGAGCCCGGGGTGAAGAGCGGGATGCCCATCCTCTACGACAACCCCAAGGAGGTGGGGGCCGACCGGATCGCCAATGCGGTCGGCGCCTACGACCTGTTCGGCGGGCCGTGCGTGGTGGTCGACCTGGGCACCGCCACCACGTTCGACGCCATCTCGCCGGCGGGCGAGTACCTGGGTGGTGCGATCACCCCCGGGGTGGCCATCAGCCTCGACGCCCTCTTCGCCCACGCCGCCGCCCTTCGCCGGGTCGAGCTGATCGAGCCCCGCAGTGTGATCGGAAAGTCGACGGTGGAGTCCATCCAGTCGGGCGCCCTCTACGGTTTCGCCGGCCAGGTGGACGGCCTCTGCCGTCGGTTCGCCGCCGTGCTGGGTGAGTGCACCGTGGTGGCCACCGGCGGTCTCTCCGAGCTGATCTCGCCCTACTCCGACGAGATCGAGTACGTGGAGCCCTGGCTCACCCTGCACGGCCTGCGCATCATCTTCGAGCGCAACTCGCCGACCTCGTAGCGGACCGAGGCGTCTGACCGCCCCCGTCGGTCGAGGGTCAGACCGGAGCCTCGAGGGCCAGGCGGGTCCGACGGGGTGCAGGCTGGTGGTCCCATAGGTCGCCGACCAGGTCGTCACGGACGGCACGGAACTCGGGGTCGTCCCAACGGTTGGCCTGTTGGAGCGGATCCTCGTCCAGGTCGTAGAGCTCGCCCTCGGAGCCGTCATGGGAGGTCCCGGGCAGGTAGGCGGAGCACACCCAGTGGTCACGCATGATGGTGCGGACGTGGACGTCGGTGCCGAACAGCTCGCTGTCCCACTCGGTGAGCACCCGCTCGAAGCCCCGCTGGTCGGCATCGGCGTCGTCGACCGGCAGGGCGGATCCCTGCATCCATTCGGGTGTGCCGATGCCGGCGATGGCGCAGAAGGTGGGGGCCAGGTCGACCAGGCCGACCGGTCGCCCGACCACGGCGGGAGGGGTGGCGCTGGCCGGCGCGGGCCGCCAGATCAGGGGCAGGCGCATCAGGGAGTCGACATGGTACGGCCCCTTGAACAGCAGCCCGAAATCGCCCTGGAGCTCGCCGTGGTCGGTGGTGAAGACCACGTCCAGATCGTCGTCCCAGCCCCGCTCGGCGATGCGGCCGAGCACCCGACCGAGCGCCTCGTCGATCAGCTCGCACTCCACGGCATTGCGGGCGTTGACCTCGCGCACCTGGTCGGCGGTGAGGGTGGCCGGCACCCAGTCGGCCGGCGCCTCGTAGTTCGACACCAGTGTTCCGTCGTACCAGAGGCGCCAGTGGCGGGGCTTCCCGTCGAGGATGGCCTCCCGCTCGGACGCCTGCTCCGGATAGCCGGCGGGGAGAGGGACCTCGCGCCAGTCGATGCGGCCCACCTCGGACTCGGGTGGGTCCCAGGGGTGATGGGGGTCGGGAAAGCTCATCCAGCAGAACCAGTCGTCGCCCTGGTCCAGCCCGTCGAGCCATCCGATGGTCCGGTCGGCCACCCAGTCGGTGTGATAGATCCCGCGGTCGATGGGGTTGACCTTGACTTGGGGAGCACCCGTGTCCCCGCCTCCCGCCGCGTTGACCTGCAGGGAGCCGTCGAGGGCCGGGTAGTAGCCATCCACGGCCTCGGGGTGTTCGGCCATCAGCCATCTCGCGTAGTGGAGCGGCCCCATGGCCCCGTGAGTGGCCATCTCCAGGTGTTCGAAGCCCCGATGGACGCCGCCGGCAGGCTCGGTGCCGGTGGTGGACGCCATGGCGTTCTCGGTGAAGCGGAAGAACGGGTCGAGGAACGGCTCGAAGTGGGCCTTGCCGATCAGGGCGGTGTGGTAGCCGGCACGGTGGAGCTCGTCGGCCACCGAGGGGGCATCGACGGGCAGGGGAACGCCGTTCATCCAGACGCCGTGGGTGGTCGGGTACTGCCCGGTGAGGATGGTGGATCGGGAGGGCATGCAGACGACCGACTGGGTATGGGCGCGTTCGAAGCGGACGCCCTGGGCGGCGAGGCCGTCGACCACCGGGGTGCGGGCGAGGGTGCCGCCGTTGCAGCCGAGGGTGTCGTAGCGCTGCTGGTCGGTGGTGACCAGGAGGATCTTGCGGCCCATCAGCGGGCTCCTTTCCGGGGGTCCCGGGGTTGCCGAGGCGTCCGGGGTCGTCGTGGGAAGACGGTCACCGTGCGGGCTGCTCGAGGCCGAGCAGGTGGGGGAGGTTGGCCAGGGCGGCCCGGGCCGCGCCGCCGATGACCAGGGCCAACGGGGCGGGATCGGCGTCGGTGCTGTAGACCACCAGGCACGTCCCGTCCCCGAGGTCGTGGACGTCGACGGTGCCGAGGTGCTCCTTGAACATCGGGGCGGTGATCCGGTACTGCATGCGCCGCAACACCGGATCGACGGTCAGCAGTTGCTCGGGCATGGGGATGCCGGAGCGGGTGGTGACCACCCGCTGGTCGCCCTCGACCGAGCTCGACACGATGCCGGGAAACCACTCCTGGATCCGTGGGGGATCGCCCACCACCGCCCACACGTCGTCGGGAGGGCAGGCCAGCCGGATGGCATGGCGGATGCTCCCGCGGCTGGCCGTCACCGGGGGCCGGACTCGACCGACCGTCGGTGCACAGGGGTCGTGGCAGTCGGGTGCGGAGTGGGCGTCTGTTCGGAGGCGACGTCGGTGTCGACGTTGGCCACCTGCATCGGGCACCGTCCCTGCGCCCCGGGGGGTGCAACCCTGGCCCTGTGCGGCATAGGGGGAACGTAACAGTTGTCAGTGGTGATGACAAGGGTTGGGCCGCCAGCGCGTCGATCGCGGCCCTGACGACGCGATCGCCCCACCGCCCTCTAGCATCGGCCTCGCGGTTCGCACGTCGAGGCGGACGCAATGGAGGGGGACGACCAGCAGCACCGGTCGGGTCCAGGAGGTCGGATCAACCATGAAGCAGATCATTCCCGCAGCCAGGTCGTTCGTGATCGGTGCCGTGGTCGTCGGGGTGCTGGCGCTCGGCCCGGCGGGTATGGCCGGTGCGGCCATATCGACCGCCACGGTGCCGGCGACCGCTCCTGGCGTCGCACCCTCCGGTTCGCCCACTACCAGCCCCGCCCGGCGGGCCCGTCGCTTCAACTGCAACAGGGCACCCAAGGCACTCACCCGCATCCAGAAGATGGAAGCGAACATCGCCGCCGGTCTGCCCAATCTGGTCGCAGCGGAGGCGAAGGCGGTCAAGGCCGGTCATACCCACCGGGCCGACCATCTGAAGAGGCGGATGGCCCGTCTCGAGAGCGCCGCCTACAAGAATCGCCTGGACAAGATGGCAGCCAAGGTCAAGGCCAGATGCAAGGGTGCTGCAGCCGCGGTCTAGTCCTGTGGCGCGAGCATCCCAGCGCAGCCGGTCGTTCGGGCGAGTGTCCCGACGGCCGGCTGTTGCGCGTCCGGGGGCGGTGTGAGGCGGTGGCCCCGTTCGGCGCAGTGCCGTCGAGCCAACCTTGCGTAGTCCCTTCACAAATGAGCGTACGGCGTCCGCTCATTTGTGAATTGGGTGACCGAGCTCCTGGTGGATCCACCGAGGGCGGGGACGGGAGTCACCTCGGCCGGGAGTCAGCCGCCGGGGAGGTCGTCGACCAGCGAATGGGCCAGCCGGGTGAATCCGGTGGCCAGCTGGGTGGAGGGACCCGACCTGGCCGCGTCGGCAGCCTGCTCGGCGTAGCGCCGGGCCACGACCACCGAATCGGCGATGGCCCCTGATCCGGCCACGATCGACCGGGCCTTGTCCCGCTCGGGCTGGCCCAGTGGCTGACCCAGCAGCGGCCGGAGCTCGGGTCCCACCTCGGGGTTGTCGAGAGCGAGGAGGACCGGGAGGGTGTAGATGCCCTCGGCCAGATCCTGCCCGGCGGGCTTGCCCAACTCGGCCTCGGTGCCGATGACGTCGAGGATGTCGTCACGGACCTGGAAGATCATCCCGAAGGAGCGCCCGAAGGAGGTGAACGCCTCCACCTGGTCCCGGGACAGTCCTCCGGTCAACGCCCCGATCCGGCACGAGGTGGCCATGAGGGAGGCGGTCTTGCCGGAGATGGCCGTCGAATACTGGTCCTGGCTTCTGGTCACCTGAAAGGCGGCGTGCACCTCGGCGACCTGTCCCTGGCAGAGCTCACCCAGAGTGGCGGCGAGGAGACCGGCGATCTCGGTGCCGAGCCCGGCGGCGATCTCGGCGGAGCGGGCCAGCAGGAAATCGCCGGCCACGATGGCGACCAAATTGCCGAACCGGGCGTTCACGCTCTCGACGTTGCGGCGGACCGTGGCCTCGTCCATGACGTCGTCGTGGTAGAGCGACGCCAGGTGCACCAGCTCCACGGCCACCGCTCCCAGCAGGTCCTCGCGGGAGGCCGGCCCGAGGCCGGATGTGGCTGTGGCCAGGGCAAGGACCGGTCGGAGCCGCTTCCCGCCGGCGGCCAGCAGGTGGGTGGTGACCTCGTCCAGAAAGCCGTCGCCGGTCACCACGGACTCCACGAGCAAGGGCTCGAGGCGTTTCAATTGATCTTCGAGTGCGGGAAGCCCGAGGAGTTCTACGACGTTCACTTCCTACAGACGATAGGCCAGGATGCCGATGATTGAGAAAAGGAAACCAAATCAGGAACTGCGCGGGTGCGGGTCGCACCGGCACCTGTAGACTTCGGGTCAATTGCTGACCGCGGATGGAGGCGGTGGAGTGTTCGAACGATTTACAGACCGGGCTCGACGAGTGCTTGTGCTCGCACAGGAAGAGGCGCGCCTTCTCAACCACAGCTTCATCGGAACCGAGCACATCCTGCTCGGGCTCATCCACGAGGGTGAGGGCGTAGCGGCCAAAGCGCTGGAGTCCCTCGGGGTCTCGTTGGAGGCCGTCCGTGAGAAGGTCGAGGAGACCATCGGTCTGGCCGGCACGGCCCCGACCGGCTCCCCACCCTTCACGCCCCGCGCGAAGAAGGTGCTGGAGCTGTCGCTCCGCGAAGCGCTCCAGCTCGGCCACAGCTACATCGGGACCGAGCACATGCTGCTCGGCCTGGTGCGGGAGGGCGAGGGCGTCGCCGCCCAGGTCCTCCAGAGCCTCGGCGCCGATCTTCCCCGGGTGCGCCAGCAGGTCATCCAGCTGCTCTCGGGCTACCAGGGCAAGGAGTCGGTGGGTGCCGGTGCCCCCGGGCAGCAGTCGACCGACGCCCCCACCGGTTCGCCGGTACTGGACCAGTTCGGACGCAACCTGACCGCCCTGGCCCGCGACCACAAGCTCGATCCGGTGATCGGCCGCGAGAAAGAGATCGAGCGGGTCATGCAGGTGCTGTCGCGGCGCACGAAGAACAACCCGGTCCTGATCGGCGAGCCCGGTGTGGGCAAGACCGCCATCGTGGAGGGCCTGGCCCAGCGCATCGTGGCCGACGACGTCCCCGAGACGCTGACCGGCAAGCAGCTCTACACCCTCGACCTGGGCGCCCTGGTGGCCGGCAGCCGGTACCGGGGCGACTTCGAGGAGCGCCTCAAGAAGGTGCTGAAGGAGATCCGCACCCGAGGCGACATCGTGCTGTTCATCGACGAGCTGCACACGCTGGTCGGCGCAGGTGCTGCGGAGGGTGCCATCGACGCGGCGTCGATCCTCAAGCCGATGCTGGCCCGGGGCGAGCTGCAGACCATCGGGGCCACCACCATCGACGAGTACCGCAAGCACTTGGAGAAGGACGCCGCCCTCGAGCGCCGGTTCCAGCCGATCAAGGTGGAGCAGCCCAACGTGGCCCTCACCATCGAGATCCTCAAGGGACTGCGTGACCGCTACGAGTCCCACCACGCGGTGACCATCACCGACCAGGCCCTGGTGGCCGCGGCCAACCTGGCCGACCGCTACCTGGCCGACCGCTACCTGCCGGACAAGGCGATCGACCTGATCGACGAGGCCGGCAGCCGCCTGCGCATCCGCAGGATGACCACCCCTCCGGCCTACAAGAAGTTGGAGGAGGACATCACCCGCCTCCGGGCGGACAAGGAAGCGGCCATCGAGAAGCAGGCCTTCGACCAGGCCAAGAAGCTCGCCGAGCAGGAGAAGGAACGCCTCGACTCCAAGGAGGCGATGGAGGCCGAGTGGCGCGCCGAGGGCGTCGATCTCTTCGACGTCGTCGACGAGGAAGTCATCGCCGAGGTGCTGGCCAACTGGACGGGCATCCCCGTCTACCGGCTTACCGAGGAGGAGACGGCCAAGCTGCTCCGCATGGAGGACGAGCTCCACAAGCGGGTGATCGGACAGGAGCCGGCCATCGCCGCCCTGGCCCGCTCGATCCGTCGGACGCGTGCCGGTCTCAAGGATCCCAAGCGGCCGAGCGGGTCGTTCATCTTCCTCGGGCCGACGGGTGTGGGCAAGACCGAGCTGGCCAAGACGCTGGCCGAATTCCTCTTCGACGACGAGGACGCCCTGATCCAGCTGGACATGTCCGAGTACATGGAGAAGCACACGGTGAGCCGCCTGGTCGGCTCCCCTCCCGGCTACGTCGGGTACGAAGAGGGTGGTCAGTTGACCGAGGCGGTCCGCCGCAAGCCCTTCTCGGTGGTGCTCTTCGACGAGGTCGAGAAGGCCCATGCCGACGTGTTCAACACCCTCCTCCAGATTCTGGAGGACGGGCGCTTGACCGATGCCCAGGGTCGTTCGGTCGACTTCAAGAACACCGTGCTGATCATGACCTCCAACCTCGGTACCGCCGACCTGCGCAAGTCGTCGGTCGGGTTCGCCAAGACCTCCGAGGCGGTCACCTACGAGCGCATGAAGACCAAGGTCAACGAGGCGCTGAAGGCCCACTTCCGGCCCGAGTTCCTCAATCGCATCGACGAGGTCGTGGTCTTCCACGAGCTCTCCAAGGTCGAAGTGGTCGAGATCGTGGACCTGATGATCCAACGTGTCTCCAACCAGCTCGAGCTCCAGGGCCTCAGCCTGGTCCTCACCCCGCCGGCCAAGCAGCTGTTGGCCGACAAGGGCTACGACCCTCAGCTGGGTGCCCGGCCACTGCGCCGTGCCATCCAGCAGATGATCGAGGACCCGCTCTCGGAGCGGATCCTGTGGAAGGAGTTCCGGGTCGGTGAGACCATCGTGGTCGACGTGGAGACCATCACGCCGGAGGCCGCCGCGGCCTACGACGTGAAGGGCGCTCCTCCGCTGATCGCCGGTGAGCAGCAGCTGACCTTCACCGCCATCGAGGGCGTCGAGCCCCCGCCGCCGGTGGAACTGGCCGGAGCCGACTCGTCGGCAGACTGAAGCAACCGGTGTCCGGCCCTCGGGTCCGGGTGGACCGGGCCTGATCCGACCTGGTCGGCAACCACTGAGCCTGAACGAGACCATCCCACCGGAATCCCGGTGGGATGGTCCGCGTGACGGGGGATTCCGCGGGAGGCGGGACCGGTCACACCGCTTGGCACACCCAGTCCCTACCATCGGCACCATGGCCAAGACCGCGAAGCGCCACCGCTGCATCGACTGCGGTTCGACCACCGCCCGCTGGGCCGGCCGGTGTCCCACCTGCGGGGAGTGGAACACCCTGGTGGAAGAGGCCCAGCTCGGGCCGCTGGTCCAGGCCGTCGATGCGCTCGATCTGTCGTCGATGCCCCTGCCCCTCTCCTCGGTGGACGTGTCCGAGGCGGCCGCGGTGCCCACCGGAGTGGAAGAGTTCGACCGCGTCCTGTCCGGAGGCCTGGTGCCCGGGTCGGTGACCCTCCTCGGAGGTGAGCCCGGCATCGGCAAGTCCACCCTCCTGCTCCAGGTGCTCGCCGCCCGGGCCGCAGCCGGCCACCGGGTGCTGCTGGTGTCCGCAGAGGAGTCCGCCCACCAGGTTCGCCTGCGGGCGGAGCGTCTGGGCCCCATCCCGCCCGGCCTGTTGATCCTGCCGGTCACCGACGTGGGCACGGTGATCAATGCCGTGGTCGAGGCCGAGCCCGACCTCGTGGTCATCGACTCGATCCAGGCCGTGTCCATCGGGCCCACCGCCCTCGGGGAGCGACGGGCCACCGGGGTACCGGGCAGCGTCACCCAGGTGCGTGAGTGTGCCGACCAGCTGGTCGGGCTGGCCAAGTCCCGCCAGGTGGCCACCGTGCTGGTCGGCCATGTGACCAAGGATGGATCGCTGGCCGGCCCGAGGGCACTCGAGCACATGGTCGACACCGTGCTCAGCTTCGAGGGCGACCGGCACCACGCCCTCCGGCTTCTCCTGGCGGTGAAGCACCGGTTCGGCCCCACCGGGGAGCTCGGGCTCTTCGAGATGGGTGATCAGGGCCTCAACCGGGTCGATGATCCCGGACGCCTCCTGCTGGGGGACCGCCTCACCGGGGTTCCGGGCGGGGTCGTCCTTCCGGCCGTGCAGGGACGACGGACCCTGATGGTCGAACTCCAGGCCCTGGTCACCCCGATGGGTCAGGCCCAGCCCAAGCGATCGGTGGTGGGCTTGGACAGCGGGAGGCTGGTGATGACGTTGGCCGTGCTGGTCCGCCACGCCGAGCTGCCCGTGCTGGCCACGGACGTCTTCGCCTCGGTGGCCGGCGGGATCCGGGTCATCGAGCCCGCCGCAGACCTGGCCGTGGCCCTGGCGGTGGCCTCAGCGGCCACCGGAGTGGCCCTTCCGGCCGATCTGGCCGCGGTGGGCGAAGTGGGACTGGCCGGCGAGGTCCGTCAGGTGACCAACCTCCCTCGGCGGCTCGAGGAGTCGGCCCGGCTGGGTTTCAACCGGGTGGTGGTCCCGGCCTCGTCGCCCGAGGGTCCGAGCGAGGTCGAGCTGGTCCGGGTGAACACGGTGGCCGAGGCGGTCTCCCGCTTCGGGTGCGCCCCCGACCTCTGACCCGACCGTTTCCCTGGTCACCGGCCCAGGCACCGGCCAGTACTCGACGCCGACGCCCCCACCGACCACGGAGCCGACCGGGTCGGCGACAGGTACCATTCCCCTGTGACCACCCGCCAGAGCTCGCCGCTCAGTGACGCCCTGGCCATGGTGGCTCCGGGCCGTCCCTTGCGGGACGGCCTCGACAGGATCCTGCGGGCCAAACGTGGCGGCCTGGTGGTGGTGGGGGACGGTCCCGGCGTCCTGTCCATCTGCTCGGGTGGCTTCCTCCTCGACGCCGAGTTCAGCCCTCAACGGCTGTCGGAGCTGGCCAAGATGGACGGGGCCATCATCCTGGCTGCGGACGCCTCCCGGATCGCCCGGGCCAACGTCCATCTCATGCCCAAGGCGACCATCCCCACCTCGGAGACCGGAACCCGGCACCGCACCGCCGAGCGGGTGGCCCGGTCGATCGACGTGCCGGTGCTGTCGGTGTCGGCGGCCATGTCGGTGATCGCCGTCTACCGCAACGACCACAAGCACACCGTCCAGCCCACCGGCTGGCTCCACGACCGCACCGACCAGGCGCTGGCCACCATGCAACGGTTTCGGAACCGCTTCGACGTCGCCCTCAACGGACTCTCCATCCTCGAGGTGGAGGACACCGTGTCGGTGGGCGATGTGGTCGGGGTGGTCCAGGCCGCGGAGATGGTTCTCCGGATCGGCGAGGAGGTCGACGGCTACCTGGTCGAGCTGGGGGACGACGGTCGCCTGGTCGGGCTGCAGTCGGCCGAGCTGGTGGACGGGGTGGCCCCCGTCCTCCACCTGGTGGTGCGCGACTACTGCGGGCGGCTTCCGGCCAAGGCGGACCGCCGCTCGGCGGTGAACCGGGCCATCGAGCAGTTGGCCCACCTCTCGGCGGACGAGCTGGCCGACGCCAGCCGGGTGGCCGACATCCTCGGGCTCCCGGGGGCATTCCACGACGCCGAGTCCGGGGTCGAACCCCGCGGGTACCGGCTGTTGTACCGGCTGCCCCGGTTCTCGGATGCCATCATCGAGCGCATCGTGGACCGCTTCGTGAACCTCCAGCAGATCATGCGGGCTTCCCTCAGTGAACTGGAGCAGGTCGAGGGCGTGGGCCAGGCCCGGGCCCACTCGGTCAAGGACGGTCTGACCCGCCTGGCCGAGGCCAGCATCTTCGAGCGTTACCAGTAGGCGCTGCCTGCCGACAGCCCGCTGGCGGTCGGGCGAGGGTGCCCCGGTTTGGGCCCCACTCCCCACCGTGTACCATTGCGTGCTTCGCCTACGCGGTCCCGATGTCGCTCACCAGCCCCGGGACCAGCACGCAACGCCAGGAGGAACGGTGTTCGACATCGGTGACAAGGTCGTCTATCCGCACCACGGCGCGGCAGTAGTCGAACGACGTGAGACCAAAGAGGCTTTCGGGAAGAAGCAGGAGTACCTCGTGCTCCGGCTGGCCTACGGGGATCTGACCCTGATGGTCCCGGCTGACAACACCGACGGCGTCGGTCTGCGGGAAGTGATCAACGACGAAGAGGTGGAAGAGGTGTTCGCGGTGCTCCGGAAGAAGGAGGCCCGTATGCCCACCAACTGGTCCCGTCGGTACAAGAACCATTCGGAGAAGCTCCGTTCCGGGGACATCTACCAGGTGGCCGAAGTGGTGCGGAACCTCTCCATCCGCGACAAGGACAAGGGCCTGTCGGCCGGCGAGAAGCGCATGCTCCAGCGGGCCCGCCAGATCCTGGTGTCCGAGTTGACCTTTGCCCTCGGCGTCGACGAGGAGGCCGCAGAGGTCAGGCTCGACGAGGTGCTGCCCTGACCCGAGGGGGGTCGGTCTGGGCCATCGTGGTGGCCGGCGGTTCGGGACGTCGCTTCGGCGCTCCCAAGCAGTTCCTCAAACTCGGTGATCGTCCGGTGGCGGCCTGGTCGGTCGAGGCCGCCCGGTCCGTGGCCAACGGGGTTGTCGTGGTGGTTCCCGCGGACGCCCCGGGTGGCCCTGGCGATACGCAGGCCGCCGATCACGTCCGAGATCAGGGAACCGACCTGGGAGCGGACGTCACCGTGGTCGGCGGCCCCTCGAGAGCGGACTCGGTGCGAGCCGGCCTGGCCGCCGTCCCCGAAGACGCCGCCATCATCGTGGTCCACGACGCCGCCCGGCCTCTGGCCGGTGCCGACCTGTTCGCCGCCGTGGTCGCCGCAGCCAAGGTGGACGGGACCGACGGGGTGATCCCGGTGCTCCCGGTGTCCGACACCCTCAAGCGGACCTCGAAGGGTGTGGTGCTCTCGACCGTCGACCGCGACGGGCTGGTCACCGTGCAGACCCCCCAGGCCTTCGACGCCCGGGCTCTGCGGGCCGCACACCGGTCCGGGGGCGACGCCACCGATGATGCCGGCCTGCTCGAGGCGGTGGGCGCGACCGTTCGCACCGTGCCCGGTGACCCCCGGAACCTCAAGATCACCCGCCCCGAGGACCTCGATCTGGCCGAGGCGCTGATGCGTGCGGTGCCCCGGTGAGCGCCGTTCCGACCGGTGGCACCGACGGGGCCGGATCGTTGCGGATCGGACAGGGCATCGACGTGCACCGGTTCTCCGACGATCCCGACCGTCCGCTGATCCTGGGAGGCGTGGCCATCACCGGCGACGGGTCCCAGGGCCTCCTCGGGCACAGCGACGCCGACGCCGTGGCCCATGCCATCGCCGACGCCGTCCTCGGTGCGGCCGGATTGGGTGACCTGGGCCGGCATGCGCCCGACGACGATCCCCGATGGGAGGGTGCCGACAGCATGGCCATCCTGGCCCGCGTGGTGGACCTGGCCCTCCGTGCCGGATGGGTGCCGGTCAACGCCGACTGCACGGTGGTGGCCGAGCGGCCCAGGCTGGCCCCCTTCGTGGACGAGATGTCCGCCCGTCTGGCCGGCATCGTCGGTGCGCCGGTGAACGTGAAGGCCACCCGGGCTGAAGGCCTCGGGGCCCTGGGCCGGGCCGAGGGGATCGCCTGTACCGCCGTGGTGCTGCTGGCCCCCGTCACCGGGGACGGCGACCACGAGGTGGCACGGTGACCCCGCCCAAGGGCGGAGGGCGCGGCGCCACCGGCAGCGGCCGGGGTCGGTCGAGCGCCAACAGCGCCCGGGGTGGCGGTGCCAAGCCGGGTGGTGCCGGTCGGGGCGGATCCGGTCGTCCGACGGGCACGCGCGCCTCGACGGGCCGGGGAAGTACCGGTGCCGGCTCGAGGTCGGGCCAGGGTCGGGGAGCCCCCGATCGCTCGGGCGGGGCCCAGCGTGACCGCCGCCCGACCACCCCGGTGGGGCTGGGCGGCGACCAGGTCGAAGGCCGTCAGGCGGTCCGTGAGCTGCTCATCGCCAACCGGCGGGCGGTCAACTCGTTGGTCATGGCCGACGGCATGGACGCCTCCCCCATCCTCGACGAGATCGAGCAGCTGGCGGCCAAGCGACGGGTGCGGGTGGAGTACGTGTCCCGGCGTCGGATCGACTCACTGGCCCGGACCGACGCCCCTCAGGGCGTGGTGGCCCTGGCCCGGCCCGTCGACGAGACGCCACTCGAGGCCCTGTGTGAACCGAGCCGTCGGGGAAAGGTCCCGTTCCTGCTGGTCCTGGACGGGATCACCGATCCTCACAACGTGGGGGCCGTGTTGCGCAGCGCCGAGTGCGCCGGGGTGACCGGGGTGGTCTTCCCGCGGCACCGGTCGGCCCATCTGTCGCCGACGGTGGCCAAGGTCGCCGCCGGGGCGATCGAGTACCTGCCCATGGCCCTGGTGGCCGGCATCCCGACCGCACTCCAGAAGCTCTCCTCCCTCGGAGTGTGGACGGTGGGTCTGGTCGGGGAGGCCCGCCAGTCCCTCTACGAACTACCACTGGGCGACCAGCCGGTGGCCCTGGTGCTCGGATCGGAGGGCAGCGGCCTGGCCGATCTGACCCGGAAGCGGTGCGACGTGCTGGGAGCCATCCCCCAGCACGGTTCGCTGTCCTCGCTCAACGTGTCCACCGCCGGTGCCATCGCCTGCTTCGACGTGGCCCGGCAGCGGGCCGAACGGGTCAGCTGACCGCGTCGACGGCCACCCACCACCGGTCGACCACTCGGCCGGCGGCCTCCGTGGCCGCGTCGTCGGGGGTCGGACGGGGCCAGGCGTCGTCCTCGCTTCGCTCCTCGTCCACCGCCGGCGTTGTCCGCTGGACGAGGCGAGCGCGGAGCCGGTGGGAACCGCCGCGGATGGGGTAGAACCGGAGGTGGCGACGACTCGACCGGAGGAGCCGGAGATGACCGAACCAGCCGATGTGATCGTGGTGGGCCTCGGCCCGGGCAGTGAGGACGTGGCCGGGCGGTTGGCCGAGGCCGGTCTCGACGTGGTGGGTATCGACGGCGGCCTGGTGGGCGGTGAGTGCCCCTACTGGGGGTGCATCCCCTCCAAGATGATGATCCGCGCCTCCGACCTCCTGGCCGAGGCCCGGCGCATCGAAGGGATGGCCGGCGCGGCCACGGTGGTGCCGGACTGGGCACCGGTGGCCAGGCGCATCCGGGACGAGGCCACCGACAACTGGGACGACCGGGCGGCCGTCGAGCGGTTCGAGGGGAAGGGCGGGCGGTTCGTCCGGGGTTGGGGTCGGCTCGAAGGGAACGGTCGGGTGGCGGTGGGCGATCGGGTCTTCGACGCCGCACGGGCCATCGTGATCGGGGCGGGCACCCGGGCCTGGGTGCCCCCGGTGGCCGGTCTGGCCGACACCCCGTACTGGACCAACCGCCAGGCCATCGAGACCGAAGAGGTGCCGGCCACCCTGGCCGTACTCGGCGGGGGTGCCATCGGTGTCGAGTTGGCCCAGGTGTTCCGGCGCTTCGGATCCGAGGTCACCGTGCTCGAGGCCGCTCCCCACCTGGTGGCCCCCGAAGAGCCCGAGTCCGGAGTGCTGCTGGCCGAGGTGTTCGCAGACGAGGGCATCGACGTCCGCACCGACGTGGGCGTGGAGTCGGTCCACCACGATGGCCACCGGTTCTCCATCTCCCTCGGCTCCGGGGCACCGCTGGTGGTCGATCGACTGCTGGTGGCGGCCGGCCGCCGGGCCGATCTCGACCGCCTCAACGCCGCGGCCATCGGTGTCGACGAGTCGGCCCGTTCGCTCCCGGTCGACGACCACCTCCGGGTCGAGGGTGTCGAGGGCGTGTGGGCGGTCGGCGACATCACCGGCAAAGGTGCCTTCACCCACGTGTCGATGTACCAGGCCGACATCGTGGTGAACGACATCCTCGGGCGCCCGGTCGTCCCTGCCGACTACCGGGCCGTGCCCCGGGTCACCTTCACCGATCCGGAGATCGGCTCGGTCGGCCTCAGCGAGCGTCAGGCGCGCCAGGAGGGCATCGGGGTGCGGGTGGGCATGGCCCAGATCCCGTCGTCCAGCCGAGGGTGGATCCACAAGGCCGGCAACCAGGGCTTCATCAAGCTGGTCGAGGACCTCGACCGGGGCGTACTGGTCGGGGCCACCTCGGTCGGGCCGACCGGGGGGGAGGTGCTCGGCCTGCTCACCCTGGCCGTGCACGCCCAGGTGCCCATCACCAGCCTCCGGCACATGATGTACGCGTACCCGACGTTCCACCGGGCCATCGAGTCCGCCGTCAAGGACCTGGGAGCGGAGTAGCGCTCAGGCCGTCTTGCCCGGGGCCGGGCCCGGGGGCCGGGCAACGGTCCCGGGGTTCAGGCCACCGGTCGGGCCAGCGTCATCAGGAACTCGTCTCCGTCTGAGGGCCACATCCACTCCACCTCGAACCCGCACTCGCCCAACTCGGCGGCCAGCGCATCGGGCGAGAACTTGGTGCTGATCTCGGTGAGCATCTCCTCGCCCGACCCGAAGTGCAACTCGAGGTCGAGGTCGGCCACACGGATGTGCTGGTCCCCGGCGGAGCGAAGCCACATCTCGATGCGCTGGTCCTCCTCGTTCCACCGGGCCACGTGGCCGAACCGCTCGGGGTCGAAGTTGGCTCCGAGCTCGCGGTTGAGGACGTGGAGCACGTTGCGGTTGAACTCGGCGGTCACACCGGCCCGGTCGTCGTAGGCGCGCACCAGGCGGGAGCGGTCCTTGACCAGGTCGGTACCGAGCAGGAGGCAGTCGTCGGCAGCCATCACGCCGCCCAGCTCGATGAGGAAGGTCCGACGCTGTCCCGGGTCGAGGTTGCCGATGGTGCCGCCGAGGAAGGCGAACAGGCGGCGGCCGCCGGTGGGCAGGAGGTCGAGGTGGCGGTGGAAGTCACCGACCACGGCGCTGACCGCCAGGCCCGGGTACTCCTCGGACAGCGCGGTGGCCGCCTCCCACAAGGTGGTGTCACTGACGTCGAGCGGGACGAAGCGCTCGAGGCGCCCGGTGGACAGCATGGCGTCGAGGAGCACCCTCGACTTGTCACAGGTCCCCGCACCCAGCTCGACCAGCGTGTCTGCATCCGAGCGCCGGGCGATGTCCTTGGCGTGGGCGTCGAGGATCGAGCGCTCCGACCGGGTCGGGTAGTACTCGGGGAGGCGGGTGATCTCGTCGAACAGGCGGCTTCCCCGGTCGTCGTAGAAGTAGACGGGGGGCAGCCGCTTGGGCGCCGCGGTCAACCCGCTGCGGACGTCCTGTTCCATGGCGCCCCGGAGGTCGCTCCCGGACAGGTGGATGTCAATGGTGGGGGGGATGATCGTGTTCATGGTCTGAGCGTTCCTTCGGCGCGACGGTGAGTGTGGATGAGGTGCCCCTCATCGGACGTTCCGAGCCAACCGAAGACCGGCGAAGGCCCAACGGGCTGACGGGGGGAAGAAGTTGCGATAGGTGGTCCTGGCGTGACCCGGGGGTGTCACACACGATCCTCCCCGCAGCACGTGCTGGTTGACCATGAACTTGCCGTTGTACTCGCCGACCGCACCGGGAGCAGCCTCGAATCCGGGGTAGGGGCTGTAGGCCGACGAGGTCCACTGCCAGACGTTGCCCGACGGTGCGGCGAGGGCGGTGCCGGGGACGACCGGCGTCGGATGAAGCCGGGTCTGGTCGAGGAAGTGACCGGCCCCGGGGCTCCCGGCTGCCGCCACCTCCCACTCGGCTTCGGTGGGCAGCCGGGCGCCGGCCCAGCGGGCATAGGCGTCGGCCTCGTAGTAGCTGACGTGGCACACCGGCTGCGCCGGATCGAGGGCGATGGGGCCGCCCAGGGTGAACTCCCGCCAACCGTCATCGGTGGTGGACCAGTAGAGCGGGCTCTCCCAGCCTTCGGCGGTGACCGTGGCCCACCCGTCCGACAGCCACAGCTCGGGACGGTGGTACCCGTCGTCCTCGATGAAGGCCAGCCACTCCCCACAGGTCACCGGCCGATCGGCGAGGTCGAAGGCGTCGAGATAGACCCGGTGGCAGGGGAGCTCGTTGTCGAACGCGAACCCTTCGCCCCGGTGCCCGATCCGGTAGGTGCCCTCGGGATACCCGCTCCACCCCAGGCCGGGCTGCTGGCCGGGCGGCGGCAGGCAGAGGGTGTCGTAGGCGGGGAGGAGCGGATTGCGGGAGAGCACGTGCTTGATGTCCATCAACAGCAGTTCTTGATGCTGTTGTTCGTGGTGGATGCCCAGTTCGACGAGTCCGGCCCATCCCGCCTGGTCGGTGCGCCGCTCGAGCAGATCGGTGACGCCCCGGTCGACGAACCGGCGGTACTCGGCGACCTCCTCGATGCCCGGGCGGGACACCAGGCCCCGGTCGCGGCGCGGGTACCGGGCACCGACTCCCTCGTAGTAGGAGTTGAACAGATAGCCGAACATCGGATGGAAGGGTCGGTACCCGTCCAGATTCGGCTCCAGGACGAAGGTCTCGAAGAACCAAGTGGTGTGGGCCCGGTGCCACTTGGTCGGGCTCACGTCCGGCATCGACTGCACGGTCTGGTCCTCGGCCGACAGGGGGGACGCCAGCGACTCGGTCAGGGCGCGGGTGGCGGAGAACCGGTCCGTGAGGGTCTGATCGTCGACACTCTCCAGCAGATCGGTCATCTCCACTCCTCCCGGGTCCCAGGGGACCCGCACCAACGGCCCACCTGACGATCCGGTGCTCCGTTGCCGACAGAACTTACCCGGAAGTCCCCCGGGATGATCATGGACCCGTGTCCAGGGCCAGTCTCTCAGGCCACCGGTGGGCTGGGTCCTCGCCCCGCCCGGATTCGCCAGGAGCGGCCGGCTGCCCGATAGTTGCCGGATATGAACGGTGCCTGGCGACCTCCGGCGACACACCGGCTCGGCCGTCGTGGCGACGGACCTGTTGGCCCTGGATGACGGCTCGGCTGCGCCAGGTGCTCTCGGGGTACCCCGAGCTCGTGACCGTGCTCGTTGCCGCCGCCGTGGGGCTGGGTGCCCCGTCACCCCTCCGGTGGCTGGTCCGGCACCAGGGGGTCAACGCCATCCTCGCCGTGCTGGTGTTCGCCACAGCGGTCACCATCAAGCCCGAAGCCCTGCGTCGGGCGTCTTCCGCCTGGCACCCGCTGGTGGTCGCTCTCGTGGCCGGGGCGACCGTCCTGCCCGCACTGTCGTGGGCGGCCTCACGCATCGTCGCCGCCGGATCGCTCCGAGACGGGGTGATGGCCATCGGACTGGCCCCCTGTGAGATCGCATCGGTGGCCACCACCGCCATGGCCAGGGGCGAGGCCGCGCTGTCCGCCGGCGTCCTGGTCGGTTCGACGCTCGTCACGGTTGCCATCGCCGGACCGGTCCTGGCCCTCGAAGCCGGGGGTACCTCGGTGCACGTCGGCCACATCATCGTCAACCTGGTGATGGTGGTCGCCCTGCCCCTGGTCGCCGGACTGGTGGTCAGTGGCCTGCGGCCCCTCAGCGCCCGGCTGGAGCATGCCGCCGCCACCGCGGCGGCGGTGGCCGTGGCCGTCCTCGTAGCGCTGATCGTCGCCGAGGTGCACGTCTCCATCGGCTACCTCGCCCTGGCCGGCGCTCTCATCATCTTCGTCGTGGCCTCGGCACTGCTCGGGGCGGTGATCGCCCGGGGGTCTCGACCACCGGTGGGAACGGCGATCATCCTCACCACCTCGATGCGGGACTTCGCCATCGCCGCCGGACTCGCCACCAGTGCCTTCGGCGATGCCGCGGCTGCGCCACTGGGCCTCTACGGGATTCTGGTCCTGGTGTGGGGCACGGGAGCCGCCGGCCGTCTCCGTCGGCGCAGCATCTAGCCCACACCGTGTCGGCGGTGCCGGTTCCCAGGGAACCCGGCGGACCGATCGCCACTCGCCGCATCCTGGCCGTGTTGAGGGCGCCGAGTGGTCATCTCAGCGGATGAGCGCGCGGTGGTCGGCTCGTCCGGAATGCCGCATCCATCAACCGTTCGGCGACGAGCAGCTGGCGGCGACGAAGCAGGGCCACATCGATCATCACCCCGACGGCAAAGATCGCCAACGCTGCGACCGCGCCGGCCGTAACGAACGGAATGAGCAGTCCGCTGACCGCCATTCCGGCCAGCAGGAGGCTCAAGATGGTGCGCCGTCGATGGCTCGAGCCCATGGTGGCTGCCGACCAACGCCGAGACGGCACACGCTCACCTCCGCCGGTCACCGAACGTGCCGGCGCCGTGCTCCGCGTACCG
The DNA here is from genome assembly GCA_017883065.1 of Acidimicrobiales bacterium. GTDB lineage: Bacteria > Actinomycetota > Acidimicrobiia > Acidimicrobiales > RAAP-2 > Bog-756. The sequence goes on along the minus strand of JADGOG010000005.1, from coordinate 8,001 downwards.
GACGCGGTCCCGGCGCTGGCCGCCCGGGCCCATCTCAACCGCCTCATGAGCGTTGAGTGACCGGGGGAGGCAGCTCGACTGCATCGAGATCGGCGAGGAGGTCCTGGCTGGCGGCGAGTGTCGAGCTGAGGATCTGCTTCGCCACATCGAGGAGCTCGAAGACCAGCGGATTACCGACCGAGTAGACGACACTCGCGCCCTCTCGTCGCGCCTGCACCAGGTCGGCCCTTCGCAGGATACCCAGCTGCTGGGACAGGTGCGATGACTCGATACCCACTGCGGGAATGAGCTCGCTCACGGCTCGCTCCCCGCCTCGCAGTACCTCGAGCACTCGGATTCTCGCTGGGTGGCCCAGGGTCTTGAAGAAATCTGCCTTCACTCGATAGATCGGTGCGGTCCCCACTGCTCGTAGTCTCCTTGTCGGTCCATCGCACAGGTGCGTGGTCGTTGATCAGCGGGGTCCCGACGGAACCCGTGATTGACATTCTAATCGATTCATCAATCCATCAGGTAATCGTGCTGCCGGCGACCCGGGTCCATGGTGCCCCGCCGGCTACAGGTCGTTCCCGGCGTATGACAAGTTGAAGCTCTTGTTGGCCAGTGGAAAGTCCGGGACGATGGTGTCGGCGAGCGCCACCGGGAGGGCCGGCCAGGTGAGGAACGAGGGGTCCACGACCTTCACCCGTTCCAGCATGCCGCCCGGGCCAACCTCCACGCGGTGGACGATGGTGCCCCGCCATCCTTCGACGATTCCGCTTCCGTGGCCGGCGCTCGTGAGGCCTCGATCGACACTGACGTCCGTCAGTGGGCCGGTGCGAGCGACATAGTCGGACAGAAGATCCAGCGAGGCCGCCACTTCGTCGCAGCGCACCAAGAACCTGGCGAGCACGTCCCCGGTATCACGACAGGCCGGTCGGAACGTGACCGGCGAATCGACGAACGGATGGGCCGATCGGGCGTCGAAACACAAGCCGGATGCGCGAGCCACCACACCGAGGACTCCGATCTCCATGGCCTGTTCCGCGGAAAGCGTCGCCGTGCCGGTGAAGCGATCCATGACGATGGTGTTGGAGCGGGCCAGATCGGTCAGCCGGCGAACGTGGTCGCCGACCTCTCGGAGCTGGTCGGGCTGAGGCAGGGAGACGAGTGAGGCTCCTCCGAGGGTGACGCCCCCCCGGAGCAGCCGATGCCCGGTTACAGACTCGTTCAGGCGCAACAGCTGTTCGCGAAGTGTGAGCGCATGTGCGTTGGCCAGTCCGAACCCGGCATCGTTGCACAGTGCACCGACGTCCGCGACGTGGTTGTACAGGCGCTCGAGCTCGAGCAGCACGGCACGGAGTTCGTTTCCCCTGGGAGTCACCTCGATGGCCAGGGCCTCTTCGACGGCTTGGGCGTAGGCCAGGCAGTGCCCGACAGCGGTGTCCCCGGAGATCTTCTCGGCCAGGGCGACGGCAGCGGTCGCATCGCGACCCTCGAACAGGCGCTCGATGCCCTTGTGGACGAACCAGAGCCGCGCCTTCATCTTCACGATCGTCTCTCCCACGACCGAGAAGCGGAAGTGCCCCGGCTCGATGAGCCCGGCGTGCACCGGACCCACCGGGATCTCGTAGACCCCCGAGCCCTCGACTCGGACGAAGGGGTAGGGCGCGGCATCGCTGAGCATCGGGGGCTGAGGTCCCGCATCGGAGCGCATGGGGTGCCAGCCGGGCGCCCAGTGCTGATGGAGCACCAGCGGTCGGGGTTGCGGATGACCGATGGGTTCGATGCCGAACAGGTCACGCATCTCTCGCTCGAAGCGACCGGCAGGAAACGACACTCGTGCCAGGCTGGGAATCCGTGGTGACCCACGATCGACCTCGACCTCCAATTCGATGCGCTGGTCGGGCGGTCCGTCGGTGAACAGGTACTCGATTCGGATCGGCCCGGGCGTCTCGACCGCGGCGATCAGGGCCAACCGGTAGCCGGCCGCCAGCAATGTGGAGGCGGTTGCCACCAGATCGGTGGCGGGCAACCTCAGCGTGGCTCGTGACGGTCTGGTGGCCACGAGCAGCTCGAGCTGTTCGCCGACCGTGGTCATATCGCCACCACCTGAGCGGCTGCCCGCAACAGGCTGGCGAGTGGCCATGCCAACACGCCGATGACGGCGCATGCCGCGAGCGCGCTGACGAGAGGCGCGGTGACCATGGCCGGCGTTCGGTGCACACGCTCCCCATCGGACGCGCCGAGGAGCAGGCGGCGACCGTGGGACATCATGGCGGCGAAGATCACCGCCATGCAGAGCAGCGAGAGGGCGGCCGCCCACCCGAGTCCGACCGTCGTCTCCGCTCGGACCATGTTGAGCTCACTCACGAAGAGACTGAAGGGTGGAAGCCCGAGCAGGGCGACGAGTCCGACTGCGAACAGGCCACCGAGGGCCGGCCTGCGGACCAGGAGGGACTTCACCTGCGCGATCTCGCTGGTGCCCTCGGTCCGGAGGACCTCACCTGACGTGAGGAAGAGCACCCCCTTGACCAACCCGTGCCCGAGGATGTGCAACAGGACCGCGGCAATGGCCAGTCGGGTTCCCGCTGCCGCTCCGAGGGCAATCAGTCCCATGTGCTCCATGCTGCTGTAGGCGAGCATCCGCTTGTAGTCGTGCTGGCTCAGCATCAGCGAGGCGGCGACCGCCAGCGAGAGCAGTCCGATCACCACCAAGAGGTCACGGGTGAACCCGATCCCCAGGGCACCGTCGGCGACAGCCTTGAACCGCAGCAGTGCGTAGAAGGCGACGGTCAGGAGAACGCCGGACATCAGAGCCGACACCGGAGCTGGCGCCTGACTGTGGGCGTCGGGGAGCCAGCTGTGCATCGGCGCCAGACCGACCTTCGTGCCGTAGCCCAGGACGAGCAGGGCCATGGCGAGACGCATCACCCCGGGATCGAGATGGTGCGAGGCGGCCATCAGCGAGGTCCAGTCGAGGTTGGCGGGCAGGTGATGGCCGACGTGCAGCGCGGCGAGGTAGACGAGCACCGTGCCGAGAAACGCCAACGCGATACCCACGGAGCAGATGGCGATGTACTTCCACGACGCCTCGAGTGACCCTCGTGTCCGGCGATGCCCGACCAGGAACGTCGTGATGATCGTGGTTGCTTCGACGGCCACCCACATCACGCCGACATTGCCGGCCACCACCGCCAGCAGCATTGCCGCGATGAAACCTTGGACCAGAACGCCGTACAGCGAGGCTTGCCGCCTGCCGCAACGCCCGTCAGAGATCTCCGCATCGAGATAGCGCACACTCTGCCAGGCGGCAAGGAAGCCGACCGCACCGATCACGATCACCATGAAGGCACTCAGGGCATCGACGCGGAGCACCCCGCCGAATGCCGTCACCGCAGAATGGTGCACGACCTGAACGGCCAGATCGATGCCGCAGGCGAGGACGACTCCGAGCGTCGCCGTGCAGACCCATCCCACCCAACGGCGCCAAGGAACCACCGCAGCCAACATTCCGGCGGCGAGAGGCGCGACGAGGGCGGCGAGAGCCAGCATCAGTCGTGCAGCTCACGCAGCTGATCGAGGTCGAAGGCCCCGAACTTCGACCCGATTCGGGAAGCCAGCACGCGCAGTACGCCGACCGCCAACAAGACGTCCAGCGAAGCTCCCAATTCGATGAGGAGCGGCACCCCGGCGGTGGCCAGAAAGGCGACGAGGGCGATGCCGTTGTCGACGAGCAGGAGGCCGACGATCTGCGACACCGCCTTGCGCCGCACCACCATCGAGAAGAACCCGATGAGCAGTGTGGCGAATCCGAGCGGAACCAGCCGACCTGCCGTTGTCGGGATCAGCCTGACGACGGGCTCGGCCGCGCCGTAGGCGAGGAACGTGAGCGCAGCCGAAATGACCAGAGATGCCGGCACGTTCACGACCGGCGTGGCTTCACGGCTGGAGGGGTCCCCGGCCACGATCCGGCCCAGCAACGTCGGGATGAGGAGGCCCTTCGCGGCCAGTACGAGACAGGCGACGGCGATCAGGACCACATCGTGTTGATGGACGCCGAGGATGAGAGCCGCGGCCCCGAGCGCGACTCCTTGCAGGGACAGCGCTTTGACGACGGCAGGGAGAGAGCGACGCCACATCGTGACCACGGCACACACCAGGACCAATCCCGACGTGAGCTCGAGCAGGCTGGCGTAGGCGGACCCGTTCATCGGACCACCAGCGCCGTGACGGTTCCGAGCACGGCAAGCACAAACCCTCCAGCGAGCAGTTCGGGTACCCGGAAGAGCCGCAGCTTGGCTGTGAAGACCTCGAAGATGGCGATACACACCCCGGCGAGCGCCACCTTGACGGCGAGCATGGCGATCCCGATGACAAGGGCGACCGCTCCCGGTCGATCGGCTATCCCCCAAGGCGCCAGAAGATTGACCAGGAGGCCGAGGAGCAGCGAGAACCGCATGGCCTCGCCGGTGGCCACCAGGGCCAGGTCGGGTCCGGCGTATTCGAGCACCATCGCCTCGTGGATCATGGTCAGCTCGAGGTGGGTGCTCGGGTTGTCCACGGGGAGCCGGCCGCTCTCCGCCAGGATGATGATGGCGAACGAGCCGAGCGCCAGGATCCGCCCAGGACTGGCGATCATCTGGGGGTGGGTCAATCCGAGCCGCACCAGAACGGGCAGATTGGAGGTATGGGCCGGGATCGACATGGCCAAGATGGCAACCAGCAGGGCCGGTTCGGCAATCGCTCCGATGGTCATCGCCCGGCTGGACCCCATCCCGCCGAACGGTGTCCCGGTATCGAGGGCGGCGAGGGCGAGGGCTGCCGAGCCGAGCAGGAGCACGAAGACGATGGCGAAGAAGTCCGCACTTCGCCCGAGAGGCGGGCGGGTGGTGGCCAGCGGCGAGATTGCCGCCACCACCACTGCCGTCGCCACCAGTACGACGGGCGCAGCCGAGAAGACCCAACTCGACTCTTCGGGGCGCACCCGCTGCTTCCTGAAGAGCTTGCGGACGTTGAGTAGCGGTTGATGAATCGGTGGACCGACCCGACCTTCGAGACGGCTGCGTAGCTTGCGCATGAGCCCGAGGAGCAACAGCCCGCCGACGCCGACGATCACGATCTGCGCTCCGGCGACGAGAATCGGCGCCAGTACCTGGCCTCCCGTCACGTGATCACCACCAGGACCAACACCAGCGCCACGAACCCGTAGGCGAGGTAGCGGTGCACGCTTCCGTTCTGAAGATGCCGGGCTTGACGTCCCCACCACCGAACAGCGCGAATCGCCGGGCGGTACAGCTTGTTCTCGATGATGTCGCCGATGGACGTCCGCACCGAGATCCTCTCGAAGTAGTACCGAGACTCGACGACGTGGTCGACGTCGACGTCTCGGTCAGGGTGAACGACGTCGTCGAACACACGCTGAAGCGGCTCTGCGAAGGACGTTGCGGTGTACTGCATTCTGGCCGTCTGGAGCTCCCGGCCCGACCCCCATGGTTCAGCCCGCCGCAACGAGGGTGTGAGCATCGACCGTCGGTGGACGAGCCGACGCACGGCGACGACCACGACGGCAGCCAGCACCAGACTGGCGGCGAGGAGTGCAGGGGCCAGCACGCCCTGCAGGCCGGCCACGTGCAGGTACTTCGAGCCGCGGAGCACCGAAGCGGACGTCCCGGGGATGGCGATCTGCGAGGCGCGCCCCAGCGCCGGGAGGACGATGAACGGAGCGACGCCGAGCGCCACACACGCCACGGCCAACAACCCGGTGCCGATCTGCATGGTGCGGGGCACCTCATGTGCGGCGGTGGCCTCTGGCGATCGGGGGCGACCGAGGAATCCCACTCCCGTCGCCTTCACGAACGCGGCCAACGTCAGCCCCCCGGTGAGAGCCAGTGCGGCCACCCCCAGCGGCACGGCGATGGCCACGGCGGTGCTCGACGTTGGCAGTCCGTGCAACAGACTCTGAAACAGCAACCACTCGCTGACGAATCCGTTGAGTGGGGGGAGCGCGGCGATGGACAGGGCACCCACCAAGAAGATGGCTCCAGTGATCGGCATCCGGGTCATCAGACCCCCGAGCTGGTCGAGGTCGCGGACACCGGTCGCGACCTGGACGGAGCCTGCAGAGAGGAACAGGCTTCCCTTGAAGGCTGCGTGGTTGACGACCAGGAGCAGCGCCGCGACCATCGCCACGGTGGCGGTCGTCCGGTGACCGGTGGCCGCGAACATCCCCGATGCTCCGAGGCCGATGAGGACGAGGCCCATGTTGTCCGCGGTCGAATAGGCCAACAGTCGCTTCAGGTCCGTACTCGTCGCCGCATGCAGCGCACCGAACAGTGCGGATGCGATCCCCAGCGCCATGACCACCAGCCACCACCAAACCGGGCCGCCTCCCAGCAGCCGGTCACCGACCAGCACGATCCCGTAGATGCCAAGGTTGACCATCGCTCCCGACAGGAGTGCCGAGACCGGGCTTGGCGCCTCCGGGTGGGCTTTGGGAAGCCACACGTGGAAGGGCACCGCTCCCGCTTTCGAGCCGAACCCGATCACGGCGAGCAGGAAGGCCGTGTTCCGAAGCGCCGGGGACAGATGGTGCGCATGGACACGAATCGCGGCGAAGGTCTGGCCTCCCGAGTGGGCCGAGAGCAGGACCAGCGCAAGGAGGATCGCCGCCGCACCCACGTGGGTCATCACCGCGTACCACTGACCCGCACTCCGGGTTTCGGCGCGCTCGTGCTGGTCGCCCAGCACCAGAATTAGGGAAGTCACCGCCATGAGTTCCCACAGCACCAGGAACGTTGCGACGCTGCCCGCAGCCGGCAACAGCAGCATGCTCAGGATGAACAAGGGCAGTGAGGCTGCCGCCGTCCGGGTCGACAGGCCATGGCCGGCGTATCCGATCCAGTAGAGGGTCGAGGCGATGGCCACGACCGCAGTGATCACCACGAAGACTGCGCCCAGGGGATCCAGAACCATGTGAACCCCGGTCAGAGGAAGGATCTGTGAGGAACTCAGCACCATCGGGCGCCCGGTGTGCAACACGATCAGCGATCCGGTGAGCGCGGCGGCGCACGATGCCCAGGTGGACAGGACCACCGCCCACACCCTTGTGCGTCGGGGAAGCGCGGCTCCCGCGATGACCGCGACCGAACCAGCCGTCGCCGCAATGACCAAGCTGAGGTTGCTCACCTTCCGGTAAGACCCCTCAGCGCCTCGACGATTGCCTCGGGGTGGGGAGGGCAACCCGGAACGTCACGGTCCACCGGAACGAAATCGCCCACCGCACCGGCGACGCCGTAGCCATCCTTGAACTCTCCGCAGTCCCGTGCACAGTCCCCGATCGAGATCACCATTCGCGGCTCGGGCATGGCGTCGAATGTCTTCCGCAGCGGTCCGACCATGTTCTTGGTCACCGGACCGGTGACGATGAGAGCATCGGCGTGCCTCGGTGAGGCGACCAGATTCGCTCCGAATCGCTCCGCGTCGTAGACGGGTCCGAATGCGGAGGTGATCTCCAGCTCGCAACCGTTGCACGAGCCAGCGTCAACATGGCGGAGCTGCAGCGAACCCCCGAGCGATCGACCAATGGCGGCGACGTCAGCCGGCGGTGAGCCCAGGTCCTCGGTCGCGGGGGTCGTGTGGAGGAGGGAATGGAGGATCGCTCGAATTGTCATCGTTCTCGCATCCCCTGAGCCGAAACGCCTGAATCTGACATTCTCGTCAGGACGTCAATCTATCAGTTCGTGGTGTTGACGCCCGAATGCACGTCTCGGGTCCCGGGACCATCTGTGGACCGTGCACCGACGGGTGGGAGGGTCGACGGCCATGTCGCCCCTCAGTGTCGCCCCCCTCTGGCTGTTGGGTCGGCTGTTGGCCCTGGGCAGGCCAACCAGGTGCCTCTTGGCCCAAGAAGCCGTGACTCGCGAAGGTTCAGCTGTCCTCGATGTCTCGCGACATCACAGAGAGCCGGCGGTGGGAATCGAACCCACGACCTGACGATTACAAGTCGTCTGCGCTACCAACTGC
>JADGOG010000149.1 GCA_017883065.1 Acidimicrobiales bacterium | reverse complement strand
GAGATCACCGAGACCATCATCATGTTCGATCCGGAGCGTGCCCGACGGGTGCTGACCGACCTGGCCCACATGGGCGTGATGCTCTCCATCGACGACTTCGGCACCGGCTACTCGTCGTTGGCCTATCTGAAGAACCTCCCCGTCCACCAGCTCAAGATCGACCGGTCCTTCGTCAAGGAGATGGGCACCGGCACCGACGACGAAGTCATCGTGCGCTCGGTGGTCGACCTGGCCCGCAACCTGGGCCTCCAGACGGTGGCCGAGGGCGTGGAGGACGAGGCGACCTGGCAGCACCTGACCGATCTCGGTTGTGACAGCGCCCAGGGGTACTTCCTGGCCCGCCCGATGACCTCCGACCTGTTCATCGGGTGGCTCCACGAGTACGCCGAGGGGCTGGCCCGAAGGTCGGTCATCGGTGAGCGCCGAACGACGATGGCGAGGACCGGACTGACCGCCGCCCCACACTGAACGCAACACGTGTCGTCAAGTTACCGGGGGCTTCGACCGATGACCAGAGGTATGCATGTGACACCACAGCAGGAGGTCGACGATATCGGGCAGCAGCTCCCGGTCCCGTCCGGGGAAACCGATGGTGGCCCGGCTGACCGGGAGCCGGCGGTGAACGGCGAACGGGTCGCCCTCGGCCGTGCACTGCTGGTGCGGGCGGAAGAGGTGGGTCGTCTGATCGACGAGAGGTTCTCCGAGGACCTCCACGGCCACGCCTTCGTCGCCGCCCGGCTGGGCACGTATCTGATCGGCCGGTGGCTGGCCACCGACCAGGCGGCCTCGGACGAGGACGAGAGGGTGCTCGCCCAGCAAGGTGAGCTGGTCCTCACCGAGGAGGCCGTCCTGGCCAGTGTGGCCAAGGCGTACTTCGCGTGGCGGGACATCACCCAGATGGTCATCGAGGACGAAGGTCGCCGGCTGGGGGTCAGCGAGGAGCTGGTGACCATGGCCACCACGGTGGTGCGGCTGAGCTGCGACGGGAGCCTGGTGCGCGTGGTCCGCCAGTTCGATGACGCCAGGCGGTCGCTCCAGCGCAGACTCGACGAGGAACAGGCCACCTTGGCCCACCGGGCCCTGCACGACCACCTGACCGGGCTCGCCAATCGCACCTTGTTGATCGACCGGTTGAGCCAGACCGCATCGACAATGGGGCGACGTCAGACCTCGGCGATGCTCCTCTACCTGGATCTGGACAACTTCAAGGCGATCAACGACCGGTTCGGTCATGCCGCCGGGGACAGCCTGCTGATCGAGGTGGCGGCACGCCTCCAGTCCCTGGTCCGGACCGGGGACACCGTGGCCCGGCTGGGCGGGGACGAGTTCGTTGTGCTGGCCCAGGACCTCGACGGCACCGAAGCCGCGGCCCAGTCGTTGGCCGAGCGCATCCATCTGGCCATGCGGGCACCGGTGCCACTTGGTGAGCGACAGCTCTTCACGTCGGTCAGCATCGGTATCGCGCCGGTCACCCCGGACATCGACCCGGAGATCTGCATGGCTCAGGCCGACACCGCGATGTACCAGGCCAAGCGGGGCGGGCCGGCCCGCTTCGAGTACTTCAATTCGGTGATCGGCGAGGACAACCAGCGCCGGAGTCAACTGGCCAGCGAGCTCCGCTCCGCCCACGACCTCGGTCAGCTCTCCATCCACTATCAGCCCCTGTTCAAGCTGGGCGGTGACGTGGTGGGCATGGAGGCGCTGTTGCGGTGGCGTCATCCCGAACTCGGATCAGTGCCCCCGGTCGAGTTCATCCCCCTCCTCGAACACAGCCGCGAGATCGTCTCCGTCGGTCGATGGGTGCTCGAGGAGGCCACCCGGCAGTGCCGGACGTGGCAGGACGAGGGCCGCACCGGATTGAGCCTGTCGGTCAACGTCTCGGCCCGCCAGCTCCAGGATCCCGGCTTCGTCGAGGATGTCCGGGGTGCGCTCCGTCGATCAGGGCTGGCGGCCGAGTCACTGGTGCTCGAGGTGACCGAATCGGTGCTGGTCACGGACATCGTCCGGATCGGGGCGATCATGCAGAAGTTGCGGGACCTGGGTATCCACATGGCGCTGGACGACTTCGGCACCGGCTACTCGTCCCTCCTCTACCTGAAGGGACTCCCCATCGACCGGCTGAAGGTCGACCGCAGCTTCGTGTCCGGGCTCGGATCCCCGGATCAGGATCCGTCCATCATCGCCACGGTGGTCGACCTGGCCCACAAGCTGGGCCTGCGGGTGGTGGCCGAGGGCGTGGAGACTGATGACGAACTACGAGCGGTCGGTGCCATGGGGTGCGACGAGGCCCAGGGGTTCCTGCTGGGCCGTCCGGCACCCGCCCGCTCGTTCAGTGCCGAGCAGGTGGTCCTCAGCCACTCCTGAGCGGCGGGTGCTCCCCGGTCGATCAGGCCTGGTTGAGCTGAGAGAACAGGTGGCGTTGGGCCCGGTAGAGCTTGGGGAACTCGGCGTAGAGGCGGTCGTAGGCGGCCCGGTCCCCAGGGTCGGGATGGTGCGTGGCCGCCACCGGCACGAGGGATCCGATGTCGGTGCGCTCGAGCTCGCCGAGGGCCATGCCGGCCAGTAGGGCGGCGCCGCGCAGGTTGGCATGGACCGGATCGGCCACCTGTTCGACGGTCCGGCCGAGCACGCTGGCGTAGATCGAGCACCACAGTGCCGAGGTGGCCCCGCCGCCGATGGCCCGGATCGGACCGATCGGTCGTCCGATGAAGCGCTCCACCGATTCGGCCAACCAGCGGCTGTTGTAGGCAACCCCCTCCAGCACGGCGCGCACCAGCTCGGCCCGGGTGGTCTGGAGTGAGAGATTGTGGAACCCGCCGCGTGCCCTCCGGTCGTCGACCGGGCTGCGCTCGCCTCCGAGCCACGGGGTGAAGATGAGCCCCCCGCTGCCCGGGGCGGCCCGAGCGGCCAGCGCGGTCAGCGCGTCGAACCCGCCCGCCCCGCCCGCTGGCGCTCCGCCGGACGCACCCACGCCTCCGTCGTCGGCCAGGCAGGCCCGCAACCATGCCAGAGCACCACCTCCCGACTCTTGGTTGTTGGCCACCAGGTAGCGGTCGGTGGAGATCCCGGGCACGGTGGCCATCTGGTGGAGCACGTCGGTCTTCTTGGTCGGCACCGGACAGCTGATCCAACTGGTGGTGGAGATGGCCAGGTGGGTCTGGTAGTCGAGCACCGCGCCCGAGCCCACCGCTCCCGAGTGGAGGTCGGGGGTCCCGGCCACAACCGCAACGCCATTGTTCAGTCCCAGCGCGTCCGCCACCTCGGCCCGGACCGTGCCGACCACGCTGCCGGTGGGTCGGAGCGGGGGCAGCTTCATCATCGGGACTCCCGAGGCCCGGATGAGGTACGGGTCGTAGCGGACCGAGCCGGGCGAGCGCGTATCGGTGAGCCAGGACCCGGCCATCGAGGCGCCCGAGGCCGAGGCCACGCCGGTGAACCGCATGGCCAGGTAGTCGACCGGTTCGAGATACCACCGTGCGGCTGCGGCCACCTCGGGGCAGCGCTGTTCGAGGTGGAGCATGTGGCCGATCGGGTCCGCCCCCGAGGTCGAGGGGGCACCGCCGCTGATGCGGATCCACCGGGCGAGGGCCACCGGGTGGTAGCCGCTGACCGGACCGCCCACCGCCTTGCGGGTGAGTGGGCCGCCCCGGGTGTCCGACCACATCAGGCACGGGCCCACCGGCCGGCCGACGGCGTCGACCGGCACCGTGCTGGCCCACTGGCCGGTGCAGGACACCGCCACCACGGCCTCGGGTGGGACCGATCCCGACGCCAGGGCGGCGCGTGCACTGTGGGTGATCAGCTGCCACCACTCCTCGGCATCCTGGGTGGAGCCTCCGTCGGGATCGGTGCGGGTGGACACCGGTGTGTGCTCGACCCAGAGGATGGTCCCGGTCAGGGAGACCAGCGCCACCTTGGGCCCTCCGGTGCCCAGATCCACGGCCAGGACGACCCGGTGGTCACCTGGCGGCGTGCTCCGCTTCATCCGCAGGGCGGGATCACTCACCCCGGGTGGTCAGCCGGGGGCGGGGATGGACTGCTGGGCGTCCATCATGTCGCCCATGACCATGCGGATGAACTCGTCGGCCTCGTCGGTCATCCCGCCGGCCACGCCCCCGTAGATGGCACCGGAGGCGGGTGCCTCGCCCTCCTTCTCCCTGGCGTAGGCCACCGCGCCGTCCAGGTCGGTGGTGAACCGCTCGACCACGCCGGGTTGGGTCTGGGGCCGGGTGACCGCCATGTGGAGGGCGTTGGGGTACTGCTGTCCGTTGAACCGCCATCCCCGTCCACGCATGAAGTCGTTCACGTGGTAGATGTCGAACTCGTCCGAGGTGAAGCTGAACAGGAAGGTGGGAGCACCGAGGATGCGCAGTTCGGGGTGGGAGCGCACCGACTCCTGCATGGCGGCGGCGGTGGCGAAGATGTCGACGGCGTAGCGCCGGTAGCCCTCGCGCCCCAGTTGGACCATCGATGCCCACGTGGCTGCGAGCAGTCCGCCCGAGCGAGAGCCGTCCATGCCCGGTGAGCAGTACTTGCCGCCGCTCCAGTCGGTGAGGAAGAAGTACTGGGCGTTGCGGAGGCCCTTGTCCCGGAAGCTGAGCACCGAGGTGCCCTTGAAGGCGTAGCCGTACTTGTGGGTGTCGGCCGATATCGAGGTCACCCCGGGATGGCGGAAGTCGAAGACCGGGATGTCGTAGCCGAGCTCCTGGCCGAAGGGCAGGATGAACCCGCCCAGGCAGCTGTCCACATGCAGGCCGACCCCGTGGCGGAGGGCGATGTCCGAGAGCGCTCCGATCGGGTCCACGGTCCCGTAGCCGTAGTTGCAGGCCGAGCCGATGATGGCCACGGTGTCGGCGTCGATGTGGGCGTCGACCCACTCGGTGTCGACCAGGGTGGTCACCGGGTCGACCGGCGCCACCCGGAGGTCGATCCCGAACAGGTGGCAGGCCTTGTCGAACGCAGGATGGGCCGTCTCGGGCTTGATCACATTGGGCCGGGAGACCCCCCGCTGCCGGGCTGCCCACTCGCGGTAGGCGAGCATGGCGTGGGAGATGCTGCCGGTTCCCCCGCTGGAGACCAGGCCCGCCGGCTCACTGTCGGTGATCGCCTCGGCGTGGAGAAGGTCGAGGGTCATGGCGATGATCTCCGACTCGAACTTGGTGGCGCTTGGGCACATGTCCCGCTGCAAGACGTTGACGTGGGCGAACAGGCCGAAGGCCTCGTTCAAGAAGGCGTAGTGGTCGTGGTCTCCGCAGTACATGGTCCCCGAGCACGTGCCCGACTCCCAGGTGGCGTCCTCTTCGGTGGCCATGGCGTGCAGGGCCTCGAGCAGCTCTGCCCGCGGCGTGCTCTCCTCGGGGAGCCGCCGGTGGATGGGGAAGCGACCGTCGTAGGGGAAGGGACTCATGGTGCTGACTCCTCGTTGGACTGGATCATGGCCGACTCGGGCTCATGTTGGCTGCCTCGGGCTCATGTTTGCTGCACGGTACACGGCATCGATCACCGTCATGTTGGCCACGGCGTCGCCGGGTGGGGTGAGGACGGGACCACCCCGGAGGACCGCCTCGCAGAAGGCATCCAACTGGTAGGCGTAGGTCGGGCGCCGGCTGGGGATCTCGGAGCGCCGGTATCCGCCGGATCGGACGGAGAGCCAGCTGCCGTACTGGGGGGCGATCGGATTGAGCACCCGGAGCTCGCCGTCGTCACCGCTGACCCGGGCGGCCAGGTGGAGGAGCGACCGCGACCACATCGAGCAGTGCACCGTGGCCGAGGGTCCGGCGGGAAAGGACAGCTCCGCGGTCATGGCCCGGTCGATCTCGGGGGTGTGCACCTTGGGGGTGGCGGCGACCACGGTGGGTTCCCCGCCGCCGAGCAGTCGGGCCCAGTGCACGACGTAGGAACCCATGTCCATCATCGCCCCACCGGCCAGATCGGGTTGGTAGCGGATGTCGGACCTGTCGGGGATGGGTGCGCACAGCCATGTCTCGATGTGACGGACCGTCCCGAGCTCGCCGCTGTCCACGATGGAGCGCATGCGATGGGCCAGGGGGTGGTACCGGTAGTGGAACGCCTCCATGACCACCAGCCCATGATCGGCAGCGGCACGATCGGCGGCGGCGGTGACCGTGGCGGCCTCGTCGGCATTGGCGGTGAAGGGCTTCTCGCACAGGACGTGCTTGCCGGCGTCGAGGGCGGCCATCGTCCATCGACCATGCAGGCTGTTGGGCAACGGGATGTAGACGGCGTCGATGGTGGGATCGTCGAGGACCGCCAGATAGCTGTCGACCACCGTGGGGATGCGGTGCTTGGCCGCATAGGCGGTAGCCCGTGCGGTGTCGCGCGCGGCGATGACATCGACCGACGCGTCGGGATGGGCTGCCGCCGGTCTGAGCAACGCGGCCGGGGTGATGCGCGCAGCACCCAGGACTCCGAACCGGACAGTGGCGGCGGGCATGGTGGTCATGCTCTCACGACCGGCCGCCGTGGACACCGGCCGCTGCCGCCTAGGGTGCCGGCGCCGGGCCCGACTCCCCCAGGGGGGTGGCCTCCAATGCGCAGTGGATGTGGGGCCCGACCACCTCGGCTCCGGTGCCGGCCGACG
>JADGOG010000148.1 GCA_017883065.1 Acidimicrobiales bacterium | reverse complement strand
CGGCCGGTGTCCCGGCGTAATCCCACTTCGGAGACCTGCGTACGCCGTACGCCGTTTGCCGATTGCCGTGCGCCGAACTGTGACAGGGGAGTGTCGGCACTGCCCACGCGAGCCCGACGCCCGCGCCGACGGTGTCCCGGCCTGGATCCACTTCCAGAACCTGCGTACGCCGATTCTTACAAGAAGATCAACCGTGCCAGGCTCACGAGGCCCACGTGCCGGAGGGCTCGGAGCAACCACCGGATCCCCCGAACGGCCCGGCGCCATAACCTGTGGCCCTCCATGGAACCTGTCGACATGTCTCCCGCCGCGGAGAGGAAAGCCATTCCGAGGCCCCCTGACAATCGGATCGGGTCACCACCACCGTGGGCGGGGCTGTCGGCCGACCAGCGGCGCCGGATCTCCCTCGACCGGGTCCGCTCCGTGCTCGTCGGCAGCCGAACGGACGATGCTGCCCGGGCCGGTGCCTGGGAGCCCTGGCGGGTCGCCGAGGCGGAGTCACGGCGTCAGCGTGCCGCCGCCGTGCTGGTTCCGCTGTTCGAGGAAGAAGGGGAGACCCGGGTCATCCTGACTGTCCGATCGGACCAGCTCCGTTCCCATCAGGGGGAGGTCGCCTTTCCGGGCGGCCGTCTCGACGGAGACGAGGGAGTGGTCGACGGAGCGCTTCGAGAAGCGCACGAGGAGGTGGGGATCGAACCGAACGAGGTCACCGTGATCGGCGAATTGACCACCATGCCCACGGTCTCCTCCAACACGGTGATGACCCCGGTGGTTGGTGCACTTGACGGACGGCCGACGGTGACCGCCAATCCGGCCGAGGTGGAGCGCGTGTTCGACGTGGCCCTCTCCGACCTGGTGGCCGACGGTGTCTTCCACGAGGAGTGGTGGCTCGTTCCAGAGCGCAATGCCGCCCTGGGCATCCCGGTCGGCGAGTTCCCGGTCTGGTTCTTCGAGGTGGCCGACGAGACCGTCTGGGGCGCGACCGCCCGGTGCCTGACCCAGCTGCTCTGTCTGATCCTCGGGGTGGCGCTCCCTCCCTCTCTCGAGAAACCGCCGCCGACCAGGTGAATCCGGTGTCCCGGAGGCCACCGGTCGGCCCGGTGCCAGAGGGAACGCCGGAGCGGGGGTCGATGGTGTTGCGCGTGCGGGAACGCGGGTCCAGGGTCCGACCTCCAGGCGGTATCGTGGAGGCAGTCGGTGGGTGCACTGTCGGGGTGGCCGCCGGTTGGAGGTGTGGAGAACTGCAACCAGGGTCCGGAGGAAAGTCACGTGGCTGAGATAGAGATCGGCATCTTCAAGTCGGGTCGGAGGGCTTACGGGTTCGACGACATCGCCATCGTGCCCAGCCGGAGGACGAGAGACCCCGAGGATGTCGACATCAGCTGGGCGATCGACGCCTACAGCTTCGATCTGCCTCTGTTGGCCTCGGCCATGGACGGCGTGGTCAGCCCGGCCACGGCCATCGAGATCGGTCGCCTGGGTGGCCTGGGCGTGCTCAATCTCGAGGGTTTGTGGACCCGGTACGAGGATCCCACCCCACTGTTCGACGAGATCCGTGAGCTTCCCGCGGAGAAGGCCACATCCCGGATGCAGCAAATGTACGCCGAGCCGGTTCAGCTCGAGCTGGTCACGCAGCGGATCAAGGAGATGAAGGCGGCGGGGATCACCACCGCCGCCTCGGTCACGCCGCAGAAGACCGAGACCTTCGCGCCGGCCCTGCTGGCGGCCGAACTGGACCTGCTGGTGATCCAGGGCACCGTGGTGTCGGCCGAGCACGTGTCGAAGACCGTCGAGCCCCTCAACCTCAAGCGCTTCATCCGCGAGTTCGAGATCCCGGTGATCGTGGGCGGCTGCGCCTCCTACCAGGCAGGACTCCACCTGATGCGCACCGGCGCGGTCGGCGTGCTGGTCGGAGTGGGTCCGGGCAACGCATGCACAACCCGCGGCGTGCTCGGGATCGGGGTGCCCCAGGCCACCGCCATCGCCGACGTGGCCGGCGCCCGCATGCGCCATCTCGACGAGACCGGCGTGTACTGCCACGTGATCGCCGACGGCGGCATGTCCAAGGGTGGCGACATCGCCAAGGCCGTCGCCTGCGGCGCCGACGCCGTGATGCTCGGGTCGCCCTTGTCCTCGGCCGTGGAGGCACCGGCCCGCGGTTATCACTGGGGCATGGCCACCTTCCACCCGACGCTCCCCCGTGGCGCCCGGGTCCAGACCACCACCCGGGGAACGTTGCAGGAGATCCTGCTCGGACCGGCCCACGAGAACGACGGTCGCATGAACCTCTTCGGCGCCCTGCGCACGGCTATGGCCACCTGCGGGTACCAGACCGTCAAGGAGTTCCAGAAGGCCGAGGTGATGGTGGCGCCCGCCCTCCAGACCGAAGGCAAGGACCTGCAGCGGTCCCAGGGTGTCGGCATGGGCCATTGAGCCCAGGTGCACCCGACGCCGCCGGTGCCCCCGACGGACCGGTCCTGGTGGTCGACTTCGGGGCCCAGTACGCCCAGCTGATCGCCCGCCGGGTGCGTGAGGCCCACGTCTACTCGGAGATCGTCCCGCACACCGCCACCGCCGAGGAATTGGTGGCCAGGCGGCCGTCGGGCATCATCCTGTCGGGTGGTCCGAAGTCGGTCAACGAAACACCGGCACCGAGCATCGACCCGGCCATCTACGACACCGGCATCCCCATCCTGGGCATCTGCTACGGCGCCCAGCTCCTCACCCAGCAGCTGGGCGGAGAGGTGTCGCGCACCGGGCGCGGCGAGTACGGACGCACGCCGTTGACCGTGACCGGACGCTCACCGCTCTTCTACGACTGGCCGGACGATGTCGAGGTGTGGATGAGCCATGGGGACGCCATCACCACCGTTCCCGACGGGTTCGTGGCCACGGCCAGCAGCCCTGACGCCCCGGTGGCCGCGCTCCACCACGCCGAGCGGGCCATCTACGGCGTGCAGTTCCATCCCGAGGTGGCCCACACCGAGCGGGGAAGGGATCTCCTCGAACGCTTCCTCTACGACGTGTGCCGGTGTCCTCCGTCGTGGACCCACACCTCGATCATCGAGTCGCAGGTGGAAGCCGTGCGAGCCCAAGTGGGCTCGTCGCCGGTCCTGTGCGCACTCTCCGGTGGCGTCGACTCGGCGGTGGCGGCCGCCCTGGTGCACAAGGCGATCGGCGACCAGCTCACCTGTGTCTACGTCGACACCGGCCTGATGCGGGCCAACGAGAGCGAGCAGGTGGAGGAGACATTCCGCCGCCAATTCCACATCGACCTCGTGCACATCAAGGCGGCCGACCGGTTCTTCGAGGCGTTGGCCGGGGTCACCGACCCCGAGGCAAAGCGGAAGATCATCGGCGAGCTGTTCATCCGGATCTTCGAAGAGGTGGCTCGCGACCTGGTCGTCGAGGAGCCCGAAGGGAGTGCGGCCGCCGGGGCCGAGGTGAGCGATGCAACAGCCGGTCCCTCCGGCTACCTGGTGCAGGGGACCCTCTATCCCGATGTGATCGAGTCGGGCTCCGACTCGGCGGCGACCATCAAGTCCCACCACAATGTCGGTGGGCTCCCCGACGATCTGGCCTTCGACCTGGTCGAGCCCTTGCGGCTGCTGTTCAAGGACGAGGTCCGGGCGGTGGGCGAGGAGTTGGGACTGCCACACGAGATCGTCTGGCGTCAGCCGTTCCCCGGTCCCGGTCTGGCCGTGCGCATCGTGGGTGAGGTGACCCCGGAGCGGGCGGAGATCCTGCGGGGGGCCGACGCCATCGTGGTCGAGGAGGTGCGCCGGGCCGGGCTCTACCGCGATCTGTGGCAGAGCTTCGCCGTGCTGCCGGCCGTGCGGACGGTCGGCGTGATGGGTGACGGCCGGACGTACGCCTATCCGATCGTGATCCGGGCGGTCACCAGCGACGACGCCATGACCGCCGACTGGGCCCGGCTTCCCTACGACTTGTTGGAGCGCCTCTCCTCCCGGATCATCAACGAGGTCGAGGGCGTCAACCGGGTGGCTCTGGACATCACCTCCAAGCCGCCCGGCACCATCGAGTGGGAATGACCCTGTGGGGTGAGGCCCCCGACCAGGGGGGCCACGTGGCGACCGGCATCGACGAGCTGGTCGACGGTCTGACCGGGCCCCAGCGGGACTCGGTGCTCCATCGGGGCGGCCCGCTGCTCATCGTGGCCGGCGCCGGCTCGGGCAAGACCCGCGTCCTCACCCGACGGATCGCCCACCTCATCGCCTCGGGCGATGCCGCCCCCTGGCAGATCCTGGCCATCACCTTCACCAACAAGGCCGCCGACGAGATGCGGAAGCGTGTGGCCGAGCTGGTCGGGCCGCGGGCCGAGCGGATGTGGGTGTCCACCTTCCACTCGGCATGCGTGCGCATCCTCCGTGCACACGGCGACCGCCTCGGGTACAAGGGCTCGTTCACCATCTACGACGACGCCGACTCCCGGCGGTTGGTGGAGATCGTCTGTCGTGAGCTCGACATCGACACCAAAAAGCTGTCCCCCCGGTCCATCCTGGGCCAGATCAGCCAGGCCAAGTCCCGCCAGATGGGGCCGCGCGAGTACCGGGCGGCGGCACTGACCATCTTCGACCGCCGGGTGGCCGATGTCTTCGACCGCTACCAGGAGCGGATGGTGGCGGCCAACGCCATGGACTTCGACGACCTGCTGCTCAACACCGTGCGGCTGTTCCGCGAGCATCCCGACGTGCTCGAGCACTACCGGACCCGGTTCACCCACATCCTGATCGACGAGTACCAGGACACCAACGCCGTCCAGAACGCACTCGCCGTGCTCCTGGCCGGTGACCACCGCAACATCGTGGTGGTCGGGGACAGCGACCAGTCCGTCTACCGGTTCCGGGGAGCGGACATCTCCAACATCCTCGACTTCGAACAGGCCTTCCCCGACGCCCGGGCCATCACCCTCGACCAGAACTTCCGGTCCACCCAGACCATCCTCGATGCCGCCAACGCGGTGATCACCAACAACGTCTCCCGCAAGCCGAAGTCGCTGTGGACCGACAGCGGAGTGGGGGAGCAGATCGTCCGGTACCGGGCCGAGGACGAGTACGACGAGGCGGCGTGGGTGGCCCACGAGGCGACCCGGCTCCACCGCGAGCAGGGACTCCACTGGGGAGACGTGGCTGTCTTCTACCGGACCAACGCCCAGAGCCGCGCCCTCGAAGAGGCGATGGTCCGGGCCGAGGTCCCCTACAAGGTGGTCGGGGGGACCAAGTTCTACGACCGGCGCGAGGTGCGCGACGTCATGGCCTACCTCCGGGTGCTGGTCAATCCCGACGACGAGGTGAGTTGGCGACGGATCGTGAACGTGCCCAAGCGGGGGGTGGGCGAGACGTCGGTGGCCAAGCTGGCCGGGTGGGCCGGAACGAACGGCACGTCCTTCGGGGAGGCGGTGGCCCAGGCCGACCAGGCCGGGGTGGGCGGCAAGGCGGGGATCGCCCTGGTCCAGCTGTCCTCGTTCCTCGAGGGACTCCGCCGGCAGATGGCCGTTCCTCCCCTGGTCGACGAGAATGGTGAGGCCATCGCCCCCGACAGCGGGTTCGACCATGGTGACGTTCAGCCGGGGACCGACCTCGACGACGCCGACAAGGTCGAGGCCCTGGGTCCGGGCGACCTCGTGACCGCGGTGGTCGAAGGGTCCGGCTACCGGAGCGAGCTCCTCTCCGAGGGAAGCATCGAGGCGCTGGGCCGGGTGGAGAACGTCGACGAGCTGGTCGGCGTGGCCGCCGAGTACCGAACCCTGGCCGAGTTCCTCGAGGCGGCGTCGCTGGTGGCCGACTCCGATCAGCTGGACGGGGACGGGACCAAGGTCTCGTTGATGACCATGCACATCGCCAAGGGCCTCGAGTTCCCTGCCGTCTTCCTGGTGGGGATGGAGGACGGCATCTTCCCCCACATGCGGTCGCTGGGCGACCCCGTCGAGCTCGAAGAGGAGCGGCGCCTCTGTTACGTGGGCATCACCCGGGCCGAACGCCATCTCTACGTGTCCCACGCGTGGAGCCGGATGTTGTGGGGCAACACGTCGAGCAACATCCCCAGCCGGTTCCTCAACGAGATCCCCGCCGAGCTGGTGCGGGACGTGGCCGGGGACACCGGTGGTCGGAGCTTCGGCTCGGGTGGACCGCGCCGCTCCAGCTCCGACGACGACGGAGGCACGCCTGGTCGGAGCGTCTTCGGCCGGGGTGCGCCGCTCACCGACGGGGACATCGCCGGCCGCAGCCGCCGCCCGCCGGCGTCGTCCGGGGCCGAGGCGTTGGGGCTGGAGGCCGGCGACCGGGTGGTCCACGGGAAGTGGGGCGAGGGAACGGTGGTCGAGACCGGCGGTAGCGGCGACGATGCCGAGGCGGTGGTCCAGTTCCCCACGGTCGGGCGGAAGAAGCTGCTCCTGCGGATGGCTCCGGTCAAGCGGGCTTGAGCCATACGGACCGAGGCTGGACGGCCCGGTCCACCCCGCCTCGCCTGTCGGTGCCCTGATGTGGGGCCCGACCTGTGAAAAACTGTTCCCGGCCTGGAACGACCTGGCCAGCGGGTCGCAGCCCCCGGTTCATCTGGTCGTCAGCTGTGTCTGGCTCAATG
>JADGOG010000056.1 GCA_017883065.1 Acidimicrobiales bacterium | reverse complement strand
GAGTCCAGACGCGGGGACCGGTCCGACCTGTCCATCGGCGCCTTCACAACCAACGGGCCCTGGTCGGTGGACCCCGAGGCCATGGCGTGGCGGTTCGCCCACGGCAGTACGGGAGACATCGACGCACTCCGGATCGAGGCCGCCGAACTGGCCCGGCAGCTGGTGAAGCCCCGCCGGCTCCCGCCCGGGGCCAGGGTGGTCACCGTGGGGTGGCAGCTGGGTACGGCACTGCTGGGCTGGGGTCTGCGCGACCGGGGCACGCCGAACTCGCGCGCCGGCCTGTCCCGCCGGCTCCGGCCGGCCTTCGAACATCTGGGGCCGACCTACATCAAGCTGGGCCAGATCATCTCGTCCGGTGAGGGGATCTTCCCCGATGAGCTGGTGAACGAGTTCCGACTGTTGCGTGACCGGGTGGCTCCCGAGTCATTCGCCACGGTGCGGCGAACCATCGAGGAGGACCTGGGCCGCCCGCTGGCCGAGGTGTTCACCTCGTTCGACCGGGACCCCATCGCCTCGGCGTCCATCGCCCAGGTGCACGCGGCCACCCTCCGCACCGGCGAACGAGTGGTGGTCAAGGTCCAGCGCCGGACGGTCGAATCGCTGGTGCGCCTGGACATCGCCGCCATGGCCTGGATCGGCCCGCAACTTGTCGGGCGGATCCCGGTAGCCGCGCTCTCCAATCCACCGGCCCTGATCGAGCTGTTCGCCGAGACTATCGTCGAGGAACTCGACTTCCGTCTCGAAGCCCAGAACATGCTGGACATCGCCGCCGTGTTCGCCGGAGTCGGCGAGCAGCCGGTGGTGGTGCCCCGACCCCACCCTGAACTGGTCACCAAGCGGGTGCTGGTCATGGAGCACCTCCACGGCTTCGCCTGGGGGAATCCGGCGGGGATGCGGGCGGCAGGGATCGACACGGCCGCCGTCCTCCGTTCCAGCCTGATCGCCTTCCTCGAAGGAGCACTGCTCTACGGCGTCTTCCACGGCGACCTGCACGGCGGGAACCTGCTGGTCCAGCGGGACGGCACCGTCGCCTTGCTCGACTTCGGGATGACCGGCCGCCTCGACGAGCGCAAGCGCCTCGCCTTCCTCCGGCTCCAGATGGGAGCGACCACCAACAACCTCGAGGTGCAGGTATCCGCCCTGCGCGACCTCGGAGCCCTCCCCGCCGACTCGGACATCGACACCGTCATCCGCGACCTCGGCCTGGATCGGCCTCCGGTGGACCCGACCACCCTGACGGCCGACGAGATGGTGGACGAGCTACGGGACGTGACCAAGGCGCTGCTCGGATACGGCGCCCGGCTTCCCAAGGAGCTGATGCTGTTCGTCAAGGACATCCTCTTCCTGAACGGGGCGATGGCCACCATGGCCCCGGACGTGGACATCCTCGGGGAGATCCTGGCCGTGGTCTCCTACTTCACCCAGCGACACGGCGAGCAGATTGCCCGCGAGGTCGGGGTCGACCTGGTGGCCAGCCCCATCGACCTGGACGGGTACCGTGCCGCTCTCGGCTTCGCCGAGGAGACCGACCCGATCACCTTCCGGGACCTGCAGGAGCGTCGGGAGCTCATCCGCAAACGCCTGGAGCACCGAGCGGAGAGTCAGAACCGGCGACCGTTCCTGCGGGCGGTGTTCAACCTCATCCGTTCCAAGCGGCACTGAGGTCGGGCCCAGGCGCACTCGAGGTGTCGGGTCAGCGGGCGTTCGAGCATCGGGCCACCCGGCGTCGGGTCAGAGAGCGTCGAGCGCGTGGCGCAGGGACGAGACGAACGCAGCCGCCCCGTCCGGCCCTCCGCCTTCCAGGAGGCGACGGACCAACGCGGATCCGACGACCACCCCGTCGGCCACACCACAGACCTCGACGGCCTGTTCCGGGTCGGACACGCCGATCCCCACGCAGACCGGGAGGTCGGTGGCCCCGATCACCCGCCCCGCCACCTGGCGGGCCGACGCGGCCAGGGTCGCCTGCTCGCCGGTGACGCCCATTCGCCCCACCGCGTAGACGAACCCCCTGGACCGGGCACAGATCGCCCGGATCCGCTCCTCGGGGGTGGACGGTGCCACCAGCAGCACGGTGGCCACGCCGGCATGGTCGGCCGCCTCGGCCCACGGGCCGAGCTCCTCGAGTGGGAGGTCCGGGATGATCGCCCCGGCCACACCGCATTCGGCCATGGCGCCGGCGATGCGCGTGTGGCCGGCCCGCTCGATCAGGTTGTAGTACGTCATGACCACCAGAGGGACGCCCACGTCGATCCGGCTGAGGTCAGCCAGGATCCCCTGGGGAGTCGTGCCCCGCTCGAGGGCCCGGAGCGATGCGTCCTGGATCACCGGCCCGTCGATCATCGGATCCGAAAAGGGAATGCCCACCTCGATGGCGTCCGCTCCCGCTCCGGCCAGCGCCTCCACCGTGAGCAGCCACTGGTCGTCCATGCCGCCGGTCACGTAGGGAATGAGCAGTTTGTGTCCGGCATCCCGCCGACCACGGAGGGCCGTCTCAAGGGCACCGGGATGGCCCTGATCGGCGGTCGACGAGGCCGGCATGGTTGGGGCTGTCGGCGCAATCGGCGCATCGGCGCTCATGCTCCACCCTTCAGGATGTCGCGGACCTGGGCGACGTCCTTGTCCCCTCGCCCGGAGAGGTTGACCAGCACGGTGGATCCCACCGGAAGCTCCCCCGTGCCGGCGGCGGCGATGACCCAGGCGATGGCGTGGGCCGACTCCAGCGCGGGGATGATCCCCTCGGTCCGTGCCAACCGCTGGAAGGCCTCGAGCACCTCGGTGTCCCCGGCGGACACGTAGCGGGCCCGTCCGAGCTCTCCCAGGTAGGCATGCTCGGGCCCGATCCCCGGGTAGTCGAGCCCGGCGGAGATGGACTCCGCTTCGAGGATCTGCCCCTCCTCGTTCTGCATGAGTGCACTGCGCATGCCATGGAGCACACCGGGCATGCCCGTGGTCATCGACGCCCCGCCTGCCGCCTCGACGGCCACTAGCGCCGAGTCGGTGGAATCTGCGAAGCCGGCGAAGATCCCCGCCGCGTTGGAGCCTCCGCCGGCGCAAGCCACCACCACATCGGGATCGGCTCCGTCGAGCATCTCCCGACACTGGGGGCGGGCCTCGTCGCCGATCACCCGCTGGAACTCCCGCACCATCCACGGATAGGGGTGGGGTCCCATGACCGAGCCCAGGCAGTAGTGGGTGGTGTCCACCGTCGCCACCCACTCCCGCAGTGCCTCGTTCACGGCGTCCTTGAGAGTCCGGCTCCCGCTCGACACCGGTCGCACTTCCGCCCCCAACAGCTCCATCCGGAAGACGTTGAGCTCCTGGCGGTGGGTGTCCACCTCGCCCATGTAGACCACGCACTCCATGCCGAACAGGGCCGCGGCGGTGGCGGTGGCCACCCCGTGCTGCCCGGCCCCGGTCTCGGCGATCAACCGGTGCTTCCCCATCCTCCGGGCCAGGAGGCCCTGTCCGATCACGTTGTTGATCTTGTGGGACCCGGTGTGGGCGAGGTCCTCCCGCTTGAGCAGGACCCGCACACCGAGTTCCTCGGAGAGCCGGACGCACTCGGCCACCGGCGTCGGACGACCGCCGTAGCGCTGGAGGATCTCGTCCAGCTCGGCCCGGAAGGCCTTGTCCGTCCACGCCGCCCGGAACGCCTCTTCGAGCTCCATGCATGCCGGGACCAGGGACTCGGGCACGAAACGGCCCCCATACTGGCCAAAGCGCCCGGAGGGCCCGGGGTCGCCCATGATCTCGTCGGTCACAGCTCGTCCTGCCAATCGAACAGCTCGGGCTCCAGGTCGGGATCGCCGGCGGCGGGGGTGGCCCCGTCGGATCCATCCGGGCCCACCCGTTCCTTCACCGTGTCGCGTGCTGCCTCATGGGCGGCGGTGATGAACGCCTGCATCTTGACCGGGTCCTTCACCCCAGGCGACGCCTCGACACCGCTGGCCACGTCGACCCCGAACGGGTGGAGGTGGGCGATGGCCGCCCCGACGTTCTCCGGACGCAGACCGCCGGACACGATCAGACGTCTCGGATCCACCACACCTTCGGCCAGTCGCCAGTCGAAGAGCTCGCCCGAACCCGGGTTCGTTCCGTCGATGAGCAGGGTCTGGGCGCCGTACTCGTTGAACCGGTCGATGTTGCGGTGACCCGCCGCGAACGCCTTGATCGTCCAACCTGTCCGGCTGGCGATCCAGCGGGTGTCTTCGATCGATTCCATCCCGTGGAGCTGAACCGCCCGCAGCCCGATCTGGTTGGCGATGTCGACCACCCGTTGCGGCGATTCATCGCGGAACACACCCACGGTCACCGTTTCGTGAGGAAGCCGCTTGACGATGTCGGCGACCGCTGACGGGGACATCTGGCGTGGCGAGGGAGCGAAGATGAATCCCACTGCCGACGCCCCCAACCCGGCGGCCAGCAGTGCGTCGGCCTCGGACGTCACCCCACAGATCTTCACGAAGAGCCGGTCGGGGTCCTGGCTGTCGACGAAGCTCACAGGAATACCTCCAACAGGTCGGCCACCGCGGCGCGTCGGTCGCCGGATCGCACCAGGGTCTCCCCGACCAGGACGGCCTGATAGCCGGCGTTCGCCAGCGCCTCAACGTCGGAGGCAGTGCGTATGCCCGATTCGGCCACGGCCACCACATCGTCGGGAATCATTCCGCCAAGGGCCAGGGCCCGATCGTGATCCACTTCGAATGTACGCAGATCTCTCTGGTTCACTCCTACCAGCCGAGCCCCGGCAGCGAGCGCCCGCTCCAGCTCGGGGGCATCGTGCACCTCGACGAGGGCAGCCAGCGACAGTCGTGCGGCGAGCTGGAGGAACGACCGTAGTTCGGTGTCGTTGAGGGCGGCCACGATCAGGAGCACCGCATCGGCACCCATCGCCACGGCGTCACATAGGTCAAGGGCGCTGACGGTGAAGTCCTTCCGGAGGACCGGTAACGAGCAGGCGCGCCTCGCCGCCCGGAGATCACTGGGGTCGCCGCCGAAGAACTCATGATCGGTCAGTACCGACAGGCACGCCGCTCCGCCCGCCTCGTAGTCCGCGGCCACCTCGGCCGGATCGAGCATGACATCGAGATCGCCCTTGGACGGTGAGCGGCGCTTGATCTCCGAGATCACCGCCATGCCCTGTTCCTCCGACTTCCTGCGGATGGCGTCGGGGAACGATCGTCGAGAGGCCAACAGCCGGTCTGCTTCGATTCCGGCCTGTTCGATCGCCTGTTCCAGGTCACGATCATCGTTGGAGGCCATTGCCCGATGGGCAGCGATGATGGTCTCCAAGTATGCGGGCATGGCCTCTGAAGCTTACCAACCGGGGTAGAGGGCTCCCCCGGATGCTTCCTGAATCCACCACATTCCCAGGGTGGATCCGTACACGCCACCGACCGCCTCGCGCCTCCCTCGTCGGGTCCCGACGTCACTCCTGAGCCCGTCGCCACCGGTCTCTCCCCTCAGGGGTGTCGATGCCGAGGTCGGGCTCCTGCCCGAAGGGGGCCTCGGGCTCGAAGCGCCAGATGGGTCTGCCCGCCCGGTCGGTCCCGGTGCGGTCGAGGGTCCACCCCTCGTTCGTCTTGAGGAAGTGGTGGTGATGACAGAGGAGCGCCAAATTGTCCAGGGTGGTGGGTCCGTGGTCGGCCACCGGGATCACGTGGTCGATCTCGAGGTGGGTCCTCGCCCCACACCCGGGCACCACACAGGTGGTGTCCCGGAAGACCAGGGCGGTGCGCAGGGTGCGGTTGATGGTCCGGTTGAAGTGGTGGACCGAGCGGATGTCGCCGGCCCGGTGGACCACCAGGCGCAGGAACGAGTCGTTCATCATGTCCCGGGCCATGGGCACCGGGATGGGCCCCTGGCCGTCGATCTCGCACAGCTCGCCCTCGTGGGCCTCCCCCCGCACCAGGGCGTCGAGGTCCACCCGGACCATCACCGTGCAGGTGGGGGGTCGATCGATGATGGTGAGGGAGTCGGCCGACGGCTGGTCGGCCGAGGAGTCATGCCCACCGGGCGCCTCGCTGTCGTCGGGTTGGTCGTCGGGCAAGCCGTCGGGGTCGAGGTCGGGGTCGTCGTTCGGGTCGAGGCCACCGGCCAGGGTGGTCAGGGTGGCAGAGTCCCCGGGAGGCCCGGTACCCCGTGAGGTCCCCGAACCCCGTGTCCTCTGCGTCCCCACCGAGCGTTCAGCCCTCCCTGGTCCACCAGAGAGGACCGGGCCATCGGGGTGGACCCCGGTGAGCAGGGCGAAGAAGGCATCGGCCCGCACCGCCCGTTCGGGTTCTGCCGCCTCGTCACTGCGGTGTCGTCGTTCCCTGCGTAGCCGGGAGGCGGTGGCCCCCAGCTGGCTGAGGATCTGGGCTCCCCGGTCGGCGGTGTCCTTGCCCTGGTAGCAAAAGGCCCCCTCCGCATCGGTCCACGACGAGAAGAACCGGGCGGCCCGGATGCGTCGCAGCGTGGCGATGGGGTCGTGGGCCCGAGAGGTGGCCTTGGACCGTCCACAGCGCTCTCGCACCAGGTGGAGGGGCTCGCTGGCCGCTCCCTCCAACAGATCGGGCTCACGGGCGGGGTCGAGGATCCCCGCCCCGGTCAGCTGGACCACCTTGGGGCCGGACAGGGTCCCTTGGCGCACCGCCTCTCGGGTGCCGGGGAGCTGTCCCAGTCGACGACCCACCTCGAGGAGGGACTGGGCCTGGCCCGGGGCCACCCCTTCCACCTCGGCCAGCAGCGAGGCGGCGTTGCGGTGCCCGCTGTGCTGCCACACCCCCGAGGTGTCGATGCGAGGGGCCAGCAGGGTCTTGCCCGCCATGACCAGACGGTCCAGGGCCACGAAGGACGCATACAGCGAGACGGCGTCCCCACCGGCCAGCCGGTCGGGGTCCAACTCGGCCAGCAGCGGGGACAACAAGGCGACGGCGGACTCCACCACCGAGCCCCACCCGGCACCGCACTCCGGGGGGTCACCCACCGAGGGACCGCCGGCCCCGGGCAACCGGCCATCGCCCAGGAGGTCACCGACGGTGCCATCACCGAACGACCTACTGCCGATCGCCACATCCCTCGTCGTCACGCCAGGCGCCGAAGCCATGCACCCATCGAATCACGAGGGTGTATCACTCGATCGGCCAGGGAGAACGGGCCCCGGTCTGTCTCTCTTCACACTTTCCTAACCACGACAGGCGGAAGTCCAAGAGGGATGCCAGGCTGGTCGACATGATGTCCGGCGAAGAGACCCTGGTGGTGATCGAGGACGACCACCACATCTCCGATCTGGTCGCCATGTACTTGCGGCGGGAGGGGTATCGGGTGCTCCAGGCGGACGACGGGGAGGCAGGTCTCGCCCTCGTGGAGAGGGAACGCCCGAAGCTGGTGATCGTGGACATAGGCCTGCCCGGCCAGCTGGATGGTTTCGACGTGTGCAAGCGGCTCCGGACGGTGCCCGCCGCCGGCGCGATCCGGGCCAACGGAGGGTCGAGGGGGACGGCCACGGCGAACGGAACCATCCCGGTTCTCATCCTGAGCGCCAGGGATGACGAGGTGGATCGGGTGCTCGGACTCGAGCTAGGAGCGGACGACTACGTGACCAAGCCCTTCTCGGCTCGGGAACTGGTGGCACGGGTGCACGCCATCCTGCGCCGATCCGCCCCCGTGGAACCCGGGGAGCCCCCGGCGATCATCGCGTTGGGGTCGATCGAGATCGACACCGGGCGGCGGGAGGTTCGCCTGCACGGCGAAGCGGTCCCCTTGGCCACGCGTGAGTTCGACCTGTTGGCCTATCTCGCCCACAACGCCGGTCTGGCACTGTCTCGTCGACAACTGCTCAACGGCGTGTGGGGCGAGGACTGGTACGGCGACGAGCGGACTGTCGACGTCCACGTGCGCCAACTCCGCAGGAAATTGGGCAGCGAACTTCCCTTGGCCACGGTCTGGGGAGTCGGCTACCGGTTGGGATGAGACGCCGACTCACCGTCGCCATCCTCCTGTTGGTGGCTGCGACCCTTCTCGTCACCACGTTCTCGAGCTACTTCTTTGTCCGTCGAGCTGCCATCTCCACCTCCCAACAGGAGTTGAGCGGCGAGGCGCTGGCCATCTCCCGGGCATTCACCAGCGAGGTCGGTGTCACCCGGGCCTCCTTTCGGCGTGAACTCAGGGTCATCGCCCACGCAGGCGCCTTCTCGGGGATCGGGGTGATCAGGCTCTACCCCGACGGAACCATCCAAGGCATCATCCCCTCCGGTCTGAACCGGGACCAACTGCGGGTACCGGTGCTCCAGGCCGGCCAACAGGTCTCCGGCCATACCCATTCCCTGTTGGTCTATTCGGCGGTTCCCACGCCCGTGGTCACGGTCACGACATACACGCCGGTGCTGATCATCACCCGTCAGACTCACGATCCAGCCAACGGACTTCGCTATTTCGGCCTGGTAAGTGCCATCGGATTGGCCATCGCCGCCCTGGTGGCCGCCGGCCTTGCCCGTCGGTTCACCAGGCCGCTGGTGGCGGCAGTAAGCGCCACCCGACGGATCGCAGACGGCGATCTTGACGCCAGAGTGCCGGTCACCGAACACGAGATTCCCGAGTTCGCCCAGCTGGCCGAGTCGATCAACACGATGGGCGGCAACCTGGTGCGGGCCCGGAACCAGGAGCGCCAATTCCTCCTATCGGTCTCCCACGAGCTGCGGACACCGCTCACCTCGATCCGCGGGTACGCGGAGGCGGTGATCGACGGCACCATCGACGACCCCACTGCAGCCGCCGTGGTCATCGCCTCTGAATCCCGACGGCTGGAACGGCTCGTACAGGATCTGCTCGACCTGGCCCGGCTCGATGCGCACCGGTTCTCGTTCGACCTCCAGCCGGTGGACGCAGTGGAGGTGGTGGTCCGGATGGTGGAGGGCTTCCAGCATCGGGCAGCGGACCTCGACCTCGAGCTGCTCGTGGCCCCTGGCACCACGTCTCCCGTGTGGGTGGTCGCCGACGCGGACCGCCTCGGACAGATCGTGGCCAACCTGATCGAGAACGCAGCTTCGTTCGCCCGGCACCGGATCGTGGTCGGTGCCGGTGTCATCGCGCCGCGTAGCAGTGTGTCAGCAGGGTCTCCGGATCCAACCACGGGGTTGGTGCCGGGTCCCGCTGGATCCGCCTCGTCCCCACCGGTGCCGGCCATCTGGGTCGTCGACGACGGTCCCGGCATCCCTGCCGACGAACTGACGCTGGTCTTCGACCGACACTTCAGCTCTGATCGGGTCGAGGGCCGCCGGAAGGGAGCCGGACTGGGTCTCGCCATCGTGGCGGAGCTGGCCGCGGCCATGGGGGCACGTGTCGAGGCCCAGTCGCCCGTCGCCACCGGAACTTCCATGGGCGTCGGATCGGGATCGGGCACAGGCACCGGGGTGGTGGTGTGGCTGCACCCGGCCGGCCCCGGATCGGCAAGCCTGGGTCCGAACGGAGCTCCGTCGGGCGATAGCCTCGCCTGACCTTCGCCACAGAACGGAGTCTCCATGGACAAGGTGCTGCTCATCACCGGGGCGTCGGCCGGAATCGGCACAGCCTGTGCCGACCGGATGCACGGGAGGGGATGGCAGGTCTACGGGGCCAGTCGTCGGGGCACCTCGCCTGGCGGGTGGTCGCCGATGGTGATGGACGTCGACAGCGACACCTCGGTGGCGGCCGGCTTCGATGTCCTCGAGGCGGCAGGAGGTCGCATCGACGCCGTGGTGGCCTGCGCCGGATGGGGTCTGGCCGGATCGGTGGAGCAGACGCACATCGACGAGGCCCGGGCTCAGTTGGAGACGAACTTCTGGGGGGCGGTGCGTGTCGTGCAGCAAGCACTCCCGGTCATGCGTCGACAGGGACACGGACGGATCGTCCTGATCAGTTCGATCGGCGGGGTGCTCGGGCTTCCGTTTCAGGCGTTCTACAGCGCCAGCAAGTTCGCCATGGAGGGGTTCGGGGAGGCGTTGGCCTACGAGGTCGGGCCATTCGGCATCCACGTGACCATGGTCGAACCGGGAAACGTGCAGACCGAGTTCACGGAGAGGCGCCGCACCGTGTCGGTACCATCGGGAGACGACCCCTACGCATCCGCTGCGTTCAAGGCGATCGGGCTGATGGCCGCCGATGAAGCCAACGGTGCCCCGCCCGATGCGGTGGCCCAGGCCGTTCAGCGGGTGCTGGAGGCGAAGCGGCCGCCCCGCAGAACCTCGGTGGGAAGGCTGGATGAACGTATCGGCGTCATGGGCAAACGGCTTCTGCCCCACCGGCTGTTCGAGCGGGCTGCACGCGGCAGCCTCGGCGTCTGACCGCCCGGCGACCAACCGACCACCCGACCGACCGACCACCCGACCACCCAATCAGACGACCGATCGACCAGCCGGCCGACCGGCCGTCACGCCCGCTCAGAATGAGATGTGGGACCAGTACTCACCGTCGAGCATGGCCCGCAGCGTCGCCCGGTGGATGATCAGGTCGTCGATGTCGTCGGGCTTGACCGCTTCACCGAACTGGATGGCCCGCTCGCTGACCCGTCGCATGATCGCTCCGTGCCTGACGGCGGCGAACATCATGTGCCAGGTCAGGTCGCCGGGGACGGTGCCCGATGCCTTGGCGTACGTCTCGGCCACATCGACCGGGCGGAACATCTCCGGCAGGCCGGTCGCTCCGAGGTCGACGGCGATGTCGTGGAAGAACCGGTGGAGATAGCACATCCACCCGAGGTCGACCTCGGGGGGCGCCACAGACGCCATCTCCCAGTCGAGTACCGCAACCACCCGATTGCCCTCGAACATCATGTTCCCGATCCGTCCGTCGCCCCACGCGAGAGCATCGGCGCCGACGTCGGTGGGAAGGTTGTCCTCGAGCCAGGCAAAGCCTTCCTGGAGCACCGGGGACGGCGTGTCCTGGATGACCCAGGAGTGATAGCTCTTCCAGCGATCGAGGAGGCGCTCGAGAGCGGTGTCCCCCGAAGCTTCGACGTGGAGGAAGTCGAGGTCGAATCGATCGGGGGTGATCGAGTGGATCCCCGCCATGGCCTCGATGGCGGATGTCTGCAGGGTCTGGCGGTCCGAGGCCGAGCCCTCGAACAACCAACTTCCCTCGAATGTGTAGGGCAGGACGTCGGGCGGGACGAGGCCGTCGATCCGTTCCATCACGAAGAACGGTCCTCCGAGGATGGCAGGATCAGGCTCGAACCACAGCGTCCTGGGCACCGGGACCGACGTGTGCTCCCCCACCAGGCGCATCACCCGGAACTGCATGTCGAGATCGTAGGTGGTGAAGATCGGATGGTCCGACGCCGGCGGCTCGATCCGGGCGACCAGCCGGCGTTCGTTCTCGACGTCGGCCTCGAGCCACCGTGCCGTGAACAGGAGTGTCTCCGAGGACATGCCGTTCCCCTCGGGACTGCTCACGTCGGAGATCGAAGGAGCGCGGTCGCAACCCAGTGTGGCGTGGAGCCACTGTTGGAGACGTGCCGCCAGCTCGTGGGGGTCACGGCTCGAGGTGGTGATGTGGTCGGCGGTCGGTGTCGCCGGGCTCAACGGTGCATCGGTGGTCATCAGCGCCTCCCCTGGGCTACGAAGGTGACCTGGCCTGCTTCACCCCCTCAGCAGTGCCGCGGCCAGCGGTTCGGGTGATGGTCTACCACTCCCGGAACGGCTGGCACCGACGCTCCCCGGCACGGTGCACTCTTCCGTTGGTCCCGGCGCACTGACGGAGCTCCCGGTGCGGTCACACCACCAGCGGCAGCGGATGGGCCATGGCGTGCACCGTACGAGGCCCACTGGAATCCTCCCAGCGCACGAGGACGGATTCGGGTGGAGTGACCCGCCGGTGCAGTGTGGCCAACGCCACCGACGACTGGGATCCCGGTGACCATGCCACCGAGGAGAGCTGTCCCACCTGGTGCTCCTGGTCGACGGTCCAGACAGCGGCACCCACCGGAACGGACACGGTGGTCGGAAGGTCCTCGATGACCACCCCACTGAGACGCCTGGCC
The DNA here is from genome assembly GCA_017883065.1 of Acidimicrobiales bacterium. Classification (GTDB taxonomy): domain Bacteria; phylum Actinomycetota; class Acidimicrobiia; order Acidimicrobiales; family RAAP-2; genus Bog-756. The sequence continues at coordinate 7,712 of JADGOG010000056.1, read as the reverse complement.
ACGTTCGACCCCCGGGAATCGATCCGGGCCACCAACTCCTGGCCGGTGAAACAGCCCTTGGTGAACGACACCGTACGATCCACCAGTCCGACCTCGGCGGCGATCGATCCCTCGGTCACTTCGCGTCCGTTGACCGGGATGCCGGCTTCGATCCGAGCCGCCTCCCAGGCGGGGTCGCCACACCGGACCGCCTGATCGCAGACCCATTCGGCCAGACCACCGTCGGGACCGGGTCCGAGGAGGTCCACCCCGGCCAGACCGGGCCATTCGACGGGCAGCACCAGCTGCGGACTGCCGATGACCGCGCCCAGCGCGGCAGGCCCTCTGATGGCCATGCACGCCCAAGGCACCAGTTCGAACTCCACCTTGACGCGCAGCCGGAAGCGTTCGAGCCGGGCGATGGCCACCTCGCCGAAGCCGTCGTCGGTGTCGAGGATGAACTCGTCGTCGCCCAGACGGGTGATCCGCAGATAGGTGTCGATCTTCCCCTGAGGACTGAGGAGCAGGGCGTCGGCGGTGATCGGTGCGGCTCCCGAGCCTCCGGCGCTTGCGAGCGCCTCCACGTCCTGGCTGCACTGACCCTGGAGGTAGGAGGCGGCTGCGGGTCCCGACACCCTGATCACGTCCCGCCGCAGCAGATGCACGCCGGCCGTGGACCGGAGGGCTTGGTACTCGGCGCGCACGTCACTCTCCATGCTGAAGCTGGTCATGGCGCCACCGGTTGCATGCTCCCGCCAGCAGCGCCAGCAGCGCCAGCAGCGCCCGATCCACCGCCACTGCCACTGCCATGGTCCCCGGATCGCGCTGCGGCCCGTGCCATGGCCACGGCCGACAGCATGGCCGCCGCCTTGTGGGCGCACTCGGCGTTTTCCGAAGCGGGATCGCTGTCGGCCACGATCCCCGCGCCGGCCTGGACAGACGCCCGGCCGTCGGGGGCCACCGTCATGGTCCGGATGGCGATGGCCGTGTCGAGATTGCCCGAGAAGTCGAGATAGCCCACCACACCGCCGTAGACGCCCCGCTTCGTCGGCTCGAGGTCATCGATGATCTCCATGGCCCGGACCTTAGGGGCGCCGGAGAGGGTTCCTGCCGGCAGGGTGGCTCTCAGGACGTCGATGGGGCCCTTTCCCGGAGCCAGCCGGCCCGAAACCTGCGAGGTCAGATGCATGATGTGGCTGTACCGCTCGACCACCATCATCTCGTCGACCACCTCGGTGCCGAACGAGACCACCCGGCCCACGTCGTTGCGGGCCAGGTCGACCAGCATCACGTGCTCGGCGACCTCCTTGGGGTCCTCGACCAGCTCCCCCTCGAGTCGTGCGTCATCGGCAGGGGTCACGCCCCGGGGACGTGACCCGGCAATCGGCCGCGATACCACCGTGCCGTCCCGGAGGCGGACCATCGGCTCTGGTGAGGCGCCCACCACCGTGACCTCGGGAAAGCGGAGGAAATAGAGGTACGGACTGGGGTTCACCAGGCGCAGGACCCGGTAGACGTCGAACGGGTCGGCACCGAGCGAGCCGAGATCGAATCGCTGGGAGAGCACGACCTGGAACACGTCGCCGGCGGTCACGTGCTCCTTGGCGGCACGTACGGCATCCTCATAGAGGGTGTCGGACATGGTGCGCACCACGTCGTCGGGCGGGGCCACCCGTGTCGGGAGGAGTCGGGCTGGCTGCTCGAGCGGCCGGAAGCAGTCCGCAGCCAGCTGATCGAGGCGCACCAGTGCCGAGCGGTAGGCGTCCTCGAGCTCGGCATCTCCCCACTCGGGTTCGATCATCACGTTGTCGATGAGCACCACCCGCTGGCGCCAGTGGTCGAACGCGGCCAACTGACCGATGACGGCCAGGATGGCATCGGGCTGGCCGAGGTCGTCGGAGGGGACGTCGGGGAGGTGCTCCACCTCGCGGACCACGTCGTAGCCGAGGTAGCCGACCAGGCCGGCGTGGAGCGGCGGCAGATCGGGAAGGTCGGGTGACTCGAACGCATCCAGGATGGCTTCCAGTGCGGCCAGCACGCTGCCGGTGGCGGTGACCGCCCCGTCAGTCACCGCGTCGAGATCGAGGCTCCCCGTGCAGGTCACCGTGCCATGGCGGGCGGTGACCGTGGCCAGGGGGTTGCGACCAACGAAGGAGTAGCGGCCCCATCGTTCGCCGCCTTCCACCGACTCGAGGAGGAAGCCGCTCTGCCCGTCCTCACCGACGATCTGGAGGAAGGCGGCCACCGGGGTGATGGTGTCGGCCACCAGCTCACGCCAGACCGGCACGATTCGGTGCTTGGAGGCGAGGGATCGGAATCCGGCGGAACCGGGCCCGGTGGACCCTCCGTCGAGGGGACCGCTCACGAGTCCTGGAGGCCGTCGCCGAAGGCTCGGTAGAAGCAGGTCCGGTTGCCGGTGTGGCAAGCACCGCCGCCCTCCTGATCGACCACCACCAGCAGGACATCACCGTCACAGTCGTAGCTGAGACTGCGCACGTACTGCCGCTCACCGGAGGTCTCACCCTTGCACCAGAATTCCTGACGGCTCCTGCTCCAGAACCAGGTCCGCCCCGTCTCGAGGGTGCGCCGGAGCGACTCGCTGTTCATGAATGCGAACATCAGGACGGCGCCGTCCGATGCATCCTGGACGATGGCGCCGACCAGGCCGTCGCTGTTGTACGTCACGAGGGCGAGCTCCTCCTCGGTGAAGGGGATCGGCGTCGCCTCGAACGTGGTGGATGTCCCGTCTGTGCTCACGAGCTGTGCTCCCTGATCCTTCTTCTGGCTGCTGTCGAGTGCATGGTCTGTGTGATCTGCAAGGCCTGTGCCGATTCCACGATCTGAGTGGTCTGAGTGGTCAGTGTCGTCTGTCTCGTCGGTGCCTGCTGCTCGCCGGCGCTGCCTGGTCGGTGCCGTGTTCCCGCATGACGGTCCGGATGAGCGAACCGGTGCCGATCTTCCCGCCCTGACGGGCTCGGGACCGTTGCGGTCGTGGACGTGCCCGTTGCGATCCCCCAGCGGCGGACCTCCCGGGATACCACCGGCGCCTCGTCCGGTCAGCGAAGGTCAGAGGTACAGCCCCGTCCCGCCGTCGATCCGGGTGGCCGCCACTGCATGGATGTCCCGCTCGCGCAGGATGACATACTCCTCGCCCTGGACCTCCACCTCGAACCTGTCCTCGGGATTGAAGAGGACGTTGTCGCCGATCTTGACCGAACGGACATGGGGGCCGACCGCGACCGCCTCGGCCCAGGTCAGACGACGCGACACCTGCGCGGTGGCCGGGATGAGGATTCCGGCCCGGGACCGGCGCTCGCCCTCGGCCTGGCCGACCTGCACCAGCACCCGGTCGGCCAGGACGGTGATGGGCAGTTTGGTCGCGCCGACATCACCGTTCTTGCTGCTCGGCGGTGGTGTCGTCGTCGTGGTGGCCACAGGGGAAGGCTACCTCAGGGGTACCCGGTGTCCGACCGGGGCTACGTCCCGACAGTCCCGGGGCGTACTGCCACCCCAGCCGCCTCGAGGTGGGTCTTGGCCTCCCCGATGGTGAACTCCCCGAGGTGGAAGATCGACGCGGCCAGCACCGCGTCGGCGTGGCCCACCAACGCGCCTTCGGCCAGATGGTCGAGGGTGCCCACGCCGCCCGAGGCGATCACCGGAACCGGACACCGCCCGGCTACCTGGTCGGTGAGGTCGAGATCGAACCCGTCGCGGGTGCCGTCCCGATCCATGGAGGTGAGGAGGATCTCACCGGCTCCGAGGGCGGCGGACCGCTCGCACCACTCGAGCACGTCGAGACCGGTGGGTGTCCGACCCCCGTGGGTGTACACGTCCCACCCGGGGCCCCCGGTAGCCGACGCTCCCTCGGGCCGCCGCCGAGCGTCGACCGCCACGACCACACACTGGCTCCCGAACTCGGCGGCCAGCTCGGTGACCAGCTCCGGTCGGTCGACGGCCGCCGTGTTCACCCCCACCTTGTCGGCACCGGCGCGGAGCAGCAGCCGGGCATCGTCGACCGAGCGGACCCCCCCACCGACGGTGAAGGGGATGAACACCACCTCGGCGGTGCGGGAGACCACGTCGACCATGGTCTTCCGGTTGTCCGAGGATGCGGTGATGTCGAGGAAGACGAGCTCATCGGCTCCCTGGGCGTCGTAGCGGGTGGCCAACTCCACCGGATCGCCGGCATCGAACAGGTCGGTGAACTGCACGCCCTTGACCACCCGGCCCGCATCCACGTCGAGGCAGGGGATCACCCGAACTGTGCGCACGCGGCCACCCCCTCTTCCACCGACATCCGGCCATCCACCAGGGCTTTACCGGTGATGGCACCGGTCAGGCGACGTCCCGGATCGGCATCGCCGTCCCCCTGCGTTCCCTCCGGTTCGACGACCAGGCCGGCCAGCGCCTCGATGTCACCGACCGCGCCCACACCGCCAGAGGCGATCACCGGAATGCTGGTCGAGCCCAGGACCGTGCGCAGACCGGCCAAGTCCGGGCCGGTCAGCATCCCGTCCCGCTCGATGGCGGTCACGATCACCGCCGCGACCCCGGCGTCATCCAGCTCGGCCAGGAGATCGGCCACCGTCCGACCGCTGCCCTCCTCCCAGCCGCGGACGGCCACCTCGGTCACTCCGTCGGGCCGGGTCCGGTAGTCGATGCCCACCGCCACCTGGCCGGGATGCCGACCCGCCGTCCGCCGCACCAACCCGGGATCCTCGAGCGCCATGGTGCCGAAGACCACCCGGCGTACACCGCCGGCCAACAGCTCGTCGACATCCCCTTCGGAACGAATTCCGCCGCCGGTCTGCACGGGGACCCCGGACACGCCCGCGGCGGCGGCGATGGCCAGCACTGTGGCCCGATTGACCGGACGGCCCCCACGGGCGGCGTCGAGATCGACAACGTGCAGCCACGGCGCCCCTCCTGCGATGAACCGCCCGGCCAAGGCGAGGGGATCGCCGTAGCTGCTCTCCCGGTCGAAGTCGCCCTGGGTGAGTCGGACCGCCCCTCCCCCTCGGATATCGATGGCCGGGTAGAGGTCCATCAGCCGGCAGTGCCCACCGAACCGGCAGCACCGGCACCGGTGCCAGCACCGGCGTCGGTCCGGCGCACCGCACCGACGAAGTTCTCGAGAATGCCGAGACCGACCGCACCGGACTTCTCCGGGTGGAACTGGGTCCCCCAGACGGGTCCCATCTCGGCAGAGGCGGTCACCGTCCCCCCGTACTCACAGGTGGACGTGGCATCGGCGGTCACCTCGGGAGCGAAGGAGTGCACGAAGTAGACCCAGGTGGGATCGGGCACATCGCGCAGCAGCCCGGACTCCCGATGTGCCACCTTGTCCAGAAGGTTCCACTGCATCTGGGGGTGCTTGACGCCGGAGGGCAGGCGGCGCACCACACCGGTGAGCACACCGAGCCCTTCCTCGGAAGGATCCTCGTCGGATCCCTCGTAGAGCAGTTGGAAGCCGACGCAGATCCCCAAGAAGGGGATGCCCAGTTCGATGGCCTGGCGTGCCACCGCATCCAGTCCACTCGCACGCAGTGCCTGCACGCAGGGACCGAACGCCCCGACCCCGGGGAGGACCACGCCGTCAGCCGTGGCCGCCAGGTCGGGATCGTCCACCAAGAGAGCGTCCGCCCCCAGGAACTGCAGCGCCTTCTCGGCCGAGCGGAGGTTCCCGATCCCGTAGTCGAGCACGGCAATCATCGGAAGGTACCCCGGCCGGCCAGGGGCGCGACCCTGCCCGTGGTGGCCCGGCCATCCTCGATCACAGCGTCCCCTTGGTCGAAGGGATGCCACCACCCTCGTAGCAGACCGCGTCCCGCAGGGCGCGAGCCACCCCCTTGAACGACGCCTCGAGGATGTGGTGGGTGTTCTTGCCGCTCCGCAGGCGGAGATGGAGGGTCAGGCCGGCCGCAGTGGCGAACGCCCTCCAGAACTCCTCGGCCAGTTGCGGATCGAACGGCGGTGTCCCGAGGGCGATGGTGTCGGGGGCGAAGTCGATGTCGTAGGCGAGGAACGGTCGACCAGACAGGTCGAGCGCCACCTCCACCAGTGCTTCGTCGAGCGGGAGGGCGATCGACCCGAACCGGCGGATCCCCGCCTTGTCCCCGAGCGCCTGGGCCAGCACCTCCCCGACGCAGATGCCGACGTCCTCGACGGTGTGGTGGGCGTCGACGTCGAGATCGCCCTGGGCCAGCACGGTCAGATCGAAGCCACCATGGCGTCCCAGCTGACTGATCATGTGATCGAAGAAGGGCAGTCCGGTCGAGACCTCGGTGGCACCGGTCCCGTCGACGGTGAGGGCGACCTCGATGGAGGTCTCCTTGGTGGCACGTCGGGCGGAGCCGCTCCGGGTCGGTCGTGCAGCGGTGGCGGTGTCGTTCATCGCAGGCTTTCACTCAGTGCGGCCAGGAACCGGTCGTTCTCCACAGGGAGCCCCACCGTGACGCGTAGGCATCCGGCGAGTCCCGGCCACTCCGAACAGTCTCGCACGAGGACGGACCCGGCCAGGAGATCGGACCAGACCTCCCGGGCGGGTTTGGACGTCGGCCGAAAGAGGATGAAGTTGGCATCCGACGGCCAGCTCTCCACCGGCAGATCGTCGAGCCCTGCGGCGATCCGGCCGCGCTCCTCCTTCAACATGGCCACCCTGGTCTCCATCTCGGTGGTGAACCGGAGGGCCAGTCGTCCGGCCAGCTGCTTGGACGCGTCGAGGTGGTAGGGCAGGGCCACCAACTCGCACGCTTCGACCACCTCGGGGTGGGCCACCAGGTACCCCAGCCGGACCCCGGCCATCGACCAGGTCTTCGAGAAGGTGCGGACCACCGCCAGCCGGTCGGACCCTGGTCCGCTGCGCTCCACCATCTCCAGAGCCGAGGAGGGGGCGAACTGGCCGTAGGCCTCGTCCACCACCACCAGTCCCGGCGCCAAGGCGAGGACCGCCTCGATGGTCTCGAGCGACTCAGCGCGTCCGGTGGGGTTGTTCGGCGAGGCCAGGAAGGTGAGTACCGGCCGGCTCTCTCCCAGCACGCGTGCCACCTCGTCGAGGTCGAGTTCGAACCGGTCGGTGCGGCGGCCGGCAACCACCCCGGTACCGGTGATCCGGGCGATGTGGGCGTGCATCGTGTAGGTGGGCTCGAACACCGCCACCGACCGGTCCGCGCCGCCGTAGGCCAGCATCAGGGACTGGAGGACCTCGTTCGACCCGTTGGCGCAGAAGATGCGTTCGGGCTGCACGCCGTGGCTCTCTGCGATGGCTGCACGCAGTTCCTTCGCCTCCCGGTCCGGGTACCGGTTGAAGGCGATATCGGCGAGGCCCCGGCGATACGCCTCGAGCCACTCCGCCGGCGGGGCAAGGGGGGACTCGTTGGTGTTCAGGCGAACCTCCACCGCCACCTGTGCGGAGTGGTACCCGGAGAGCGACGAGAGGTCGGGACGGACCGGTGGCCGATCCCGCCCTCCACCTAACGCTGCCATCGGGCTCGGACCGATTCGGCGTGGGCGGGGAGACCCTCGGTCTCCGCCAGGGTGACCACGTGGGGCCCCAGTTGCTCGATGGCCTTCTCCGTGATGCTCACGGCGTGGATGTGCCTCCGGAAGTCGTCCACGCGGAGCGCGCTGGCGAAACGGGCGGTCCGGTTGGTGGGCAGCACATGGTTGGGTCCGGCCAGGTAGTCGCCCATGCTGGCCGGCGAGTTCAGGCCGAGGAAGACGGCACCGGCCGA